>JAJDXX010000099.1 GCA_022823055.1 Candidatus Binatia bacterium | reverse complement strand
TCCCCCGTTCAGGAGTAAGGCGTCGCCGTTGCGGCCCGACTAGGCCATGTATGACAGCATGATGTCTTGATGGTTGACGCGCAGGTACACGGTATCCTGCTCGCCGTGCCGGCTCAACTCGGTGAGATGGTCGACGACCCCTTTCGAGTCGGGGCCGCGGTCGATGTAGTCGCCCAGGAAGACGAGGGTGTCGTGCCTTTCGAGGGGAAGGCTCGCGACGAGGGCCGACAGTTCCTCCAGGCATCCGTGCACGTCACCGATCACGTAGCATTTCATCGTTCTCTTGCACTTCCCTTGCGGCTCCGGTACCGTCCGATGCGCCATGAGTCTCAAGGACCTGTACCTGAAGCCCGGTTTCGTGACCGGTGTGGTGCTCGTGCTGTTGGGAGCCGGCAACTGGATCGTCGGTTCCGTGCAGGTGAACCACTACCGGGCGGTAGTGGCGGCTGGAGCCGATTTCGGAGCGGACGGCGGGTTTGGCAGACGGACGCCGCGGGAAAACAGGGAGATCCTCGGTCGCATCCATGAGGAGAGGGAGCAGTACGACGCCGCCAGGGTGAAGATGGACTTCTTCTACGTCGTGCTGACCGGGGGCCTGATACTCTTTCTGGCCGGCCTCGCGCTGGCCTGCCTTGCTCTTTTCAGGTCGTCCGCTGCGATGCGCTCGGCGGAGTCGCGGAACTGACCGCGGATGCCTCAGCGGGAAGGCTTGGACTTCTGGTACTTCCGGTAGTCGTAACCGGTTGCCATGGACAGCAGCAGGTCCTCCATGCCCCCGTCCTTCTCCCGCCTGAGAATCAGCAACCGCTCGAAGAAATCGCGAAAGGTCTTCTGGATCCGCTGTCGCTCCCCGTTATCCCGCAGGTAGAAATCGTGCAGGCTGGTGACGGCGGTGCGCAGGGCCGAGAAACGCAACTCGTTGGGGAACGAGTCCCACTCGGGCAGCGACAGGGGACGCAGCCCTTCGTAGCCCATGATCAGTTCCTCGAACCGGTCCAGCCGGTAACGTCCTTCGTGGTAGCACACGGCATTGACGGTCGTGGCAAGATCGCAGATGAATTTTCCGCGGCACGCCTTGTCGAAGTCCATGATCCCGACCAGGCGCGAGCCCTTGAACTTCATGCTCTCCCAGGACAGATTGCCGTGGATGATGCCCTTGGGGAGGTTGTTGTCGAGGTAGGACTCAAGGTAGCCGACCTCGTCATCCAGCACCCGCACGATGGTCTTGAGGTGCGCGGGCAGGATCTTGCGCACGTCCTGGTACAACGCCGCGACCCTGGGGAAGGAGAAACGGTTCTCCACGCCCTTCTTGTACCCTCTGCCGATCAGATGAAGGTCGGCGAGCACGCGTCCGGCGGCGGAAATCTGTCCCCGTGTGAGATCCGCCACGGGCACCTCGGCCCCATCGATGTTACGGCTGGCCGAAATGAACCGGCCGTCGGCCTGAAGGTAGTGCTGCCCGCCCCGGCTCTTCAAGGGCTGCAGGCACTGGAAGCCGTGGCGCCGCAGGAACAGGAGGAGCTCGATGTCATGCTTGACCTCGTTCTCGCTCTTGAACCCTTCGATGGAGACGAGAAACTTGCCTCGCTTGGTCTCGAGAATGAAGAACGCCTCGGCGGATTCACGATGGAGTCCCGCGGCGGAGAAAGGCTCGCCGAGGGAGAATTCTTCGGCGATATCCGCCAATTCCCGTGCGTCGGGCTGGGAGAATACGTCAGCTAGAATATGTCGTTCCGATGGTTTCGCATCCGTGGATAACATATGGCCCCTATATTATTCAATTGGAGACTACTTGTCAATAAACTTATCAACAACCTATCAACAACACGCCTCGACCACCCGTGCGCAACAGCGTTTCATGGTCGGCCGTCGGCGTGGGTCGCCTATGGACAGTACCTACACGCACTTTTCGTGCCAGCGGTAAGTAGGCGAATTTGCGACAATTCTTTCCGGACGTGCTTCGACAAAATTGTCGCCCCAAACCGCTGATACCTGGAAATACCCTTTATATTCAAGATGTTATGGGATTCGACGTTTATGTCGGCCGATCGAGGACATGGCTGACGCGTTTGTCGCCCGGCGCATTGCAGTCCGACACCCGTAAGGATAGGATGGAGGAGAGCAAGGAGGATCCGCCATGGGCGAAAACGATGCCGAGGACGGCCTGGAGGGTGCGGTCCTCGAAGACGCGACGGACGAGGAACGGCCGGATTTCTACTATCATGGGATCATCCGGCGCCTCTCGCACCGCAAGAACAACGGCGTGGTACGCACCGCCAGCGGCCGGGATGTGAGGTTTTCCTATCAGATGGTGCGCATGTCCGGCCCGGTGACCTCCCCCAAGGGTCTCAGGGAGGGCATGGTGGTGGGTTACGACCTCGGCTGGACCGGACACGGGCTGCGGGTCACCAGGATCAAGACCTATCCGCGGCTGGAACGCGACATCCAGGCGCCGGCGCCTGAAGAACCGGACACGACCCCAACAAGCTAGTGCGCCGACCCGCCCGCGAGGACGAGGATGTGGCTCGACAGCAGTTCTCCCACGAATACCCCCAGCAGGGCGATGTAGAACAGCCCCGTCGCCGCCATGGTGTTCTTGAAGTCCGTCAGGGTCTTCCAGATCATCCAGGAAAGCGCCAGCGGCGCGGCCTGCGCCACCAGGAAACGCGATGACAGCAGGATCAGGTGGTGGCTGAAGAGCCGTTCCACGGTCGCCTCCGTGGCGGCGGTTCCGAACAGATAGAGGAGGGCCGTCCCGATCATCTCCAAGCCGGTCTGAATGACCAACATGATGACGAAGAAACGGAAGACGCGGAAGAACGGCTCGAGGCTCTGACCCGTTTCGATCAGGTACCAGTGGCCGATCAGCATGCCCACCGTCACGGCCCCCAACAGCAAGGCCGATACGACGAAGCTCAGCGGCAGGAACACCGCTTCGACCGGACCCAGGGAAGAGCCGGAGAAGCCGTAGGACGCGACCATCAGGCCGGCGAGGCCGATCAGGATGGCGCCGGAGAAGAAACGCGCGCGCAGAAAGCCCCGCTCCCCCCACAGCGACACGAAGTACAGGACCAGAAAGAGGGTGAAGACCGCCAGGAGGAGCACTCCCAGGACGTCGCGAATCCCGCTTTGTTCGGGGAGGATGTCGATCTGCCCCCACAGCGCCAGCACCGCGGCGACCACGAGCACGCCGGCGGTGGACTTGTAGAAGCCTCGCTCCAGATCGTTGAAGGGCGTCGCCGACAAGCCCACCAGCCCGCCCACCGCCACCTGGTAGAGAAACATCACGAACGCCGCGCCGTATGGGTTCATGGCTCGGTTGCTTCCTCCCTCGGGTTTCTCCCGGGCTTGGTGGCGATGTGAAGACAGACCGCTCCCAGCAGGTACCGGCGGATGCGGGTCTCCGCGAAGCCGGCCGAGACAAGGGTCTCCGCCACCGTCTCCGGCGATACGAACGACCGCACGGAATCCGACAGGTAACGATAGGCCGTGGGGTCGCCGCTCACCATACCGCCGATGCGCGGCATGAGCCTCCCGAAATAAAGCCAGTAGAGGTGCGAGAAAAGCCCATGGGGCGGCGGGAACATGTCCAGCGACGCCACCTGTCCGCCGGGCTTGAGCACGCGGTACGACTCGCGGAAAAATGACTCCAGGTCGCCCACGTTGCGCAGCACGAAAGCGCTCATGACCGCGTCGAACGCCTCGCTTCGCACCGGCGCGGCCAGCGCGTGCGCCAGGACGTAGTCGACCCGTGATGCCACACCCGTCCGCGCGGCCTGTTCACGGGCGCGCCGGAGCATGGCCCGCGAGAAATCGACGCCGAGCACCCGCGCCCCGGGCGCGAGCACCCGGCAGGCGTCCAGGGCCAGCGCTCCCGTGCCCGTGCCCATGTCCAGGACCGATGCCGGGCGGCCGGCCAGGCCCAGGACGCGGATGAGCTTGCGGCGCCACAGCGAATCGAGCCGGAAGCTGATGATCCGGTTGAGCAGGTCGTAGCGTCCGGCGATGCGATCGAAGATGTTCCGGACCTGGGTATCGCGGGAGGCAAGCCGGGCGCGCGCGGGCATTAACGATCGCGGTCCGTGAGCAGGTGCGCCAGCCCCTTGAGGGCGTCCCGCTCGACCGAGTCCGGCAACCGGTCGACCTCGCGGCACGCCTTGAGCGCGTACTTGCGGGCGAAATCCCGCGCACGCTCGATGACGCTGCCGTTGCCCATGGCGTCGAGAGCGCGCTGGATGTCGTTTTCCGTGGGCTCCCGCGACTGGAACACCTGGGTGACGGCCTTGTGTCCGTCGAGAAGGGAGAGCACGATGGGCAGCGACGGGTTGCCGTCGCGCAGGTCCATGCCGGTGGACTTGCCCAACAGGTCGCGCCGGCCCACGACGTCGAGGACGTCGTCCATCATCTGGAAGGCGATGCCCAGGTTGAGCCCGAAGCTCGCCGCCATCTCGACCTGTTGGCACGGCGCGTCCGCGATGTAGGCCCCGAGCTTGGCGCCCGTCTGAAAAAGCGAGGCGGTCTTGCGCTCGACGATCTCGAGATAGTCGTGCGCGGTGACCGTGCGGCTGCGGTTGAAGGAGCCCTGCAGGATCTCGCCCTCGGTCAGGCTCGTACACGCGTCCGCGGTCCACTGCACCACCTGCTCATCGAACTTGCCGGCGAACTCGAACGCCTTGATGAACAGGAAATCCCCGGTCACGAGCGTGCGCGTGAGGCCGTAACGCTTGAAAGCCGATTCCTTGCCGCGCCTGAACTCCGCGCCGTCGATGATGTCGTCGTGCAGCAGGGTCGCTGCATGGATCAACTCCATGGCCGTGGCGATGTCCACGACGTCGTCCACACGTCGGCCGTGGAACGCCTTGAAGGCGAGGAGGGTGATGACCGGCCGGATGCGTTTGCCGCCGCCCCCGATCAGGTGGGATGCGATACGGGTCAGCTCCGGCTCCTTCGAACGGGTGCACTCAGCCAGCCTTTGCTCCACCAGCGCCAACTGGTCGGCGACAAAGCCGTAGGGGTCCACCGAGTCGCGGGTTTCCAGGGATTCTTCAGCGATATCCGTCAGAAAAACCTGAAGATCACTCTCATGGTCTTGCTGTGGCAGAGGGGACTCCGTTTCCTGGGGATGGTGGTGCGAAAGGGGGGAATTGAACCCCCACGGGATTGCTCCCACAGGATCCTGAATCCTGCGCGTCTACCAAATTCCGCCACTTTCGCACGAACGGGAAAGACCTTATATGTATCAGCGTTAGCGCCGTTGTCAAGTTCGTCGGACGGAGCGATGTCTGCTACTATGGACCGCGTGTGGTGTCCCGTAAAATCCCGGCATGAGTCGCGCAGGATTCTACGGGACACCACACCAGCGCTGAAATGGGTGACATCCTGATCATCGAGCGACAGCCCATCCTGCGGGAAGCGTTGCGGCAGTTCCTGTTTCCGGAGCATCACGTCACCGCACGGGACCGTTGGTCCGGCGCGGAGGACGTGGCGGACCACGTGCTCGTGATCGTGGACCGCGATTGCCTGGACGCGGGCGCCGGTGCCGTGGAGGAGGTGCTCGGCGTCCTCGCACGCCTCCGGGTTCCGAGCATTTGGCTGCACACCGGGCCGGCCCCCACGCTCCGGCCCAAGGGCCGCACGGCCGCCGTGGCCAAACCGCTGGAGGGCCCGGCCCTCGAAGCCGCGTTGAGGTCGCTGTTGCCGTCCGCGCCCGAGGACCGGCCAGAAGCCGGCACGGCGGAAGAGGACGAGCCCCTGGAGTACCCGTCGCCCGCCGGAGCGATCATCGAGTTGACCGAGGTGGTAGACGATCCCGACGAGGAGCCGTAAACGGGGATCGCCCAACTCAGCCCGGCCGAAACCGGACCGAAGACCGAAAGCGGATACCATGCCCCGAGAAATCGCCAAGTCTTACAGTCACCAGGAGGTGGAAAGCCACTGGTATGAGCGCTGGGCCGAGGCCGCGCACTTTGCGCCCGGCGGCGCGGACGCGCCGTCGTATTCCATGGTGATTCCGCCTCCCAACGTCACGGGCTCCCTGCACATGGGCCATGCCCTGAACAACACCCTCCAAGACGTCCTGTGCCGCTTCCACCGGATGGACGGACACAACGTGCTGTGGGTGCCCGGCACCGACCACGCGGGCATCGCCACCCAGAACGTGGTGGAGCGGCAGCTCGCGGACGAGGGACTGGGCCGCGCCGACCTGGGCCGGGAAGCCTTCATCGAGCGCGTGTGGAGTTGGCGCGAGGAGACCGGCGGCACGATCCTGCGGCAGTTGCGCGCCCTGGGCGTCTCGTGCGACTGGAGCCGCGAGCGCTTCACCATGGACGAGGGGCTTTCCCGGGCCGTGCGCGAGGCCTTCGTGCGCCTGTGGGAGGACGGGCTGCTCTACCGCGCGGAACGGCTGATCAACTGGTGTCCGCGCTGCAAGACGGCGCTGGCCGACATCGAGGTGGTGCACGAGGAGGTGGACGGCCACCTGTGGCACGTACGCTATCCGCTGGTGGGGGAGGGCGAGCTGGTGGTGGCCACCACCAGGCCCGAGACCATGCTGGGCGATACCGGCGTGGCGGTCCATCCCGAGGACGAGCGCCACGCGGCGATCGTGGGCCGGCACGCGCGGCTTCCGGTGGCAGGCCGGGAGATCCCGGTGGTGGCGGACGCCTTCGTCGACCCGGAGTTCGGCACCGGCGCGGTGAAGATCACCCCCGGACACGACTTCAACGACTTCGAAATCGGCTTGAGGAATGACCTGGAAGTCATCAATATCCTTGACGATGACGCTGCAATAAGGGGAGAGGCGTTCGCCCGCGGCGACGGTGCCGCGCCGGCTTGGGTCGAGCGCTACGCAGGACTCGACCGCTACGCCGCGCGCGAGCGCATCGTGCGGGAGCTGGAGGAAGCGGGCCTGCTGGCGGAGGTCGTGCCCTACCGCCACGCGGTGGGCAAGTGCTACCGCTGCCACACGGCCATCGAGCCCTACCTCACCCCCCAGTGGTTCGTCAAGATCCAGCCGTTGGCGGACCCTGCCATGGAGGCCGTGCGCGCGGGGCAAACACGCATCATCCCCGAGGGCTGGAAGAACTCGTACTTCGCGTGGATGGAGAACATCAAGGACTGGTGCGTGTCGCGCCAGATCTGGTGGGGCCATCAGATCCCGGCCTGGTACTGCGCCGGGTGCAACCCGTCGCTCGCCGCGGACGGCGGCGGCCGCATCGCACCCGAATGCGTCCCTCTCGTGGCGCGCACCGCGCCCGAACGCTGCGCCGCCTGCGGCGGCAACCGCTTCGTGCAGGATCCGGACGTCCTCGACACCTGGTTCTCCTCCGCCCTGTGGCCTTTCTCCACCCTGGGCTGGCCCGACAAGACCGCGGACCTTGCCGCCTTCTATCCCACGGCCGCGCTGGTGACGGGCTTCGACATCCTGTTCTTCTGGGTTGCGCGCATGATGATGATGGGGCTCAAATTCATGGACGAAGTGCCCTTCCGGGACGTGTATATCCACGCCCTGGTGCGCGACCAGGAAGGGCAGAAGATGTCCAAGTCCAAGGGCAACGTCATCGACCCGCTGATCATGGTGAACCGCTACGGCGCCGATCCGTTCCGCTTCACCCTGGTGGCCATGACCGCCATGGGGCGGGACGTGAAGCTCGCGGAGGACCGCATCGCGGGCTACCAGCACTTCGTCAACAAGCTGTGGAACGCCGCGCGCTTCGCGCTCATGAACCTCGACGACGAGGTGCTCGCCGAACCCCGCCGCGCGCCGGCCGATCTCGCCGGAGTCGATCTCGACCTGGCCGACCGCTGGATCCTGTCGCGCCTCAGGGCCACCGTCGAGCGCGCCCGCGAAGCCATCCGCGCGTACCGTTTCAACGATTTCGCGCACCATCTCTACCAGTTCACGTGGCACGAATTCTGCGACTGGTACATCGAGATGAGCAAGCTCCGCCTCAACGGCGCGGACGGTTCCGGCACCACCCAGCGGGTGCTGCACGCCGTTCTTCGGAACATCCTGCTGATGCTCCACCCCTTGATGCCGTTCGTGACCGAGGAGCTGTGGGGCGCGGTCACCGCCCGGGACCCCTCGTCGGCGCGGAGCGGCGACATCATGGTCCAGCCCTACCCGACGGCCGAGGAGTTTCCCGCGGATGCCGACGCGGAAGAAGAAGTGGCGTTTCTGAGCGGCATCATCCGCGCGGTGCGGAACCTCCGCACCGAGATGAACGTGCCGCCCTCCAGGAAGGTCCGGGTCATGCTCTCCGACTCCGAGGAACGCCTGGCCCTCGTGCGCGCCCATGAGCCGCTGTTGTGCGCGCTGGCGCGGACGGAGCCGCCGGAGTACCTTGCCCAAGGCGTGCGGCCCCAGCGGATGGCCACGGCCATCGTCGAGACCACCCAGGTCTATGTACCCCTGGACGGCGCCGTGGATCTGGAGGAGGAAAGCAGTCGCCTGCACCGCTCCCTGGAGAAGCTCGAAACCGAGATCGGGCGCGTGCGCAAGAAGCTCGCCAACGAGAATTTCACGGCCAAGGCCCGGCCGGACGTGGTGGAGCGGGAGCGTGAGAAGGCGCGCGAGATGGAGGAGAAGATCGAGGCACTGAACCGCAGCCTGGAAAGGATACGGGAGCTTCAGGCACTGTGATCGGGGAATTGACCGCGGCCGCGATCCTTCGCGGATTGGGCACCCGGCGCCTCGGGCGCCGCGTCGACGTGCACCCGGAGTTGGCCTCCACCAACCGCACCGCCCACGCGCTGGCCGAGGCCGGCGAGCCCGAGGGCGCCGTCGTCATCGCGGAGGCGCAGACCCGGGGGCAGGGGAGGATGGGCCGCCGCTGGGTTTCGCCGCCGGGTGTCAATCTCTACATCTCGCTCATCCTGCGCCCGCGGCTCGCTCCCGCCGAATCCGCCAAGATCACGCTGCTGACCGCGGTGGCCCTGGCGGACACCCTGAAGGAACACGTTCCCCGCGCGCCCCGGATCAAGTGGCCCAACGACATCCTGCTGGGAGGGCTCAAGGTGGCGGGGGTCTTGAGTGAGCTGGCGTGCGAGTCCGAGCGCACGCTCTTCGTGATCGTCGGCATCGGCGTGAACCTGAACTACCCGCGGGCGCTCATGCCGCCGGAAATCCGCGAGCGCGCCACCTCGGTGATGGACGAGGCGGGCGCCGCCGTGGACCGGGTGCGCGTGACCCGCTCCCTGGTGCGCCACATGGAGAACCGCTACATCGAGTTCGAGGAGCAGGGCTTTGCGCCCATCGCACGCTGCTGGAACGGCTACGCGCGCATGGAAGGACGCCGGGTGCGCGCGCACACGCCGGACGGCGAGCGTGCCGGACGGGTCCGGGAACTGGACGGAAGCGGCTTCCTGGTGCTGGATTGCGAGGGCGGCCGGACCGAGCGCGTGGTGAGCGGGGACGTCGTCCTGCTGGACGGAACGGAAGGACACTAGATGCTGCTGGCCGTGGACATCGGGAACAGCAACATGGTGCTGGGCGTGTACCGCGACCGGGAGCTGGTGACCCACTGGCGCCTGCTGACGGAGCCGCAACGCACGGTGGACGAGTACGGCGCCCTGATCGCGCCGCTGGCGGCGGCCCAGGGGATCGGCGCCGGCGACATCGACGCCATCATCGTCTCCTGTGTGGTGCCGCCCATGGTGGGCATGATCGACGAGCTCGGGCGGAAGTTCTTCGGCGTCAAGCCGCTGCTCGTGGGGCCGGGCCTCAAGACCGGCATGCCGATTCTCTACGACAGCCCGCAGGACGTCGGCGCCGACCGCATCGCCAACGGCGTCGCCGCCTACGAGCGCTTCGGCGCCGCCTGCGTGGTCATCGATTTCGGCACCGCCACCACCTTCGACTGCGTCTCCGACAACGGCGAGTATCTCGGAGGACTGATCGCGCCGGGCCTGGTCATCGCCGTGGAGGCGTTGTTCCAGCGGGCATCGAAACTGCCCCGGGTGGAAGTGCTGCGCCCGGGCACCGTCATCGGCAAGTCCACGGTGCACTCCATCCAGTCGGGCATCTACTACGGCTACGTCGGCCTGGTGGACGGCATCGTCCAGCGCATCGAGCGGGAGAACCGCATCAAGGCGAAGGTGGTGGCCACGGGCGGGGTCGCGTCGCTCATCGCCCGCGAATCGACGGTGATCGAGGACGTGGACGAATTCTTGACCTTGGAAGGGTTACGTCTTATTTACGAAAAGAACGCGACTCCGTCGCAGCGCAAGCGCAGACCCTGATCGATGGTTCAAGGGAGGACGATACATGGCAATTGAAGCTGGCCGGTTACGCAACGTCGGATTGCTGGGACACCGGGGGGCGGGCAAGACCTCCCTGGGCGAGGCGTTGCTTTTCGCCGCCGGCAGCACGAACCGCCTGGGACGGATAGAGGACGGCAGCTCTGCTTTCGACTACGAGCCCGAGGAGATCCAGAGGCAGGTTTCCATTTCCACCGCCTTTCACTCCCTGGAGTGGCAGAAGACCATGTGCGTCCTGGTGGACACGCCGGGTTTCGCCACCTTTCTTCCGGAGACGGTCCATTCGTTGCCGGCGTGCGGCGGCGCGGTCTTCGTCCTCCATGCCGGCGCCGGCCTGCGGGTGGAAGCGGAGCGGCTCTGGGGCTACGCCGCGGAGCGGGGCCTTCCCCGGATGTTCTTCGTCAACCGCATGGACCGCGAGGAGGCGGACCCGGTGGAGGCGGTGGACGCCATCGCCGGGGAGCTGGGAGGCAAGGCGATCCATGTGCAGGTTCCCATCGGCCACGGGGAGGGTTTCCGAGGGGTCGTGGACCTGATCCGCATGAAGGCGGTGTGCAAGGACGGGGACGGCGGGGAAACCGAGGAAGACATCCCCGCGGAGCTTCAGGAACGCGCCGCGGAGATGCGTGTCAACCTGATGGAGAACGTGGCCGAGACCCAGGACGAGCTGCTGGAGAAGTACCTGGAAGGCCAGGAGCTGACTTCGGAGGAGCTCTCCGAAGGGCTGCGCGCCGGCGTCATGGCGGGGACCTTGTTCCCGGTGCTGTACGGTTCCGCGACCCGGGGCATGGGCGTCGCGGCGCTGTTGGACGGCATCGTCGCATGGCTTCCGTCGCCGTTGGAGGAGGCTGCCGCCAATGGCAGGAATCCCGTAACGGGGGAGGAGGATGCGCGCGACAAGAGCGCCGACCCCCCGTTCTCTGCGTTCGTCTTCAAGACCATCGTGGACCCTTTCGCGGGCCGGCTGTCCATCATGCGCGTGCTCTCGGGAACGCTCAAGGCCGACAGCACGGTGTACAACCCGGGCAAGGACGCCAAGGAGCGGATCACCCATATATTCCGGCCCGAGGGAGCCAAGCAGGAGGAGGTCCCGGAGGCGGGCGTGGGCGAGATCGTCGCAGCGGCCAAGCTGAAGGACGTGGCCTCCGGCGACACCTTGTGCGACGAGTCCGCGCCCATCGAGTACCCCAGGCCGATGCAGTTCAACCCGTCCATCTCCTTCGCCCTCTCGCCCAAGACCCGGGCCGACGAGGACAAGGTGCCGCAGGCGCTTCAGCGCATGATGGAGGAGGACCCCTCCATCACCATGCACCGCGACGAGCAGACGCGCGAGTTCATCCTGTCGGGCACGGGTCAGCTCCACATCGAAGTGGTGGTGGACAAGCTCAAGCGCAAGTACGGCGCCGAAGTGGAATTGAAGGCGCCCAAGGTGCCCTACCGGGAAACCATCCGCGCCAGCGCCAGCGCCCAGGGAAAATACAAGAAACAGTCCGGCGGCCGCGGCCAGTACGGCGATACATGGCTCAAGATCGAGCCGCTCCCGCGCGGCAAGGGCTTCGAGTTCGTCGACAAGATCGTCGGCGGCGCCATCCCGCGGAACTACATCCCCGCCGTGGAGAAGGGCATCGTCGAGACCATGTCGGGCGGCTACGTGGCCGGATTCCCCATCATGGACGTGCGCGCGACCCTCTACGACGGATCGTTCCATTCCGTGGACTCGTCCGACATGGCCTTCAAGATCGCGGCGTCGATGGGCTTCAAGAACGCCATGGAGGCCGCCAAGCCGGTGATACTGGAACCGGTCATGTCCATGGAGGTGGCGGTGCCCGACGAGTGCATGGGCGACGTGATCGGGGACCTCAACAGCCGCCGCGGCAAGGTCCTCGGCGTGGACGCCAAGGGGCACAACCAGATCATCAAGGCCCAAGTGCCCATGTCAGAGGTGCTGCGCTACGCCTCGGACCTGCGTTCCATGACCAGCGGACGCGGCGAGTTCCAGTCGGAGTTCTCGCACTACGACGAGCTGCCGGCGCACCTCATGGAGAAGGTCCAGGCCGAAGCCAAGGCGGAGGCGGAAGGCGACTAGCGGCCGGCCCCGTCTCCCTTTGGAGGCAGAGGCGCGAGGTTGCATGGAGAAGAGCTTCGAACAGTTGTCGGCATCGTTGCTCTACTGCAACAAGTGCGGTCAGGCCATGCCTGTGCGCGAGCGCTTGCTGCTGGTGCTGCCCGACGGCGACCTCTACGACTACAGTTGCCAGCGTTGCGGCAGCTCGGTGGGTTCCAGGACGGTCAAATCCGAGCCGCAGGTACCCGACGGATTCCCGCGCCTGGTGCGAGGACTCTGACGCAGGACTCTGGACGCGCGCCATGATCATCGACTTCCAAAGCCACATCTTCCCCGAACATTACATGGAGGCCATGCGCGTTCGGGACGGCGCCGTCGTGCTGGAGGAGCCGGACCCCTACAGCGGCATGGCGTACCTTTACGACAAGAACCTCAAGTGTCGCATCAACACCGCCATCTTCAAGGGCCGCAACGTCGAGCAGCGGCTGGAGCACATGGACCGCCAGGGCGTGGACGTGCAGGTGGTGAGCATCCCCGCTCCAGGCGCCGACCGCTACGACCCGGACGACGCGGTGGCGCTGGCGCGGGTGGCCAACGACGAGCTGGCGGAAATGTGCAAGCGCCATCCCGACCGCTTCGTCGGCTTGGCGACGCTGCCCACCGCGTCCATCGAGTCCTCGCTGGAGGAGCTGGAGCGGGCGGTCCAGGAGTTGGGGCTGCGCGGCTTCGGGTGCTTTACCAACCTGAACGGCCGCCCCCTGGACGACGAGGTCTTCTTCCCCCTTTACGAGAAGCTCGCGGAGTACGAGCTGCCCGTCTACCTCCACCCGACCGCACCCCTCGCCACCGAGGCCGTGGGCCTCGACATCATGCCCATCCTCATCTACGGCTGGGCCTTCGACAGCACCGTGGCCATGACCCGCCTGGTGTACGGGCGGGTGCTCGAACGTTTTCCCACGCTGCCCTTCGTGGTGGCGGACGTGGGCGGGGTGCTGGCCTTCTTCGGGCAGCGCGCCATCAACATCTACACCGGCCGCACCGACGAGATGCGTGAACGCTACGGCCTCAAGGAGAATCCGCTGGACTCGTTCCGGCGCTTCTTCGTGGACACCGCGGACCATCCGGCCAACACGCTCAAGTGCGTCATGGACTTCTTCGGCCCCGAGCAATTGGTGTTCGGCACCAACTATCCCTACGGCCCGGACGACGGCTGCGGTTTCATCCGCAACAGCCTCAAGGCCATCGACGACCTCGGGCTTGCGCAGGAGCCCAGGGAGCGGATACTGGGGGGCAACGCCGCCCGGATCCTGCACATCGAAGAGCGCGACGGCTAAACTTGGCCCGCCGAACCGGACGTGGAACCGTCGTTTTCGCGAAACAGGCCGTGTCAAAGCTCATAATGAACTACGTAACAGAACGTCATTACTGCGGAACAGGCTGTGTCAAAACTGCGCTCGAAAGAGAACTGCCGCCAACGCCCCGAATCGTCATTCCCGCGGAAGCGGGAATCCAGGGGTGGAGAGGGGCCAAACGGGCGT
>JAJDXX010000155.1 GCA_022823055.1 Candidatus Binatia bacterium | reverse complement strand
CCAGGGGTGGTGGCAGGGCGCTACAGCGGCGTTTCCCCGCTCTACCCCTCCTGGATTCCCGCTTTCGCGGGAATGACGTTTCTGGGGGTTGTTGCCTCTCTTGAATGGTGTTTTGACACAGCCTGTTCCGCGGGAATGACGACTCGGGGAGTTGACGCCTCGGAAGTCTTGACTTGCCTTGAAATGGACCCAATTCCCTTCCTCTCAGTCGATTCTTGATAAGTCCGATAGGCTGGAGACTCCCGAGGGGATTGGGACAGACTGCTAACGTTGCGCCGTGACCTCGATCTCGATGAGCTTGTCCAAGGCAGAGTAGCCTTCCACGAAAGAACATTCGGTGCTTTCCGCGGGCACCTTCGCGGCCTGCTGAAACGCCTGCCGCAAAGCCGCCGGGTCCTCCTCTTGATGCAGGAAGAACGACACCCTCACGACCTGCTCCCACGAGGTCCCGGCGTGCTCCAGGGACCCGCCGATCAGGCCGCAGATCTCGCTCACCTGCTGTGACAAGTTCCCCGTGGTGCTGGTGACTCCCGAGAGAAAGACCCGTCGCTCCAGGTCGAGGTAGCGCAGCGGCACGATGGGCGGGTCGTATTCCACGAGCTTCTTGCCGGCGCCGGAGCGCATGGCGAGGAAGTCCAGCGCCACGGTCGCCTCGGAGTCGAGGTGTGCCGGAGCAATGTAGCTGGAACTGGCCGAGCGCGCCTTGCCGCTCATGCGCCGGGAGCGGGCCTGGCTGCCGAGGTTGCGGCTCTCCCGGTCCCGCGCCCACAGGCGCGTCCGCACCGTGTCGTCCAGGGAAAACCCCAGTCTCCCGATCCCCTCCGCGATGCGGTCGAGGATCCCGTCCACGCCCGCGTCGCCGGCAGCGCCGGCGGCGCCCTCGCAAGAGACCGCGACGCATTCGCGGCCGAGCCATTCAAAGGATTTCATGCGCATGGGTTGGGTCCCTTGTCCTGTGAATCAACCGGGCAAGACGTGGATGTCTCATCGCAACACGCCGGAGTGTCGAAGAAAGCCAGCGTGCGCACCTCGATGCTCTCGCGCGCCGGCGCGTCCGGCGGAGCCGTGGGATCGTCGAACGAGGTGTGGGCCGTGAAGCGGGCGCGCCCGTCCTTCTCCGAGTCGAACACCTTGAAGACGATGGCCTCGTTCCGGGCCATGGCGGGAAAGTAGAACCAGCGGTGCTCCGGACTGTACTTGATCTGGTAGGTCTCGCCGATGCGCCCGGGGTAGCTGCGCTGGGACGCGATCAGCTCCTCAGTGCGCAGGCTGCGGGCGTCGGCGATGGCCAGCGGATTAGTGCGCACCGGGTTACGGGTGGGACGCCACACCTGGATGATGGCGAAACGCCCCTGAAGCAGCCGCTCCGCCTCGTCCTCGGGCAGGAGGTCCCGCACGCGCTTGGGTGCCGACCACTCCGTGTAGTCGTTGTGCACGGAGCGGTTGGGCTCGCGCACCTTCCGTTCCGCGCGGATGCCGTCGTCCTGCGCCCGGAGCGTGTGGTCGAAGATGACCACCCGGGAAGCGCCGCTCGCGCGCTTCACTAGCGCGTCGATCTCCGGATAGTACACGGAGCGGAGCTGCTCCTCGTCGTAAAAGTCCTCTACCCGCGTGTCGTGCCGGACCAGGACGAACCCTTCACGCTCCAGCGACAGCTCGCCCGCGATGGTGCGCCCGTTGTGGATGGTGGTGCGGTGCGGGTCGTGCTGCCCGGTGCGCAGCACCGGCGTGCTGTTGAGCACGGCGGTGTGGGTGACGGGTTTGACACCCGTGTCTATCGCGTAGTTGAGGACCGCTTCCACGGAATCCAATGGGGCCTCTGCCGTCTCCATCCGACTCATTCGCGCACCTCCGTCGTACTGAGTTACTATCCAACGCGGATGGTATCAGCCCCTTCCAACTTCGACAACGGTCGCACGCCTCGCGTATGCTCTTCGTAACGGTCAGCACGGTGCGCGGCGGAGCACAGTCGAAGGACCGTAACGATCAATGGGGAATCCCTCGAGGACGGGCACGCCCGCTTCCGGCGGATTGACAGGCCACGGTCCCTTGGATAACGTTCCGATCGTGCAGGCTGCGGAAGCGCCGGCCCGGACAACAGGCGCTTGGCGCGGGTCGGGTCCCGGTGGCGCGGCCTTCGAAAGGAGCCCGTCATGGCACGCGAGTACAACGTCATTTCGGCCGACGGTCACATCGACCTCAACCCCGACATCTGGCGCGACCGGGTGGCCGCGTCTATGCGCGAACGCGCGCCCAGGCGCGTCAAGATGCCCAACGGGTCGGACGCGGTGGTGGTGGACGGCGGCGAGCCCAACACCATCGGCGTCACCCGAAGCGTGCGCGTCAACAAGGAGGACATGGCCACGCAGGTGCCCACTTTCGAGTCCTGCGCCGGCACCGGACCGCCCGCGCAGCGGCTCGAGGAACAGGACCGGGACGGCATCGACGCAGAGGTCGTGTTCTCGCAGATCTCCTTCGTGCTGGAGCAGGCCAGGGACCGCGACCTCTACTGCGAGCTGGTGCGCGCCTACAACGAGTTCCTGGGCGAGGAATACATGGCGCCGGCGCCCGACCGGATCATCCCCATGGGCGTCATTCCCACCAGCGGCATCGACGACGCGGTGCGGGAACTGGAGCACTGCGCCAGGCTGGGCCTCAAGGGAGTCAAGCTCGACAAGTTCCCGAGCGGCCGCGGCTACCCCACGGCCGAGGACGACCGCTTCTGGGCCGCGTCCCTGGACCTGGGCGTGGCCCTCACCAACCACAACACCGGCAACATGGGTTCCGGCAAGGGCGGCGAGCCCGCGTTTCCGTACGAACGCAGGCCGGGTCCCGACGTGCACGTGAAGGAGCCCATGAACTACTTCTTCCGCTTCACCAACGACGCCATGGTGGGCGCGGTGCAGATGGCCTTCGCGGGCGTGTGGGACCGCTTTCCGACGCTCAAGATGTACTGGGCCGAGACCATGATCGGGTGGTTCGAGTACGGCCTGTGGCAGCTTGACGACCACTACCAGCGGTACATGCCCATGATCCACCAGTTCTGGGGCCTGCACTACCTGGACCGGAAGCCCAGCGAGTACCTGCGGGAGAACAACTACTGGGGCTTCCTGCACGACCCCATCGGCATCAAGCGGCGCGAGTGCATCGGCTACGACAAGCTCATGTGGGCCACGGACTTCGCCCACGCCGCCAGCGAGTATCCCAACTCCATCCCGGTGATGGAAAAGGACTTCGAGGGCGTACCCGCGAACGAGAAGCGGGCGATGCTGGTAGACAATTGCGTCGAGTATTTCGGGCTGGATGCGTGAACGCGGGGGCAGTGAGTGCATACTGTGAGGTACGTATTGCCGCCCACGCCCCGAGCCGTCATTCCCGCGGAACCACCCCGGAACGTCATTCCCGCGGAAG
>JAJDXX010000094.1 GCA_022823055.1 Candidatus Binatia bacterium | reverse complement strand
GCAACAACCCCCAGAAACGTCATTCCCGCGAAAGCGGGAATCCAGGAGGGGTAGAGCGGGGAAACGCCGCTGTAGCGCCCTGCCACCACCCCTGGATTCCCGCTTCCGCGGGAATGACGGATTGGGGTTTGGTCGCCACGAAGCAGAGTATTGACACAGCCTGGCAAGCGGGAATGACGGATCAGGATTTCCGATGAGCCCTGCCTTTGATCGGGAATGCCATGGAAAGTTCCGAGAACACTGCGGGAACGACCGCGGAAAAGGCTGAAACGACGCTACGGAAGGTCCGGCTTGTCCCCAGCGGCAGGATGCGCCGCAGACGGCTCAAGCGCCGGGGGCCGTCGGCCCGGCTGCGACAGGGGATCTTCCTGCTGCCGAGCCTGTTCACCGCGGGCAATCTCGTCTGCGGCGTGTTCGCCATCCTCTTCGCCATCCGCGGGGAGTACTCCCAAGCGGCCATGTGGATCCTGGCGGCGCACGTGCTGGACGGGGTCGACGGCGCGGTCGCGCGCCTCACCCACACCACCAGCCAGTTCGGTGTCGAGTTCGACTCGCTGGCGGACGTGGTCTCCTTCGGCGTGGCTCCGGCCGTGCTGGTGTACGTGTTCGCCCTGGAGTCCTGGGGTCCCTGGGGCGGCCTCGCGCCGGCGCTGTTCGCCGTGTGCGGGGCGTTGCGGCTGGCGCGCTTCAACGTGCAGACCCTGACCGCGGAGAAGAGCTACTTCACGGGCCTGCCCATCCCCGCGGCCGCCGCCATGATCGCCGCCACCCTGTTCATCTTTCTGATGCTGGGACTCGACGGCGCGGCCGGCAAGCCCGTGGTCTTCACCGCCGTCACCTGCGTGCTGGCGGCGCTGATGGTCAGCAACTTTCGCTACCTGAGCCCGAAGCAGCACCACTTCAAGAGGCGCAGCACCATTTGGTTGTTGCTTTCCGCGTTGGCAGTCGTTATACTCACCATCGCTATGTGGCAGATCGTGCTGTTCTCGGCGTTATTGCTGTACACGTTATCGGGGCCATTACTATGGTTACTCGCCGTGCGGAAGCGACGGAGGGAGACGCAGGCACTCGTACAAGCCTGATTTGAGCGAATCCCAGCTTGCATCACCGAAACTCCCGCCCTCCGCGGGAGTTTTTTTTTGAGGAGGAAGACCATGGGCGCCAAGAACGTTGTGAACATTTTCGATACGACCTTGAGGGACGGCGAGCAGTCGCCCGGGGCGAGCATGAACATCGAGGAGAAGGTCCTCATCGCGCGTCAGCTCGACAAGCTGGGAGTGGACGTCATCGAGGCGGGCTTCGCCGCGTCGTCTCCCGGGGACTTCGAGTCGGTGGTGCAGGTGTGCAAGGCGGTCAAGCGGCCCATCGTGCTGAGCTTGGCGCGGGCGCAGCTCGGCGACATCCGCAAGGCGGCCAAGGCGGTGGACGGAGCGCGCAAGCCCGGCCTCCATACCTTCATTGCCACTTCCGACATCCACATGAAGCACAAGCTGCGCATGTCCCGGGACGAGGTGATGGAATCGGTGGGCACGGCCGTGGCCTATGCCCGGCGCTACCTCGACTACGTCGAGTTCTCGGCCGAGGACGCCTCGCGCAGCGACCGGGACTTCCTGGTGGAGGTCTTCAGCGAGGCCATCCGCGCGGGAGCGAAGACCCTCAACATTCCCGACACCACGGGTTACGCGATCCCGTCGGAGTTTGGCGAGCTGGTGCGCTACCTGATCGACAACACCGAGGGTTCCGAAAAGGTCACCTGGAGCGCCCACTGTCACAACGACCTGGGCCTGGCGGTCGCCAACTCGCTGGCCGCGGTGGCCAACGGCGCGCGGCAGGTGGAGTGCACGGTCAACGGCATCGGCGAGCGCGCCGGCAACACCTCGCTGGAAGAGGTGGTGATGGCGCTCAAGACGCGCCAGCCGGTGTTCGGTCTCGACACGCGCATCCACACCGAGCAGATCTACCCGACGTCGCGCCTGCTCTCCCAGGTCACCGGCATCACGGTGCCGCTCAACAAGCCCATCGTGGGCGACAACGCCTTTGCCCACGAGGCCGGCATCCACCAGGACGGCGTCCTCAAGCAGAAGCTCACCTACGAGATCATGAAGCCCGAGACCGTCGGCATCACCGGCAACCGGCTGGTGATGGGCAAGCACTCCGGCCGCCACGCCTTCGGCGAGCGGCTGCAGCAGCTCGGCTTCTCCCTGGGCAAGGACGACGTGAACCGTGCCTTCGAGCGCTTCAAGGAGCTGGCGGACAAGAAGAAGGAGGTCTTCGACGAGGACATCGAGGCCCTGGTGGCGGACGAGGTGCTGCGCATCCCGAGTCAGCCGGACCGCTACGAGCTGGTGTACATGAACATCGCCTCAAGCTCGTCCGCGGTGCCGTCGGCCACGGTGCGCATGCGCGTGGACGGCGAGGAGAAGATGGCCCACGATACGGGTGACGGGGTGGTGGATGCGTGTTATAAAGCCATCGCCAAGATCTCCGGCAGTCGCGCCAAGCTGCGGCGCTACTCGGTTTCCAGCGTCACCGGCGGCACCGACGCCCAGGGCGAGGTGTCGTGCATGCTCCAGGAAAAGGACGTCAACATCTCCGGGAAAGGTTCCCACACGGACATCATCATGGCGAGCGCGCTGGCGTACGTGAACGCGTTGAACCGCCTCGAGTATCGCAAGCGTCATCGCCAGGCTTCAGTCGAGGGGGGTCCATGAGTCACAAGGTAACGGTGCTTCCGGGCGACGGAATCGGCCCGGAAGTGGTGGCCGAGGCCATGGCGGTGCTGCGCCAGGCCGGCGACATTTTCGGTTTCGCCGTCGAGGTGGAGGAAGGGCTGGTGGGAGGCGCCTCCATCGACGCGCACGGCAAGCCCCTGACCGACGAAGTGCTGGCCCTGGCCAAGTCCGCCGACGCCGTGGTGCTGGGCGCCATGGGCGGACCCAAGTGGGACGGCCTCGACTATTCCATCCGGCCGGAACGGGCGCTGCTGGCGCTGCGCCAGGAGCTGGGGCTGTTCGCCAACCTGCGGCCGGTGAAGCTGTTCGCGCCGCTGGCGCGGGCCTCGACCCTCAAGCCCGAGGTGGTGGAAGGGACGGACCTCGTGGTGGTGCGGGAGCTGACCGGCGGCATCTATTTCGGCCAGCCCAAGGGCGTCACGCAGGAGCCCGACGGCAGCGAGCGGGGCATCAACACTCTGGTCTACACGACACCGGAGATCGAGCGCATCGCACGGGTGGCCTTCGACGCGGCCCGGCGGCGGCGCGGCCGGGTGACTTCGGTGGACAAGGCCAACGTGCTGGAGTCCACCGAGCTGTGGCGCAAGGTGGTAACGCGGGTGCGCGACGAGGAGGGCTACGGCGACGTGGAGCTCGAGCACGTGCTCGTGGACAACTGCGCCATGCAGCTCATCCGCGATCCCCGGCAGTTCGACGTCATCGTCACCACGAACATGTTCGGCGACATCCTGAGCGACGAGGCCGCCATGCTCACCGGGTCCATCGGCATGCTGCCGTCGGCGAGCCTCGGCGGCAGGGTGGGCATGTACGAGCCGGTGCACGGCAGAGCGCCGGACATCGCGGGCGAGGACAAGGCCAATCCGCTGGCCACCATCCTCACCGTGGCGCTGATGCTGCGCCATTCCTTCGACCAGGGCGCCGCCGCCGACTGCATCGAGCAGGCGGTGGAGCGGGTGCTGGAGACGGGTTGCCGCACGCTCGACATCGCCGAGGGCGAGGCCGCGGTGGTGGGGTGCAAGGAGATGGGCGAGCGCGTGCGCCGGGAGATCGCGGCGAGCCGCGCGGTTTGAGTCGGCGTCCTTCGACTTCGCTTCGCTGCGCTCAGAACGAACGGCTGTGGGAACCATTCCCCGGTCGTCCTGAGCGCGGCGAAGTCGAAGGACGCCGTTCCTTGCGGAGGCAGCCCGGAGCCGGAAAGGTTCCGGGCAAGGGAGAGACATGGGCGCTTTCAAGGATAAGGACACGTACAACGTGGCGGTGGTGGGAGCCACCGGCGCGGTGGGCGAGGAGTTGCGCAAGATCCTCGAGGAACGGCAGTTCCCCGTGGACACGCTGCGGCTGCTGGCGTCCGAGCGTTCCGCGGGGCAGCGCCTCGATTTCCACGGCCGGCAGGTCTTGGTGGAGGTATTGGACGACGACTCCTTCGAGGACATCGACATCGCGCTGTTCTCCGCCGGCGGATCCGTGAGCGCGCGCTACGCGCCGGCGGCGGTGGACGAGGGCGCCGTGGTCATCGACAACACCAGTTGTTTCCGCATGGAGGACGACGTCCCGCTGGTGGTGCCGGAGGTCAACCCGGAGAAGATCGCCGAGCACGTCCAGCGCGGCATCATCGCAAACCCCAACTGCTCCACCATCCAGATGGTGGTGGCGCTGAAGCCGCTGTACGACGCGGCGGGCATCAGCCGCATCGTCGTGTCCACCTACCAGTCGGTGTCCGGCGCCGGACGCCAGGCCATGGAGGAACTCGGGAGGCAGACCGCTGCGCTGTTCAACAGCCGCGACGTGGAATGCGAGAAGTTCCCGCACCAGATCGCGTTCAACTGCATTCCGCACATCGATACGTTCCTCCCCGGCGGCCACACCAAGGAAGAGTTGAAGATGATCCAGGAGACGCGCAAGATCCTGGACGACCCGGACATCCGCATCAGCGCCACGGCAGTGCGCGTGCCCGTCTTCTGCAGCCATTCGGAGTCCATCAACGTCGAGACCCGCACCAAGCTGACCGCCGGCGACGTCCGCGCGCTCCTGAGGGAGGCGCCCGGCGTGCTGCTCCAGGACGATCCCCAGGCCAACGAATACCCGCTGGCTACCCAGGCCGCCGGCGAGGACGCCACCTACGTAGGGCGCGTCCGCGAAGACGACTCCGTGGACAACGGCATCGCCCTCTGGGTCGTGGCCGACAACCTGCGCAAGGGCGCCGCCCTCAACGCCGTCCAGATCGCCGAGATCCTGATCCGCGACTACCACTGACACAAGCCGTCGCGATGCCCATGAGGCGGATGCCTTTGAAGTACGTCATTCCCGCCGGACCGGCCGTGTCAAACTCGTGAGGCGGGGATTTTGCGAAACGTCATTCCCGCGGAACAGGCTGTGTCAAACCGTCATCAGAGAGAGGCAACAACCCCCTGAAACGTCATTCCCGCGGAAGCGGGAATCCAGGCGGGGCGAGGCAGGGGAACGCCGCGGTAGTGCCCCGCCACCGCCCCTGGATTCCCGCCCCCGATCGGAGTCGTGGGCATGCTTCCGCGGGAATGACGTTTCGGGACGGCCGTGCATTCCCTGTTCGCGCGGAGTCTTGACACAGCCCCGCAAACGGGAATCCAGGGGTCGGCGGGTGAGGTCTGCCCATGAACGTCCGATTGACCCTTGAATACGACGGTACGCGCTACCGGGGATGGCAGCTCCAGCCCGAGGGGCCGACGATCCAGGGCGTGCTGGAGGATGCGTTGACGGTGCTGCTCAAGGAACCCGTGCGCGTCCACGGTTCCGGGCGCACCGACGCCGGTGTGCACGCGCTGGGCCAGGTGGCGAACTTCTCCTGTCCCGACGACCGGGACCTGTGGCGCCTCCGGGGGAGCCTCAACGCCCTCACTCCGGACGACATCACGATCAAGGCGGTGGAGGAGGCGGCACCTTCCTTCGATGCCCGTCGGGACGCGCGCCGGCGCGTCTACGAGTACCGGCTGTGGAACCACCCCTGGCGGTCGGTATTCCACGACCGCTACGCGTGGCACGTGTCCCGGCCGTTGGATCCGGACGCGATGCGCGCGGCGCTTCCCGCGCTGGAAGGGGAGCACGACTTCTCGTCGTTCCGGGCCGCCGGGTGCGGCGCTGCCACCCCGGTCCGGCGGATCTACCGCAACGAGCTGTTCCGGTGGGAAGACCACTGGGTGTACCGCGTTGAAGCTACCGGGTATCTCCGCCACATGGTGCGCAACATCGTGGGCACGCTGGTGCAGATCGGGTTGGAGGAGCGGGATGCCGGCGATCTTCCGGAATTGATCGAGAGCCGCGCCCGTACGCTGGCCGGCCCCACCGCCCCCGCGCGGGGCCTGTTCCTGACGGAGGTGTGCTACGATGAACGGCGCGGGCCGCCTTGCGTTGCCGCACGGGTATGATATATGCAACCCCGGTCATCAATGAACAGAATGTGGCCGAAGGGCCCTAACGGGAGATCGGGAGGTACGCACATGAAAGCACTAGCTGTACTGTCGGTTGGCGCATTGCTCTTGGCCGGGGCAGCACCTGCCGCCGCGCAAAGCAAGCAGAACATCGCCTGGGGCGGCTCGAATCCGGGCGGTGTGATGTACTACATGGTCGGGGCCGCGGGGACCATCATCTCGGAAAAGCTGCCGCAATATAACATCACCCAGGTGACCACCGGTGGCTCCACCGAGAATGCCAAACGCATCATCAAGGGCGAACTCGACATGGGCATCGTCTACGGCGCCCACGTCTTCATGTCGCAGAAACCCGAAGGGCCATTCAAGGGTGGCGCCAAGGGAACGATGTTCCGGGGCGTCGCCAAGGCATACAAGGGTCCGACCTATTTCGTCACCCTTCCCGGTTCGGGAATCGAGAAAGTCGCCGATCTGAAGGGCAAAAAGGTGGCCCTCGGCCCGCCGGGCTCGGGGACGGTGTTCAACTGCTCGAACATCGCGCGGGCGACAGGTATTCTCGACAGCCTCAAGCCCAGCATGATGACGTTCGCGGACGCGGGTCGGGCGCTTGCCAATGGGCAGATCGACGCGCTTTGCCAGTCGTCGGCGCCTGCCGCGGCGGTCAAGGAGCTGGCGGAAACCAAAGGCGCGGTGGTGCTGCCTTACACGGCGTCGGAAATGAAGGCCATTACTTCCAAGTATCCCTTCTACGTTCCGTCCACCATGCCGGCGACCACCTACAAGGGCGTCCCCGCCCTCGACCTTCCCTTTCTGACGGTCTATTGGGTGGCCCACGAACGGGTCCCGGCGAAAGCCGTCGAGGACATACTGAACCTCGTCTATCAGCCCGACATCCGCGAGCGGCTCGCCGCCGGCCACAAGGCGTGGAAGCAGATGGAGCCCGACACCAAGAACTTCGAGGCATTGGGCGTGCCCATGCACCCTGGCGCCATGGCCTACTACAAATCCCAGGGACTTCAGTAACAATAACATTCCGACGATTACGGCGGGCGGCCGCGTGGGATTACCGCGGCTGCCCGTTCCTTCTTCAGCGCAAGCCCGATCGGGCGGAGGAGAACAGACAGGGTGGCAGCCCGGGAATCTTGGTTTGCCCCGGTTCAGGGTAGGCACCGCACGGTTTCCGGGCCGTTCGCCATCGCTTACGAATTGATCGCGGCCCTGTTTTCCCTTTGGTATCTGTATACGTCGGGGTTCGGCCTGGTCTCGACCGAGACCAACCGTGGGCTCTATCTTCTGTTCACGGCGGTGCTCGTGTTCATCCGCTTCCCGGCCCATGCGCGCGCGCCCGGGCACCGGCCCAGCATCATCGATTGCGTCCTCGTCATCCTGGCGGTGGCGTCCATCGGCTACTGGATGGACCAGTACGTGCCGTATGCGATGTTCCGCGTCAGCGATCCCAACCGGTGGGACTTCGTCATGGGCATCGCTGCCATCGTCGTGGTGCTGGAAACCAGCCGGCGAGTATTGGGGCCGGCCATTCCGATCATCGCCCTGGTCTTTCTTCTGCAGCTCTACTACGGGCCCTACCTGCCTGGGAAACTCAGCCATTCCGGACTGCCGGTGGATCGCATCGTCGAGTTCACGTTCTCCACCCAGGAAGCCATGTTCGGGGTCGTCACGGCGACCTTCGCCACTTTCGTTTTTCCGTTCATGATCTTCGGCGCATTCCTGGAGCGCAGCGGCGCCGGGACCTTTTTCATGGATCTGGCCACGGCGCTTACGGGCAAGTGGCGCGGCGGCCCCGCCAAGATCGCCACGGTCAGTTCGGCGTTGTTCGGCTCCATCTCGGGTTCATCGGTGGCCAACGTCGTGGCGTCCGGCGCGTTCACTATCCCGATGATGAAAAAGATCGGCTTCAAGCCCCACCACGCGGGGGCCATCGAGGCCATCGCATCCACCGGCGGTCAGATCATGCCGCCCATCATGGGTGCGGGCGTGTTCATCCTGGCGACCCTGACTCAGACCGGCTACCTCGACATCGCGGTCATGAACGTGATTCCGGCGGTCCTGTTCTTTTTCTTTGTCTTGCTGATGGTCGACCTGGAGGCGGTCCGTACTGGCATCAAGGGCATGCCGGCGGATGAAGTGCCGAGGGTCCGGGAGGTGCTGCGCCGGGGCTGGCATTTCTTCATTCCCCTGGTGGTCGTCGTAACGCTGCTTTTCAAGGGGTATTCCCCGGACCTGGGAGCGTTCTGGGGCATTATCTCGGCCATGGCGCTGTCGTGGCTGCGCAAGGATACGGCCATGAAGCCCCGCGATATCTTCCGGGGCATGGTCTCGGGCGCCCATTCCAACACGTCCGCGGGCGCGGCCATCGGCAGCTTGGGCGTGATTATCGGCGGCATCATCCTGGCCGGTCTGGGACTCAAGTTTTCCGCCGTCCTGGTGGAGTTCGCGGGCGGCAACCTTCTTTTGACGGTGGCCTTGGTCACGGTCATATCCGTGATCATCGGCATGGGCAGCAGCACGACGGGCTCCTACATCATCCTAGCCGTGGTCGCGGCCCCGGCTCTGGTGCAACTCGGCGTGCCCGAGGTGCCGGCCCATCTGGTAGTGTTCTACGCGGCGTGCCTGTCCAACATTACGCCGCCGGTCTGCGTCTCTGCCTTCGCGGGTGCGGCCATCGCGGGCGCGGATCCGATGAAGACCGGTTTCGCGGCCTTGAAGTTCGGCACTACCCTGGTGCTGATCCCATTCAGTTTCGTCTATGTTCCGGAACTGCTGCTGCAAGGCACGGCACTGGAAATCGCCGCGGCCGCGGTCAGCTACCTGCTCGGCTACGCCGCGCTTGCCGTCGCCATTCAGGGCTCCGACTACCTGGCGGGGACCGTTGAACCGTGGCGCAAGACAGTGTTCCTGGCCGCGGCAGTGTGCTTCCTTCTGCCGATGATCTGGTGGCTGAAGGCGGCAGGCGTGGCCCTGTTCGCTGCCGCGTGGGGTCTGCGGGCCCTGGTGCCTGGTCGGACGTAAGGCAACCAGCGCCCTGTACGGCCGGGTTTGGCTTTGGGAAGATCGCTGTGATGGCGGTAAGGTCCCTTGCTTGAATTGGTACCGCCCGCTGGCTATAAATTCCCGCCAAAGGAGAACACGTATCCATGTCCGATCGCACACTCTACGACAAGGTCTGGGACTCCCACGCGGTGACCACGCTCCCCACCGGACAGACCCAGCTCTTCATCGGCCTGCACCTCGTCCACGAGGTCACCACCCCGCAGGCTTTCGACATGCTGCGGGAACGCGGCCTTCCCATCGCCTATCCCCAGCGCACCTTTTCCACCGTCGATCACGTCGTCCCCACGGACATGCGCGTCCGGCCCTTTCTCGACGAGCAGGCCGAGGCGATGACCGCGGCGCTGGAAAGGAACGTCCGGGATTTCGGCATCGAGTTCTACGGTCTCGACAGCGACCGGCAGGGCATCGTCCACGTCATAGGCCCGCAGTTGGGCCTCACCCAGCCGGGGATGACGCTGGCGTGCGGCGACAGCCACACGAGTACCCATGGGGCTTTCGGTACCCTGGCCTTCGGCATCGGCACCAGCCAGGTGAGGGACGTGCTCGCCACGCAGACCCTGGCCATGGACCGGCTCAAGGTTCGCCGCATCAACGTCAACGGCAAGCTCCCTCTGGGAGTGCATGCCAAGGACGTGATCCTCACCATTATCCGTCAACTCGGGGTCGGCGGCGGCAAGGGCTACGCGTACGAATACGGCGGCGACGTGCTCGATCGCATGAACATGGACGAGCGCATGACCGTGTGCAACATGAGCATCGAGGGCGGCGCGCTCGTGGGTTACGTCAATCCCGATCAGACCACCTACGATTACGTCCTCGGCCGGCCGTTCGCGCCCAAGGGCGAGGCCTTCGACCGCGCGGTGGCGTACTGGCGCTCCATGGCGTCGGACCCGGACGCGAGCTACGACGACGTCGTGGACATCGACGGCTCGGCCATCGAGCCCACGGTCACCTGGGGCATCAATCCCGGCCAGGCGGTGGGCGTGCTGGAGAACCTGCCGCGCCCCGAGGAATTGACCGACCCCAAGAGCGTGGAGAAGGCCTACGCGCACATGGGTTGGGAACCCGGCGCCCCGATTCTCGGCACTCCCATCGACGTGGCATTCATCGGTTCGTGCACCAATTCGCGGCTCTCGGACCTGATCGCCGCGGCGCGGGTCGCCGAGGGACGGAAGGTGGCCGACGGGGTCAAGGCCCTGGTGGTGCCGGGCTCCGCCGACGTCAAGAAGCAGGCCGAGGCCGCGGGCCTCGACCGGGTCTTCACCGAAGCGGGCTTTCAGTGGCGCGAGGCCGGCTGCTCCATGTGCCTGGCCATGAACCCGGACAAGCTCAACGGCCGGGAGGTGTGCGCCTCCTCGTCCAACCGCAACTTCATCGGGCGCCAGGGGAGCCCGGAAGGGCGCACCCTGCTGATGAGCCCCGCCATGGTGGCCGCCGCCGCCTTGAACGGCAGGGTCGTGGACGTGCGCCAGTACAACTGATCAACGGATCGAGGTCGTCATGAACGAGATCAAGCAGGTAGGCGGCAGGGCCGTGGTGGTGCGGGGCCACGATATCGACACCGACCGTATCGTGCCGGCGCGCTACCTCAAGGAAATCACCTTCAACCGGATGGGCGAGTACCCGTTTTTCGATGAGCGCCACGACGCCCACGGGAAAACGGTCGACCATCCGTTCAACGAGGAACGCTTTCAGGGCGCCGAAGTGCTGGTGGTGAACCGCAACTTCGGCTGCGGGTCGTCGCGGGAGCACGCGCCGCAGGCGCTCTACCGGTGGGGCATCCGCGTCATCATCGGCGAATCCTTCGGTCCCATCTTCGCCGGCAGCAGCGTGCTGCTGGGCATGCCCACGGTGATGGCGTCGTCCGAGGACGTGGGCAAGCTCATGGCGCTGGTGGAGGGCGAGCCCACGGCGGAGCTCACCGTGGATCTCGAAGCCCGCAAGGTGCGCCTGCCCGACGGCGGCGACATCGACATCGACATCAGCGACGGCCACCGCAACGCCCTCACCACGGGGACGTGGGACTCCACCGCGCTCCTGCTCGACAACATGGGCGAGGTGGCAAAGACTGCCGACAAGCTACCCTACACCAGCGACTTCGAGGGGCCGGCGCCGCTCTAGGCGCCGCCGCCTCTCTCCGTCATCCCGGCCCTCTCTCCGTCAGTCGGCCTTCCTCTCCGTCATTCCCGCGGAAGCGGGAATCCAGGGGCTGTGGTTTGGGGGACGTCTAGCCCTCCACCTGCGGCATCACCTTCTCCACGAACGTGTCCAGTTGCGTGAGGTCGGGGAGGGCGAGGCCGATGATCAGGGTCTGCAGGCCGCCGGCGAAGATGCGGTTGATGCCGTCAGCGCAGGCGTCGGCGCTGCCCACCAGCATGTACTTCTCCACGTCCATGCGCACCTTGCCGTAGTAGCGGATGAGATAGTTCTCGCACGCCTCCACCGCCTTGCTCTTGTCGTCATCGATGGCGATGAAGGTGAGGCCGGCCTTCTCGATGTCGTCCGGGTTCCGGCCGGCGGCGCGGGCGTGGCCGCTGATCTTCTCCCACACCGCGTCGAAGTTGTGCACCGCGTTGCTGCCGCAGATATAGCCGTCGGCGTACCGGCCCACGCGCTTCAGGACGGATTCGGCACCGCCCCCCATCCACACTGGCGGGTGCGGCGACTGCACGGTCTCGGGGCCGAAGCGCGTGCTGTGGAGATCGAAGTACCGGCCGTGGTGCTCCACCTCCTCCTCGGTCCACAGGCGCTTCATGAGCTTGAGGGATTCCTCCGCCCGGCTGCCGCGGTGCTCCCACGGCACCTCCACCGAGGTGAAGTCGTTCTCGCGGCTGCCGAAGCCGATGCCCAGGGTGATGCGGCCGTTGGACAGGAAATCCAGGGTGGCCACGGTCTTGGCCAGGAGCGCGGGATGGCGCAGCGCCGACAGCAGCACCGACGTGCCCAGCCGGACGCGCTCCGTGGCGCCCGCCGCGGCCGCGAGCAGGGTCAGGGCCTCCAGGTTGTCGTAGGCGACGCGGTCGATGGTCCAGAACGAGTGCAGGCCGCCCTCGTCGCACTTCCGCGCCATGGCGGGGAGGAAGCCGGCGTCGATCTGCGGAGCCGGGTTGACGAAGCACATGCCGATGTTTCCCATGGTGACGGTCCTTTCCAGGTGTTGTAGTCGTGGATACGGGAGATTAGTCGGTTTCCTCCGATCCCGCAACGGGAGGGGCCAGACATCCCGCCGTGGGACGACGCCATCCGCCACAGCCTTGACAGCCCTCCCGGACCTCGATATATCCCTGTGGATTTCGTAGGGGCAGAAGGGAGTTTCTATGTGGGAAGCCGCCGTCGTGGCATTTGAGAACCTCCTGGTTCCGACCCGGCTGGGGTATCTGTTCATCGGGGTGTTCATGGGGCTCGCCCTGGGCGCCATACCGGGGCTCGGCGGCCTCGTGGGCCTTGCCATCCTGCTGCCCTTTACGTTCGACATGGACTCCTTCGAGGCGTTCGCCATCATGATCGGCCTGATCTCGGTGACGAGCACTTCGGATACCATCCCCTCGGTTCTCTTCGGCGTTCCCGGCACCTCCGCGTCCCAGGCCACCATCCTCGACGGCCATCCCATGGCCAAGAAGGGCGAAGCGGGACGCGCCTTCGGCGGCGCCTACATGGCGTCGCTGATCGGCGGCGTGTTCGGCTCGCTGGTGCTGGCGCTTTCGATTCCCGTGCTGCGCCCCATCGTGCTCGCGTTCGGCTCCCCCGAGTTCTTCATGCTGGGCTTCCTGGGCATTTCCATGGTGGCGGTGCTGAGCGGCAACGCGCCCGTGAAGGGGCTCATCGCCGGCGCCCTGGGCCTGTGCGTCGGCATGGTGGGGATGGACCCGCAGACCGGCGTGCTCCGCTGGGTCTTCGGGCAACTCTATCTGTGGGATGGCGTGCCGCTGGTCCCGGTGGCCCTGGGCATCTTCGCCATCCCCGAGATCGTCGATCTCACCATCCGGGGCACGCGCATCGCGGACGTGCCCAAGGAGCGGCTCGTCGGGGTGCTCTCGGGGATCCGGGACACTTTCCGCAACTGGTTCCTGGTAGTGCGCTGCGGCGTGGTGGGGGTATTCGTCGGCGCCATTCCGGGGCTGGGCGCGTCGGTGGTGGACTGGTTCGCCTACGGCCACGCCATCCAGACGGAGAAGGGCGCCAACGAGACCTTCGGCACGGGCGACGTGCGCGGCGTGCTGGCGCCGGAAGCCGCCAACAACGCCAAGGAGGGCGGGGCGCTGATCCCCACCATCGCCTTCGGCGTGCCCGGCAGCGCGTCCATGGCGCTGCTGCTCGGCGCCATGACCATCCAGGGACTCACCCCCGGCTCGGCCATGCTCACCAAGGACCTGGCGGTCACCTACACGATGATCTGGAGCCTGGCCGTGGCCAACATCTTCGGCACGGTCCTGTGCATGCTGTTGACCAACACCCTGGCCAAGATCGCCATGGTGCGTATCAACCTGCTGACCCCGCTGGTGGTGGTGATCGTCTTCCTGGCGTCGTTCCAGGCCACCCGGCACTACGGCGACCTCTGGTCGCTGCTGTTCTTCTCGCTGCTGGGCTGGCTCATGAAGCGGTTCGGCTGGCCGCGGCCGCCGCTGATCCTGGGGCTTGTCCTCAGCGGCATCATCGAGAACTACCTCTTCATCTCCGTCAGCCGCTACGGCGCCGCGTGGATGACCCGCCCCATCGTGATGATCGTGGCGGTGCTCATCGTCGTCAGCCTGTATTACGGCGTGCGCAACGCGCGCAAGCAACGCGAGCTGCAGCAGCAGCGGGACGTGCAGACGGAGCAAGAGCGAGGCGGGGGTACCGATGAAGCTTAAGGCCAACCCGGGCGCGCTGTTCACCGTCTTCATTCTCATCCTGATGGTGGGTCTGGTGATGACCGCCAAGCAGTGGCAGTTCCAGGCGCGGCTGTTTCCCTGGAGCATCGGCATCCCCACCATGCTGTTGTGCTTCCTGCAACTGGGCCTGGACCTCTTCCGCAACAGGAACGAGGACGAGGATCTGGCCGGGGTGATGGACCTGCCGGTGGACCGCAGCGTGCCGGTGAGGGTGGTGATCCAGCGCGCGGTCAACATCTTCTCGTGGATCTTCGGCCTCTACGCCTGCATCTGGATCATCGGCTTCATCCTGAGCGTGCCGCTCTTCCTGCTCCTCTACCTGCGCCTTCAGGCGGGCGAGTCCTGGAAGGTGGCCGTCACCTACATGGTGGTGATGATGGTGTTCATGGTCGGGGTGTTCGAGATGGTGCTGCACATCCCCTGGCCTCCGGGCTTGATCGATGCCCCTCAGGCGTTGATTCTGGGACTGGTGGAGCGGTACTTGTCGAGCATGGTGCCCATCTGATATAGGAAGTCAAAGTTCGGTGGAGGGGACTCTTGACATTTGCCGCAGGGTTTACGTATAAAAGGGCCGTCTGGATCAGCGGAGCAAATAACCAAAGGGAGGTAGCATATGGTTGCGAAGAAAGGGTTAGTAGGGTTGGCCACGGTCTTGGGTGCGTTGTTCCTGTTGTCGACCGTTGCCATGGCAATGGGCCCCAAGCTGATGGTGGACGTGGGCGATGTGAAGAAGGGCCGGCTGCAGGTCAAGATCTCCGCTGAGGGTCTGAAGGCGGGCCAAGAGGTGGGGATCCGGACGATGATGGGCGGCGTCCTTTCGGACGTGAGCTTCCTGGTGAAACCCGCCGTTGAGAAGGCCAACGACAAGGGCATGGTCTCGACGACTTGGGGTATCCGGGGTCGGACGATCAAGCGCCTGCTGAAGCCTGGCGACCACGAGGTCATGCTGGTGGACGGTGACGGGAAAACCCTGGCCACCGCGAAGCTGACGATACCAGCACCAAAGGCGAACTAGGTTTGTGCGGACGGAGCGTCCCCGGTTTTCGCGCCGGGGACACTCCCGAAGCAGGTCGGTTCCGGAAGGGGCGGCCGTCTAAGACAGACGGGCTGAGGAACCCGGTTTGTACTGGAGTCCTCGGCCCGTTTGCGTTTGGTGCTGTGTTCCCGTGCGTAGCGGAACGCGGCAGTGGGGTCGGCTTTGCCCGAACGAATGACTCCATCAGTCGAGAGGTGAACGAATCATGACGAGATCGAGAGCGGCGAGTTGGTGCACTCTGTTTTTTCTACTGCTCTTCGCCGGGTTGACGACGACCACGGCGTCAGCTCAGACGATTACCATCCTGATCGGTTACCCGCCAGGCGGCGGCCACGACATCGAGGCGCGGGTCATGGCGCGCTACTTGGGGAAGTACCTTGACGGAAACCCCAAGGTCATCGTCCAGAACATGCCCGGGGCCGGGGGCATGATCATGTCCTCCTACGTGTACAACCGGGCGAAGCCCGACGGGAGGACAATCGGCCTTTTCGGCAGCAGCCACGGACTCCAGGCCGTGCTCGCGCCGCCGGAGATGGTCAAGTACGACCTTTTGAAGATGCCGATCATCTGGTCCGTTGCCGGCATCCAGGTTCATCTGACGCGGGACTTTCTCGGGGCCAGGAACGCCAACGATCTGTTGACCAAGGTCGACCGCTCGAAGATCGCGGTGGCCGGCCGCTCCAAGCAGGGCTCCTCGTGCCTGCGCGGCCAGTTGGCCCTGCGCCTCCTGGGCGTCGAGAAGTACACGGCCGTGTGCGCCTATGGGGGTACCTCACCCATCAGGGCCGCGATGGAACGGAGCGAGGTGAGCTACTTCGTGGCCAGCGACGCGCATCTGGTGGGCGGCGGCGCCTTTGTGGACCTGCACAAACGCGGCCTGGTGTTCCCCATGTACCAGAGCGGTATCCTCAAGGGCGACGGGACCATCGCGCGGTCCGCCACGGTAAAGGGAGATGTCCCCACGCTGTATGAAGTGTTCAAGGCGGTCCACAAGAAGGAGCCCTCGGGGCCCGATTGGGAAGCGTGGCGCGCCATCGGTCTGGGCATCTCGAATCTGACCCGTACCCTGGTGCTGCCTCCGGGCATTGCCGCGGCCAAGGTCAAGGAGTTGCGCGAGGCGGTCGGGAAGATGGCCAAGGATCCGGGCTTCGTCAAGGATTGGGAGCGGGTCTTCGGCCAGAAGCTTGCGCCGGTGCTCGTGACGCCTGAAGATGCGAGCAGGATCCGCGACGAGACCATGGCCCCCGCCGAGTGGCAGGACCACCTCCGCAAGTTCGTCGCCGCCAAGTAGGCATTGGTTGAGCGGAGGGGCGACGCATCCCGCGCAAGAAGGGAGAAATCCATGACCCTACGCAGACTGTCGTTGTTGTTCGTGACCTGTGCGGTGCTGGGGATTCTCGTCCACGGCTCCGCGCAGGCCTTCACCGAAGGCAAGAGAATCCAGATCCTGTCCGGCTATTCCCCGGGCGGCGGTCACGACACCGAAGGCCGGCTCATCGCCCGCCGGATCGGCAAGTACCTTCCCGGCATGCCCACGAAGGTGGTCAAGATCAACATGCCCGGCGCCTCCGGCCTGATTCACGGCGCCTACGTCCACCACAAGGCCAAGAAGGACGGCCTGACCTGGTCCATCATGGGCACCACCCACCTGAGCAGTTCGGTCCTGAAGGAGCCCAAGCCCAACTTCGACCTGACGAAGATGCCGTCGATTTTCTCTACCAGCGGCGCCTCCGCCGCAATCGTCCGCGACTTCCTCAAGGTCAAGACCGGGGTCGAACTGACCAAGATCGATCCCAAGACCATCGCGGTTTCCGGGCGCTCCATCACCGGGTCATCCTTCCTGAACGACGCCATCGGCCTCGACCTGCTGGGCATCAAGGGCTACACGTTCGCGGTGGGCTACCCCGGCACCGCTCAGATGGCTCTGGCGTTTCTGTCGGGAGAGGTCTCCTACGTCGGCGGCACCGGGCTGCATCACGTGCTCGGCAGCGGGGGCCGGTACTACTCCTCCATCCAGGAGGGGATCGCCATCGCCATTTGGCAGGGCGGCGTGCTGACTCCCGACGGGAAGGTCATCCGCTCTCCCGGCACCGACATTCCGACCTTCGAGGAAGTCTACAAGCAGGTGAAGGGAGAGGCTCCCTCGGGCGCGGCCTGGGAAGCGTACAAGCTGACCGGTCCCACCCTGCGCACCCTGAACCGTACGCTGGTGGTGCCGCCAGGGACACCAGCGGATCGTGTGGCGATTATCCGGGGCGCCTTCGACAAGATGTACTCCGATCCGGCCTACGTGAAGGAGTGGGAGAAGATCTTCGGGCTCAAGCTGGACTACATCAAGGGTCCGGACGCCGACAAGATCACCAAGACCCTGCTCCAGCCCTCGCCCGGGTGGGATTGGCTCAAGAACGAGTACATCCCCGCGCTGCTGGCCCGCAAGAAATAGACCAACCTCATTGTCGTCCGGTGCGGTTTACGCGCCGGACGACAATGACCTCCGAACCGCGAAACGGCCCATGAAAAAAGACATACGCACCTGGATCGACCAGTTGCGCGGCGCCGGTGTGCTCGACACCATTTCCAAGCCGGTGGATCCGCGCACGCAGATGGGCGCGCTCCTGTGGCAGTCGCGCGAACGCGCTCTGCTGTTCGACAACCTCGCGGGCTACCCCGGCTGGCGCTGTCTCGGCCAGGCGCCGGGGGACGTGCGGCTGGCGCCGCTGGCCTTCGGCTGCGACCGCAACGAGATGGTGCCGGAGTTCGTCCGCCGCACGCAGGAGTCCGGCACCACCCGGCTGGTTCCCTCGGGTCCGGTCAAGGAACGCATCCTCAAGGGCGACGAGGTGGACATCACGAAGCTGCCGATCCACCAGTGCGGCATCCGTGACGGCGGCCCCTTCATCTCCGCCGGGCTGATGATCTCCAAGGACCCGGACACCGGCAACCGCAACCTGAGCTTCCACCGCCTGCAGATGAAGGGCCCGCGCAAGACCGGCATCCTGCTCTACCCGCGCCACGGCTGGACCAACTACCAGAAGCACGAATCCAAGGGCGAGAGCATGCCCGTGGCCTTCATGATCGGCCACCACCCCATGTATTACTTCGCCGCCGCCACCACCACCGACTACGGCCGGGACGAGCTCACCATCGCCTCGGCGCTGCTCGAGGAAGAGGTAGAGATGGTGAAGTGCGAGACCCTCGACATGGAGGTGCCGGCCCAGGCCGAGGTGGTGCTCGAAGGGGAGATCCTGCCCCACGTGCGCGAGGAGGAAGGCCCCTTCAGCGAGTTCCAGGACTACTACCTGGCGGGGGCGGGGCAGAACCCCGTGTTCCAGATCAACGCCATCACCATGCGCGGCGACGCCATCTTCAAGAACATCCAGAACGGCGCCGAGGTGGAGGGCTGCGTGTATCACAAGGTGCCCATGTCGGCGCAGATCCTGCGGCGCATCCGCAACGTCGGCGGCGGCACCCAGGTCAAGAACGTGCTGGCGCTGCCGGGCATCTTCGGCATCGTCGTGCAGATGAACTCCCGCTACTACGGCGAGGCGCGCAACGTGCTCATGGCCGCCCTGTCGAGCGAGTACCAGCACCCCAAGGTGGCCATCGCCGTGGACGAGGACGTGGACATCTTCAACTACGCCGACGTGCTGTGGGCCATCTCCACGCGCGTCAACCCGGCGGAGGACATCATCACCATCCCCGGCGCCAAGATCCATGCCATGGACCCCTCCTGCCAGGAGGTGGGCAAGCCCGGCGCGCCCGGCTGGCACCGGGTCGGCGGCAAGGTGATGATCGACGCCACCAAGCCGCCCGAGTGCGACCCGGCGCGGCGCTTCGAGTTCGAGCGCCTGCAGCCCATGGGCGCCGGCAAGGTGCGGCTGGAGGATTTTCTTTGATGCGGTTCGCCGCGCGCGTTCCTCGCCGGCACGGGCTTCAAGCCGGCCCCGCGTCAGGGACGCCCCAGGTCTTCAAGGGAAGGAGACGAAAGTGAGCGACGTAGCCATCATCACCGGCGGCGCCAACGGCATCGGCCGTTGCGTTGCATTGCGGTTCGCCCGGGAGGGCATCGCCGTCGCCATCGCCGACGCGGACCGTGAGAGCGCGGCAGGGGTCGTGGAAGAGCTGACCGCGACGGGAGCGCGGGCGCGCGCCTACGGCGTCGACGTGACCCGTGCTGCGGAGATCAAGGAAGTGGTGGCGCATGTGCGCGAGGACCTCGGACCCGTCGACATCCTCTGCAACCTGGCTGGCGGCACCATCCACACCAAGGCCGTGGAGGATCTCTCCTGGGCCGAATGGCGCGAAGTGCTGGACGTGAACCTCAAGGGCACGTTCCTTTTCTGCCGCGAGGTGGCGCCCGGCATGATGGAGCAGCGGCGGGGGCGCATCGTCAATACCGCTTCCAACTACGGCCTCACCGGCTGTGCCCTGCGCACCCCCTACTCGGCCGCCAAGGCGGGCGTCCTCGGCTTCACCAAGTCCCTGGCCCAGGAACTGGCCCCCTACGGCGTCCTCGTCAACGCCGTCGCCCCCGGCCCCACCGACACCCCACGCGTCCTCGCCAAGGCCGCGCCTGGCTCGCGCGAGGCGTGGAAGCCGCTCATCCCCATGGGCCGCACCGGCCAGCCCGAGGACATCGCCGAAGGCTTCTACTTCCTCGTAGGCCCCCAGAACACCTACATCACCGGGTATACGCTCAATGTCAACGGCGGCGTGGTGATGAACTGAGCCGGCGCCGGCCCGTTCAGAACGTCTTCACCTGCTCCGGCCGCCAGCGGCTCAGGCGGTCCTCCAGCTTCTTGACCGCCATGGTCATCACGAGGGAGATGCCCATGAACAGGATGAGGCCGGCGAAGACCACGTCCACGATGTAGTTGCCGGCGGCCTCGGCCATGAGGAAGCCGACGCCCTGGTCGGAGCCGAAGAACTCTCCCACCACGACGCCCAGGATGGCGCGGCCGATGGCGAGCCGGAGGCCGGCGATGATGTAGGGCATGGAGTTGGGCAGCACCACGATCTTCATGAGCTGCCACTCGTTGGCGCCAAAGGAGCGGACCACGTTGACGAGCACGCGGTCCACGTTCTTGACGCCCTCGTAGGTGTTGATGAGGAGCGGGAACAGCGCGCCGATGAAGACGATCACCACCGTGGACCAGATGCCGAAGCCGAACCACAGCACCACGAGCGGCAGGAAGACCAGCCGGGGGGTGGCGTTGAAGGCGGTGACGAAGGGGTCGAACATGGCGTTGAGCGTGTAGAAACGCCCCATGACCAGCCCCAGGGGCAGCGCCACGAGGATGGACAGGCCGAGGCCGATGACGAACTCGCTGCCGCTGACGTAGAAGTGAAACGCCACCTCGCCCGACGTGACCATGTCGAAGAGCTTCAGGGCGATGTGGTACGGGGTCGTGAAGAAGAGCGCCAGCCCCTTGGGCAGCGCTACCAAATGCGGGGTCAGCTCCCACGCCAGCAGGAACAGGACAATGAAGCCCCATCCCAGGATGTGCTCCTCGTTCTCCCGGTATTGCGAAAGGTAGCGGTTCATCGTGTTTCCTGCGTACGCCAGGGTGCGATGGCGAGCTCTGCCTTGCGCAGGCCCACGGTGAAGATCACCGCCACGATCATCAGCACCAGGATGCACACGAACATGTGTCCCAGTTGGTACATGTCGCCGAACCAGATCAGAGCGTGGCCGATGCCCTCGGAGGCCGCGTAGAACTCGCCGACGATGATGCCGACGATGCCCCGGCCTATGGCGATCCGTGCTCCCGCCACGATGTAGGGCAGGGTGCTCGGCAGGATGACCTTGAAATAGAGGTCGCGTTCCTTTCCTCCGAGAGACCGGACCACGTTGATGAGGAGCGTATCCACCGAGCGGACGCCGGCGAAGGCGTTGAAGATGAAGGGGAACACCGCGAGGAGGAAGATCAGGATGGTCTTGCCCTTGATCCCCACGCCGAACATTACGATCAGCAGCGGAGCCAGCGCCACCAGCGGGCTCGCGTACAAGGCGGTGAGGAACGGGTCCAGGGCGAATGCCACCCGCCGCCGCCATCCCATGACCACCCCGAGCGGGATGCCGACCACAACCGCGGCCGCGAACCCGAAGACGAAGGGGGTTCCGCTGATGTAGAGGTCCTTCCAGAGCTCGCCGCTGAGGATCAGGTCACCGGTGGCGTCCCACATGAGCGATGGCTTGGTGATGAAGAACGGGTTGAAGGTGAAGACGAAGGTGAGCAGGAACTCCCAGACGAGGAAGAAGCCGGTCACCGCCCCCGCGCCCAGCAGGAACCGCACGCTGCGTTCCGACAATACTCCGAATCTCATGGGGTCTCTCTACTCTCTCGGGTTCAGCTCGTCCTTGAGGGTGTTCCAGATGTCGAGCTTGATGTCGTTGAACTCCGGCGAAAGCCGCATCTCGTAACCACGGGGCCGCGGCAGGTTGATCTTGATGATCCGCTTGGTCTTGCCGGGCCTGGCGGTCATGACGATCACCCGGTCCGACAGATAGGCTGCCTCCTCGATGCTGTGGGTGACGAACAGCACCGTCTTCTTGTGCTTGTCCCAGATCTGCAGCAGCTCCGCCTGCATCAGGTCCCGGGTCTGGGCGTCCAGCGCGGCGAACGGCTCGTCCATGAGCAGCACCTCGGGGTCCGTGGCCAGCGCCCGGGCGAGGCCCACCCGCTGTTTCATGCCGCCCGACAGCTCGTGCGGAAAGTGCCCTTCGAATCCCGTGAGGCCCACCAGGTTGATGAGCTCCTGGGCGCGCGGCCGGCGCGAGGCCACCGACTCCCCCTTGAGTTCCGGCCCCAGCTCCACGTTGGCCATGACCGTGCGCCACGGCAGCAGCCCGAACTCCTGGAAGACCATGGCGCGCTCGACGCCCGGTCCGGTGATCTTCTTGCCGCCGATCTCCATCTCGCCCATGTCCGGCTTCAGGAGCCCCAGCAGCACGTTCAGGAAAGTGCTCTTGCCACAGCCCGACGGCCCCACGATGGAGACGAACTCGCCGCTGTTCAGCTCGATGCGGAAATCCTTGAGGGCCGTGACCGGATCCCGGTTCTTGGGCGTGAACGTCAACGTGATGTCGGTGGATCGGATATAGGGTTCCATTGGCCCGAAATTACTACAATGACCGTGGGGTGACAAGGGAGTTTTCCTGGTGACGCAGGATGTTAGACCCCCAGGTATCGCTGCCGCACATCCTCGGCCGCGGCCAGGGCGGCGGAGTCGCCGGTCCAGGTGATGCGGCCCTTCTCCATGATGTAGTGGCGGTCGGCGAGCTGCATGAGCGCGCCGTGGTTGCTGTCGATGAGGAGGATGGCCTGCCCCGCGGCCTTGAGCCGCTCCAGGCAGCGCCAGATCTCGGCGCAAACGAGCGGCGCCAGACCCTCGGTGGCTTCGTCCAGCAGGATCAGCCGCGCGTTGGTCATGAGCGCGCGGCCGATGGCGAGCATCTGCTGCTCGCCGCCCGACAAGGCGCGGCCATACAGGTCCTTGCGCGCCTCCAGCGCCGGGAACATCTCGTAGATGCGTGTCACGGTCCACGGGTCCGCGCCGGGGCTCTGGGAAGCTGCCCCGTATCCCGCGGCCACCTCCAGGTTCTCCCGCACCGTCAGGTTGGGAAAAACCTGCCGCCCCTCGGGCACGAGGCCGATGCCGGCCCGGGCCACGAGGTGGCTCGGCGCGCCCTGGATCTCCACGCCCTGGAAACGGATCTTTCCGGCCCGCGGCCGCACGAGCCCCATGATGGAGCGCACGGTGGTGGTCTTGCCCATGCCGTTGCGGCCCATGAGGGTCACCATCTCGCCGGCCTCCACCCGCAGGCTCACGTCGAACAGGACCTGGCTCGCGCCGTAGAATGTCCGGATGCCTTCAAGTTCCAGCATCGGGTGTCGCGTCCCTTGCATCTCGCTTCTCATGGTGCGAGCGGCCGTGTGGGGCGGGGTCGAACTCGCTTCTCAGGCCGTGTCAAAACCCTCCAGGCGGAGACGTTGCGAATACGTCATTCCCGCGGAAGCGGGAATCCATGGGTGGGGCGGTGGAGAACACGCCCGTTCGGCCCCCTCTCCAGCCCTGGATTCCCGCTTCCGCGGGAATGACGATTTGGGGGCGTGGTGCCATTTCGTGTCGGAGCCGGGTCTTGACATAGCCTGTCCTACGCGTCCTCCCCCAGGTACGCCTCCCGCACCACCGGGTCGGCGCGGATGGCGTCCGGAGAGCCCGTGGCGACCTCGCGTCCGGTCACCAGCACGGTGACGCGGTCCGCCAGGGCGAACACGGCGTCCATGTCGTGCTCCACCAGCAGAATGGCCACCTGTCCCTTGAGCCCGCTCAGCAGGTCCACCATGCGCCGGGCCTCATCCGGACCCATTCCGGCCATGGGTTCGTCGAGCAGGAGCAGCGCGGGGCTGGTGGCCAACGCCATGGCGATCTCGAGCTGGCGCTGCTCGCCGTGGGCCAGGTTGCGGGCGATGACGTCGCCGCGTCCGCCCAGGCCGACCTGCTCCAAGGTGCGGCGCGCCGGGCTCCGCAAGGACGGGTCCGAACGCGCCGGGCGCCAGAAGCGGAAGGAGTGGCCGTCGTGGGCCTGCACCGCCATGGCCACGTTGTCCTCGGCGGTGAAGCCGCCGAACACCGACGTGATCTGAAACGAACGCGCCAGCCCCAGGCGGGCGCGCTCGTGCACCGGCCTGCGGGTGATGTCCCGGCCGGCGAGGTGGATGGCGCCCTCGTCCGGCTCCACCTCGCCGGAAAGCTGCTTGATGGCCGTGGTCTTGCCCGCGCCGTTGGGGCCGATGACCGCGTGGATCTCGCCGTGGACCACGTCGAGGGAGAGGGAGTCCGTGGCCTTCAGGGCGCCGTACGCCTTGGTGAGCCCGTGGGCCGTGAGCAGCGGTTCAGCCATCGGGGTTTCCTTCCCGGAACCAGCCCCAGATGCCGCGGCGGGCGAACAGGACCACCAGGACCAGCACCGGCCCCAGGATGATCATCCAGTGTTCCATGTACGCGGACAGGATTTCCTCGAGGAGAAGCAGCACCACGGCTCCGATGACCGGTCCCGCCAGCGTTCCCATGCCGCCCAGGATCACCATGACCATGATCTCGCCCGAGACCGTCCAGTGCATCAGGGCGGGGTCGACGAACGCCATATAGTTGGCCATAAGCGCGCCCGCGAGGCCGGCCGCCGCACCCGCCAGCACGAAGGCCGTGAGCTTGTAGCGGTAGGTCGGGAACCCGAGCGCCAGCATCCGTTCCTCGTTCTCCTTGCAGCCTTGCAGCACCATGCCGAAGCGGGAGTGCACCAGCCGCCGACCCAGCACCAGGCATACCGCCAGGATGAGCAGGCAGACGTAGTAGAAGGCGGCTTCGTTTTCGAGGTCAAGACCGGGGAGGCTGTTCCTTTGGGCGATGCTCAACCCGTCGTCGCCGCCGTACACTTCCAGGGAGACGAAGAAATAGTAGAGCATCTGCGCGAACGCCAGCGTGATCATGATGAAATACATGCCGCTGGTGCGCAGGCTCACGGCGCCGATCAGAAGGGCCAGGAGCGCCGCGGCCGCCACCGCCAGCGTCCACGCGGCCAAGCCGCTCTCCAGCCACGGAAGGGACAGCGGCCACGCCGGGGCGTCGCCGCCGGCACCGTGGAAGGAAAGGATCGCCACCACGTAGGCGCCGGCGCCGAAATACGCCGAGTGGCCGAAGCTCACCATGCCGCCGAATCCCAGGATGAGGTCGAGGCTCACCGCGGCCAGGGCGAAGATGAAGATGCGGGTGAAGAGCCCGATGACAAAGGACTCGTCCAGCGCTTCGGCCATGGGCGGAAGCACCGCCAACGCGGCCGCGATGATCGCCACCGGCGCGGCTCTCCGCCAACCGGCGATGTGTACCGTGCGGATCACTGGTATCTGCTATCCACCGGCAGCAGGCCCCGCGGCCGCCACACCAAAATGGCCGCCATGAAGATGTAGATGGACATGGAGGCGAGCGAGGCGCCGACTCCGTTGGCGGTGGCCGGGTCCATGAACAGCCCCAGCGACACCGGCAGGAACGCCCGTCCGATGGTGTCGATGAACCCCACCAGGCACGACCCCAACAGCGCGCCCCGGACCGAGCCGATGCCGCCGATCACGATCACCACGAAGGTGAGGATCAGGATGTTCTCGCCCATCCCCACCTCCACCGACCACACCGGTCCGGCCATGGCGCCTGCGAGCCCGGCCAGCAGCGCGCCCAGTCCGAACACCAGGGTGTAGAGCAGGGGGACGTTGACGCCCAGCGCCCCGATGATCTCGCGGTTGCTGGCGCTGGCGCGGATCATCATGCCCATGCGGGTGTGGATGATGAGCCAATACATGGCGAAGGCCACCAGGATGCCCACCACGATGATGGCAAGCCGGTACAGCGGGTAGTCCACGCCGGGCATGATCTGCACCGATCCGGCCAATGCCGCGGGTACGTCAAGGAACAATGCGCGGGGACCCCAGATGATCTTGGTCAGCTCGTTGAAGAACAGGATGAGACCGAAGGTGGCCAGCACCTGGTCCAGGTGGTCGCGGCTGTAGAGGGTGCGCAGCGCCACCATCTCCACCGCCATACCCACCAGCGCCGTGCCGCACAGAGTGGCCGCCAGCGCCGGCCAGAAGGAGCCGGTGAGCTGGTACACGGTGGCGCAGATATAG
>JAJDXX010000144.1 GCA_022823055.1 Candidatus Binatia bacterium | reverse complement strand
CCAGACCCGTTTGGGAACTCGAGCCGGCGCGGCTGAGACGCGACAGGAACCGCCCGGTGCGCCCTTGGCCCGGCCGCCCCAGGAGATGGTGCGCCAGGACCGGAACCACGGTCAGGGCCACCATCAGGGAGGCCGCGAGGGAGAAGAACACCACCCACGCGAGCTGTTTGAAGAGGATGCCGGCGGAGCCGGGGACGAAGATCAGGGGCAGGAACACCACCACGGTGGTCAACGTGGACGCGGTAATGGCCCCCGCCACCTCCCGCGTACCCCTGAGCACCGCCTCCCGGCGCTCGGTGCCGGCCTCGTGGTGCCGGTAGATGTTCTCCAGCACCACCACGGAGTTGTCGAGCAAGAGCCCGATGCCCAGGGCGAGCCCGCCGAAGGAGATGATGTTGATGCTGAAGCCCTGGAAGTACATGAGTGCGAAGGTGGCGACGATGGAGATGGGGATGGCGGTGGCGATGACCACCGTGCTGCGCAGGCTGCGAAGGAAGAACAACAGGACGCACAAGGCCAGCATGCCGCCCCAGACCGCGGCGAGGGTCACGTTGTCCACCGCGTTGCGAATGTAATGCGCGTTTTCGCGCAGCACGGTCACCTTGACGGCAGGGAGTTCCTGATTGATGCCCTCGATCGCCTGCTTCACCCGGTCCACGACCGCGATGGTATTGGCGGAAGGCTGACGCAGCAGGGAGATGACCACGGCATGGGAGCCGTGGATCCGCACCTCGTGGTTCAGGTCCTTGAAGGAGTCCTCCACCTGTCCGAGGTCCTTGACGTAGATGGGGGTGCCGTCGCGGGTGGCCACCACCGTGTTGCGCAGTTGGTCCAGGTTGGTGAACTCACCCAGGGTGCGCACCGATACCTCCAGGTGCGCCCGGCCGAGACTGCCGGCGGGCAGGTTGATGTTGCTCGCCCTTAGCGCCCGGATGACCTGGTCCGCCGAGAGATTGAAGGCCTTGAGCCGGTCCAGGGAAAGCTGGACGTGGATCTCGCGTTCCAGTCCGCCGCGGATGTCCGCCGCGGCCACGCCGGCGACCCGTTCCAGGCGATAGCGGACCTCCTCCTCCACGAAGGTCCGCAGCGCCACCGGGTCCATCTGACCCGATACGCCGATGAACATGATCGGCGACGCGTTGACGTCGTACTTTGAGACTACCGGGGCCTCGGCGCCCGGGGGAAGGTCGTCACGGATGCGGTCGATCCGTGCGCGGATGTCGCTGACCGCCACTTCCAGGTTCTTGTTCCAGCCGAAGCTCACCCGGACTTGACTGCGGCCTTCGACGGAGGTGGAGGTGATGTCCTCCACGCCTTCCACGGAGCTTACCGCCTTCTCGACGGGCACGGTCACCAGCGTTTCCATCTCCAGCGGCCCCACGTTGGGATAGTTGGTGGAGACGGTGACCCTGGGAAAGGTGATCTCGGGCAACAGGTCCACCGGGATCTTGAGAAACGAGATCACCCCGAGGATCACGACGATCAGGACAGCCATGCAGGTGGCCACCGGACGTCTGAGGCAAAGCGCCGTGAGGTTCATGGGTTCTGCGTCCTTTCCGGTCGGACGGAAAACTAGGAGCCACGCCGTCCTTGGCCTTGCCCGCGGGCTTGGCCTTGTTCCCGCGCTTGCCCCCGCCCTTGGCCTTGCACACGGGTTTGGCCCTGGCCTCGGCCCCGGCCTTGCCCTTGGCCCGGTGCCCGCGCCTGACCCTGGCCTCGGCCTTGCCCCCGGCCTTCTCTCCCGGACATCCGGCGCCCGCGCCTGGAACCCGCGCGCGGGCCGTCGCCGGCGACCCGGATTCGCTGGCCGTGGCGCACGAGGCTGCTGCCCAGGGTGACGACCTGGTCACCCTTCCGCAGGTCTCCGGTCACCTCCAACCAGCCGCCGTTGTTCAGACCCGGCGTGACTTCCACGCGCTCGACCTTGCTGCCCCCGTCCGTCAGCCTGAACACGCCGTACCCCGCCGAGGTCTTCACCGGCGAGGCTTCCGGAACCATGAGAACGCCGCGTTTGCGCTCCACCACGATGGTGGTACGCGCGAACATGCCGGGCTTGAGCACGCCGTCGGGGTTGTCGAGCTCGATCTCCACCTCGCCGGTGCGGGTCTGCGGGTCGAGGACCGGCGACATGCGCGTGATGGTGCCGTTGAACCGCTTGTCCGGGTAGGCATCGACCTTGACGGCAACCGGCTGTCCCAGGGTAACCTTGCGGTAGTCCCCCTCGACCACGGCAATGCCCACCTTGACCCGGTCGATGTCCACGATCTCGAACAAGGGAGTGTTGGGACTCACGAGGGCCCCCCGGTCCACCATGCGGCGGCTCACGTGACCCGCGAACGGCGAGCGGACCTCGGTTTGCGACAGGCGTATGCGGGCGTTGTCCAGTCGCGCCTCCATTTGCAGCATCTGGGCCTTGGTCAGGTCGACCTGCGACTCGGCGGACAGCACCTGGGTCTCCAGGTTGTTCACCTCCTCGCGGGACACCAGTTGCTTGCCCGCCAGGACCTTGACGTTCTGCTGGCGCCGTTTGAGGTTTTCCAGCTCCGCCTGGCGGCCCTTGAGCGTCGCCTGGGCCACGCGAAGCGATGCCTGCGCCTCGCGCAACTCTTCCGCCAGTTCGTCCTTCGCGAGTTGCCCCAGCAGTTGGCCTTCCTTGACGCGCTCGCCCACGGTTACGAATAGCTTGGCGACCCGGCCGGAGGTCTTCGGCGCGATGGTGACCGACGCGTTGGGCGCCAACGAACCCACGTAGCTCAACGTCGCCTCGACATCCCCCACCCGTACCGCCGCGGCCTTGACGGTGACCGCGCGGCCGCCCCGGCGGCGCTGAGACGGGTTGCGCTGTTCCGCGCTACGCTGTTCGGGTTTGCCCTTGGCCGCGCCGATGGCAAACGGCCCGAGGCCGATCTGAGGACCGATGC
>JAJDXX010000215.1 GCA_022823055.1 Candidatus Binatia bacterium | reverse complement strand
GCGCTGGAGCTTCGGGCCACATCGGGGTAGCCCACCCGCTCCCGCCGCCACGCCCGTATCGGCGTCAACAGCCAACCTCGAATCCCCGAGGCCACGCCTGTCCCTCCTCGCCTTGTTACCGATTCTGTTTCACGGCAAACCAAAGGCAAGACGATCGTCCGTCCATCAAGACGACCGATCGCCGGTTGGTTGGCGCTCACGGAGGAAGGAATATTCGAGATGCTGCGGGACTACGAGCCTGCGGTGCTTCTGGACGAAGGTGACCCGGAGACACTTTCCCAACCGCAGCGAAATCAAGCACTCCGTGCCTATGTAGGGCGTTATGGTCATGGTGGGTGGCGTGGACTGCGCGTTCCGTACATCCAGGTTCATCGTTTCGCTTCGCCCGAACTGGCAGACGTCGTCCGCCAGCTTTGGAACAGCGGTATAGAAAACCCCGAGGTTCGAGAAACAGTCCTCTGTCTTATTGAGGCGGGAAACATCGCTGATTGCGCTGACATCGCGTACGGCGTTGCCCGTGATGTTGAGGCGTCCGCGGTCGAGCGAATGATTGGCGTCGATGCGATGGTGGCGATCAGCGATCCCAGGCTTAAGGACATCGCGTCCGAAGTGGCGGCCGCTGGCGCCATGTGGCCGGAAGATATTGCGGGGGGTGTCGTCCCTCGACTGTTTCCCCGAGATCTCTCAATCGAGCAGCTTTGCCAGACCCTGAGCTGGATCAACGAAGGAATGCGTCGCTTTGGAGACCTGAGCTGGGAGCTGCAGCGCCTGATCGCCAATGCTGAGCTCGACCAGTCAAGCCTCGTGGCCCTTCGCGATCGCCTCGTCGCTTTGCTTTCTGCCGGACTCCGCTGGGACGAGGACTGGCCCCACATCGTCTGCGACCGGCCCCATCTTAGCGGTGTTTTAGCCGCGACTTGTGTGCGCGGACTCGACGGCAGCAAGAGCGATGCCTGGCTACATGCGAGCGTTCTTGCGCTTCGTCTGCCTCATCGCGAACACAACGACAACGAGGCGCGTGAGGCACTTCACAAGCGACTGACGACTCTGCCTGCTGGTGAGAACGCGCGCCTCTTTTGGGCTGCAGATTCATTGGTTCAATCGCTCAAAGCGATCGCCGATCCTTGGAGCCGCTTCGCGGAAGTCACGTTGCACGACGAGTCCGTTGAGCTTAGTGGAGAGCGGGATCTCGACTGGATAAAGGAAGCCCTTGGCGATACGGCTCGCTCCGAGGACGACAGGGCCATGCTGTTGGAGGCGGCGATGCGTCTTCCGCAAGACCGCGAACAGTGGCAGGATCATGTGTCGGGCCTGAAGCCTCTGGTTGCCGATCAGCCAGCGCTAATTGCAGCCATCGAAGAGCGCCTGAAACCATCGGAATTCGACAAGAAGCACGAGCGTTGGAAGAAACAGCAGGCTGAACGGGAGAAGCAACGAGAGCGGCGAGACGCGGAGAACCGGACCAGTTGGATTCAGTTCTGGCGTGAAGTCGCTGAGCACCCTGAGAAAGCCTTTTCCTCCGAAAGTAGCGGGAACACAGCGTGGAATCTTTGGCGGGCAATGAGTCACGACGGCGAACATGGCCGAGCGTCGGGGTGGAACCGACGCTTTATCGAGGAGCAGTTCGGAACAGAGACAGCGGACCGCTTGCGGCGCACTCTGGTGAATATCTGGCGCAGTGACCATCCCACCCTTCCAAGCGAAAGACCGGAAGGCGAACGCGGCAGGTATCTCGTCCGGTGGCGACTCGGGCTTGCTGGGCTCTACGCCGAGGCGGAAGATCCTTCATGGGCTACCAAACTAACTGAAGAAGAAGCGAAACTTGCGGCGCGATACGCTCCCATCGAACTCAATGGACTGCCTCATTGGATGGAAAGCCTCGTCGATGCCCATCCCGGGGCGGTTGATGCAATTCTTGGTAACGAGTTGAGCTGGGAACTGAGGGAATCGCGCACACACGGCCATCCATCGGTAATGCAGGGCAGCAACTACACATCAGAGCCGATCGCCAAGCTGTTTCTCCCTCGTCTTTGGGAGTGGTTGAAAGGTGACGGAGATGCCGCCGACGCTACTGGGGATCTCGCCGAAAGAGCGGAGCGCGTTCGGCAGGCGATCCACGCGGTACTGAAGCAAGACGACGAAGATACGCGTGCGCGTGTGCTCTCCATCGTGTGTCAGCGGCTCAAGGATGACCTGCCACAAGAACTAAAGCTGGTCTGGGTGTCGACGCTGATGCGGCTGGATCCCGAGATCGGTGTATCCTGGCTTGAGGATCAGCTCCGGACGGTCGAACCGGCGCCGCACAGTGAAGCGGTCAAGTGGTTCAGCGTTTTGTTCGGTGATCGTAATAATGCGATCAATCTGAGAACTCCGGCATTCACGCCACAGTTGCTCCTGCGACTACTCTGTCTCGCTTATCATCATGTTCGACCCGCTGACGATGCCGAGCACGAGAGCACCTATTCACCGGATACCCGCGATCACGCCGAACGCGCACGACACGCGATTGTGAACGCTCTGCTCGACGCTAAAGGCGAAGAGGGCTGGGCGGCGAAGCTGGAAATGGCTAATGATCCGCTTTGCGCGTATTTCAGGGACCACATTCTCGCGGTTGCCGAAGAGCATTGGGCACAAGAAATCGACTCAGGCGCGTTCGACCAAACACAGGCTGTTGAGCTTGACAAGAAAGCCGAAGCGCCGGCTTCAACAAACGAAGAAATGTTTGCCCTTATGAAGGATCGTCTGGTTGAACTTGATGAACTCTTGCTACGCGACGACTCGCCTAGGGAGGCATGGGCGGGGATCACCGATGAGAAGGTCATGCGCCGCGAGATCGCGCGGGAGCTGCGCCATGCGGCAAATGGACTTTACACGGTGGACCAGGAGGCCGTTACGGCTGACGAAAAGGAAACGGATATTCGTCTGCGCTCTGTTTTGTCCGAGCACGAGGCGGTTATCGAGCTCAAGCTCGCAGACCGCTGGTCAGGTAGAGAGTTGCGCGACACGATCAGTGATCAGTTGGTCACCAAATATATGGCGGCGGAGAGCAGTAGATCGGGGTGCCTGTTGGTAACGTTGGCAAGAGATCGGACGTGGAAACACCCGGACAGCGGCACGCCCATCGGTATAACAGAATTGGTGCTTCTCTTCCGTGACGAAGCGCAACGCGTGGAGGAGGCGATGGGCGCAGGGGTAGCACTATACGTCCACCTTCTCGATCTGCGTCCCCGTTTGCTTCCGGAGAATGCAGGAAACTGATTCGTAGACTTGCTGATGGGTTCTCGTTGGAAACATCGAACAGAACGGGGAATCGTCAAGACGGGAGGTGGGCACATTGGTTGAGTGGTGTGTGGTGTGGTGTTGCCGAGAGACCGACGCGCATTCGGGCGTGCGGGGAGCGGGGAGTCAGTTTCCGACGAACCGATCGAGGTACCCGGTCAACAAGGCGGGATGAAGCGTTTTGAGCTCACGACGTAGCGCGATGCGGCGCGCGTCGTTTGGGCCGTCGGTCAAGAGGTCGCGGACCACGTCGAAGGCCCGGCGTGGTCCGTGGTTCTCGCCGCAGGGACCGAGTCCGGCGGCCAGCGAGGGCTCTTGGAGCAGCATCCAGGCGGGGAACCATTCGGGCGACAGCTCCGGCTCCACGTCCTGATCCTGCGCGGCGCCCCATGCCGCGGCAACGCCGGCGTCAGGGAAGCCGGGATCGTCCACCAGCTCCCGGAGAACCGCAGGGGCCGCCCAGCAAAGTTCGAACCAATGCCCGATGGCCCGTGTACGGTGGCCCAACCGGTATTCCGCTTCCGCCAACCGCGTGACCAATACCGGCGTCGTTTCGTGGTCCGGCACGCCCAGCACCGAGCGTTTCAGGTTCTCCCAGTCCTGTCCTTGCCGGTAGGCCCAACTCGCGTGGCGTTCGGGATGGACGGGATCGAAGGGCCGCGGGCCGAGCGCCCGGCCGATGCAGCGCCACACCGGCATGAGGAAATCCCGGCCGTCGCCGGTCCCGAGCAAGCGCATCGCGGCCGGGCGCCATTCCCTCTCCAGGGCGTGGAGCCATTCGATTCCCTCGCCAGGTCCCTCGGGCGCGGGCGCCTCCAGGACCGCAATGAGCGTCCCGGCGTCGCTTGCCCTCTCATGGCCGGGGGCGCGGACCAGGAGCCGTTCGAGGGCGATGCCGGCTCCGGGGGCATTGCGCGCCAGGATGGCTTCACGCAACACGTTCAGCGCGATCGTGCGGGGACTGTCCTGGAACAGGTCGAGTTGGCGCATCCGACGGCCTCCGGCAGGGAAGGATTTCCGCCCCCTTCAGGCTCGCGTCTCCGTACCGGAGACACCCCCACCGGCAGAGTACCCGGGGACCGCGGATCGGGCCAGCCCGGACGCTCCAGGGATCAGGTCGCCGTCCCGGCCGGGGCTTCGTCCCCGCCGTCCACTTGGTATCTCTTGAGGATGTCGGCGGCGATGCTGTCGGATATGCGGACGGCGGACTCGCGCACCGACTCCCGCGCAAGGTGCGCGTACCGCGCGGTGGTCTCCACCTTCGTGTGACCCAGGAGCTTCCCGATCATGGTTAGCCCCTCGCCCAGCGCCAGCGCCCTCGACGCGAACGAGTGGCGGCAGTCGTGAAGCCGCACGTCCTCCAGCTTCGCGCTCCTGCGTATCCGGTCCCAGGGGTCGTTCAGGTTCCGCAGGTGCGTGCCCGGCTTCTTCCCCGGAATCACGTGCGGGTTCCCCTCCACCCGCGGGATGCAGGCGAGCACCCGGGCCGCTTCCGGCGAAAGCGGCGCCAGCCGGCACGGGTTGCTCGCCTCCGGCAACTCCCCCCGGTCCTCCGCCGAGTTCCAGATGCGCGACAGCGCCTCCACCGTCCGGTTCGCCATCGACGGCGTCCCGCGCATCGAGTGGTGCAGTTCGCTCACCCGCCCGTGATCCACCGCCAGCGCCGGAACCCTGCCGAGCGCCGGCAGCAGGTGCTTGCGGACGATCAGCGTGTACATCTCCACCGTCCTGGGCTTGCACCGCACCCCGACATGCTCCTCAAGCCACCGGCGCGCAATCTCCTCCACCGTGGGTCCCCCGGCCAGGGCCGCCGCCGGCTCCGCCAGCGGCTCCTCTCCCGCCTTGATGCGCGCGATGATCAGCGCCGCCCGCCTGCGCGCTTCCTCCGCCGTCACGATCCCGTGCCGGCCCACCGTCACCCGCTTCGCCGCCTTGCCGTTCGCGCGGGTCTGCACCACGTAGTACTTGCTCCCCGACGGATAGGCGCGGACCCCGAACCCCGAAAGCTCCGAGTCCCAGTAGACC
>JAJDXX010000167.1 GCA_022823055.1 Candidatus Binatia bacterium | reverse complement strand
CTTCCTCTCCACCACGGGCAATGCCCGGGGCAACGCCTACAATCCCACGCTGGTGCCCAAGGGCAAGGAGCCCACGACCTGGGAGGCCTGCGCCGACCCCATGTGGAAGGGGAAGGTCCTGGTAGACACGCGCAACAAGCTGCAAGCGTTCCAGCACGATCCCAAGACGCGCGAGAAGCATCTCCAGTGGCTCAAGGCGCTGGTCGCCAACGACGTCGTGCCGGCGCGGGGGCAGGGAACGATATTGCGCAGGGTGGCTTCTGGTGAGTTCCCGGTGGCTTGCGCGGTCAACTACCATACGGCCAACCGCATGATCGACCGGGGAGTGAAGAACCTGAAGTTCGTGCTGCCCGATCCGGTTCCGCTGGAGATCGGGACCCGGCTCTACGTGGCCAAGTGGTCGCAGACGCCGGCCACGACCCAGCTCTGGGCGGTGTGGATCTCCACCGGCGGGCAGGAAGTCCTGGAGAACTACGCCTACCGCGGGTTCCCCTGGGATCCGATATCCAAGAAGTATCCCCTGGCAAAGGGGAAGTACATCGCCATCTGCGGCGCCAAGTGCGCGCTCAAATGGGATGAGTACAACCGCGAGTTCCAAGAAATGCTGGGACTGCCCGCGGCCAAGAAGAAGAAATAAGGTCGGGCAACCGTTGGTCGGGGCACTCCTCCGTCATTCCCGTGCTCCCACTCCGTCATTCCCACCCCCCCTCCGTCATTCCCGCGAAAGCGGGAATCCAGGGGTGGTGGTGTGGCGGCTCCATTGCCCCAACCCTACCCCACCTGGATTCCCGCTTTCGCGGGAATGACGGAGGGGGAGCGGTGGGAATGACGGAAGAGGGGAGGCGGCAATGACGGAAGAGGAGCGGCGGGAATGACCGAAGAGGGGAATGACGAGGACGTGGCGGCAGCCGCGCGCCTACTCCCCCAGGAAGTCGCCGACGAGCCGGTTGAACCGGTCCGCCTGGTCCCAAAAGGCCCAGTGGCCGCAGTGGTTGAAGACGTGGAGTTCCGCGTCCGGAAGCGCCTCGAACAGCAGCAGCCCCCTTTCCAGCGCCACGCCCCGGTCGTTCCTTCCCCAGATGAGCAGCGTCCTGTTCCGAAGGTCCGACAGGCGCTCTCCCAGGGGCTTCCAGGGCGGCGCGTCCCACCGCTTCACGATGGCGTCGAAACGCGATCCCGTGCTCATTTCATAACGTTCCGCCACCAGCTCTTCGGTGACCAGTTCGCTCCTGTACAGAGTCTTCAGGGTCACCGCCCGCATGTTCTCCAGCGTAGGGGTGTACTCCCGCAGCTCCTGACTGTGCTTCTTGCCCTGGGCCACCGCCGCGGCCGATCCCGGCGGCGACAGCGTGCCGCTGGAGATGAGGACCAGACGCTGTGCCCGCGGGTCTTCCAGCGCGATCCTCGCGGCGATGTAGGCGCCCATGGAATTGCCGAGGAGATGGAAGCGTTCCAGACCCAGCGCGTCGATGAACTTCCGTGCGTGGGTCACCCGGTAGTCCATGGAGTAGTCCGTGGGGTTGTCGGTGTTTCCGAACCCGGCCTGGTCGAACGCGTACAGGCACAGCCCCGAGGCGGCCAGCGGCTCCATGTTCAACTTCCAGGCGACGAGGGAGCAGACCCCGGGCGCGCCCCCATGGATCATGACCACCGGGTGCCCGTCTCCCGCGGTCCAGTAGAACGTCCTGAGCCCGTCGACTTCCAGGTATCGGTGTTCGTTGGTCATGACAGCTCCTCCGGCCGTTCCCGCGAAATCTCTTGAAGGGGGCTCTCCAGTCGTAGTAGAAGCCCCGCGAGACCCATACAACATTGAACCTTCGCTGAAAAGGTGAGGTCGAGATGACGGCGGCACCCGCAAGACCATCCGTTTCCGGCGCCCCGACGGCTTGGCTCGGTTGGGCGCGCGAGCACCTCGTGGTGGTGTCGGCGGTTCTGCTGATCCTCTGGCTCGTGCTCGTGCCTCTGGCCACGCTCATCATCTTCAGCTTCCGCCTCGGCAATCCGTGGGACCCCGGCGGCTTCACCCTCGATCACTACGCCAGCGCGTACTCGACGCCGCAGACCTATTCCATGTTCTTCAACACGGCCTTGCTGGCCGTGTTCAGCACGGCCATCTCCGTGGGTCTTGCGACCGTGTTCGCGTTTCTTACGGAGCGGACCGACATGCCGTTCCGCAACGTCGCATGGGGTCTGATACTGGTGCCCATGGCCATACCCGGACTGCTCTTCGCGGTCTCCTGGACCTTTCTGCTGTCGCCCCGCATCGGCCTTTTCAACGTCTGGATGCGAGACGTGCTGGGCTTGTTCGGGATGGAGTCCAGCAGCGGGCCCCTGAACATCTACAGCCTCTGGGGCATGGTGATGCTGGAAGGCCTGCGGGGCGTCACCACCACGTTCCTGATCATGGTGGGTGCCTTCCGGGCCATGGACCCGAGTCTGGAGGAGGCAGCGCGCGTCGCCGGTGCCTCCGGCCGCAGGACGTTCTTCGGCATCTTCCTCCCGTTGCTGACCCCGGCCGTTCTCGGCGCCACCATGTACAGCTTCATGACCCACCTGGAGTCGCTGGAGATTCCCCTCATCATCGGACTGCCCGCGCGGATTCACGTGTTTCCCACCTACATCTATTTTACGACGCAGCGTTACACGCCCCCGGAGTTCGGCCTGTCCGCGGCCCTGGGGGCGAGTTTCCTGCTGGTCAGCATCCTGCTGGTGTACGGCTACCGGTACGCCATGAGGCAGGAAGGGCGCTTCGTCACCATCACCGGCAAGGGCTACCGGCCGCGGCTCATGCCGTTGGGGAGGTGGCGTTATGTCGCGTTCGCCGCCTTTCTGGTGTACTTCGCCCTGACAATCGCGGCGCCCAGCTTCGTGCTGCTCTGGAGTTCCTTGCTCCCGGTGTACATGACGCCGTCCTGGGAATTGCTCCCGGATCTGTCGCTGCAGCACTACCGGGACATCCTGACCGACAGCGACGTATGGGACGCGACGCGCAACACCATCGTGGTGGCCCTGGGCGCGGCCACCCTGACCATGCTGCTTTCCCTCGTGGTCGCCTGGGTCATCATCCGTAAGCGGTTCCCGGGGAGGACGCTCCTCGATGCGGTCACGTTTCTGCCACACGCGCTTCCCGGCGTGATCATCGCCATCGCGTTCATGTTCCTTTATCTTCAACCGCCGTTCGACGGCTTGGGCCTCTACGGCACGGTGTGGATCATCGTCCTGGGGCTCACCGTGAGCTACATTGCCTTCGGCGGCCGCACCATGAGCGGCGCGCTCGCCCAGGTGCACGTGGAGCTGGAGGAGGCGAGCCACGTGTCGGGCGCGAAGTGGCTCACCCTCATGCGGCGCATCGTGCTGCCGCTGGTGCTTCCGGCGTTCATCGGCGGCTGGATCTGGGTGGCATCCCACTCCCTGCGGAATTTCTCCGTCCCGTTGATCCTGGCGACCCGCGAGAACTGGGTGCTGTCCGTGATCATGTGGCGCACCTGGGAGGACGGCGACCCGGGGCAGACCTCGGCGCTGGGAGTCTTGCTGATCGTCGCCTTGGCGGTGCTGACGGTTGGAGGTCGCTGGCTGGTGGCGCGCATGAACCAGCGACAGGAGTCGTGAGCGCCGGACAGGGTTTGGTTGACGCGGGAAGGGCGCTAAGTTATGGAAATGCGTTGCGCCGGGATGGTGGAATGGGTAGACACGCGGGACTTAAAATTCCGCGGGCGCAAGCCCGTGCCGGTTCAAGTCCGGCTCCCGGCACTCCCCAGCGGGACTTTGCCGAAGCCTCTCGATGTCCTCTCCGGCCCAGCGCTGTGCCGATCGCCGGCGAGTGACACTGCCGGCCCATAGCGGCGAGCGTGTCGCCGCGTCGTCACCACTGCTCGTAGAGGATCTCCCCCGTGGCGGCGCAGTCGTAACCGCCAAGCGACTCCATCGCGTTCTTGAACTCCTCTGAGCGGAGGACCGCCAGCAGGGTGGTGCCGGCCGGCGATCCGTGGAACGACCGGCGCAGCAGCAGGTCGTATTGCTCGTCGCCCACCGGGATGAAGTCCAGTTCCAGGGCCTCGGCCGCGGAGAGGATTCCCAGGCCGGTGTCCGCGAGGCCGCTGGCCACCGCCACCGCCACCGCCATGTGCGTGAACTCCTCGTGCTCGTAGCCGTGGACCATGGCCGGGTTCACGCCGAGCCGCGCCAACTCGTAGTCCAGCAGCACACGGGTGCCGGAGCCGGGCTGGCGGTTGACGAAGCGCACACCTCGTCCCTCCAGGTCGGCGATGCCCGACAGGCCCTTGGGATTGCCGCGCGGCACCAGCAAGCCCTGACGGCGCTTGACGCAGTGCACGAGCACGACAGGCACCTCCGCCAACACCCTCTGGATATCCGGCACGTTGTAGGTGCCGGTGTCGGGATCCAGCAGGTGGGTTCCGGCCATGTGGGTCTCGCCGCGGCGGATGGCGTGCAGTCCCCCCAGGCTGCCGACGTTGGCGTCGGCGATCTTGAGGCGCGGGTCGCGGCGCTTGAGCTGGTCCTCCAGCACGCTGATGGAAAGGTCGTGGCTGCCGGTACACAGGATGGTGTGCTCCACCTCGTCCGGCGCGCGCAACAGCTCGACGTCGACTTCCTCGCCGGCGTTGATCCCTTCCACCATCCCCGGTATGCGCAGGAATCCGTCTGCGCGCACCATGGTGCTGATGACCCCGGCTCCGCGCGCCAGCGGCACAGCCACGAGGCGCTCCTCCACCCGGCCCAGGGTCACGCGGACGAACTCCTCCAGACCCAGCCGCGAGGGGATCTTGCGCGGCGCCACCGCGCGTATCTTCGGAGGGGTGGTGGCGCCCGCGGCCAGCAGACGCTCAAGCGCGGGCCGAAGGATCTCTCGGGCGATGACGATGGCCGATACGGGATAGCCGGGAATGCCGACGACGGGCTTGCCCGCGGCGACCCCCAGCACGGCCGGTTTCCCTGGCATGACTTCGATGCCGTGCACCAGCAGCTCGCCGGCGTCGTCGATGACCTCGGCGGTGAAGTCGTGCGCGCCGGCGGAGGAGCCGGCGATGAGCGCCACGAGGTGATGACGCTTCAACGCTTCGTCCAGGGCCTGTTTCAGGAGCACGGGGTCGTCCGCGACAGGGGGATGGGTCACCGGCGTGCCGCCGGACTCCGTCACCATGGCTCCCAGCACCGTGGAATTGAAGTCGATGATCTCGCCCGGCCGGGCTGCGGCGCCCGGTTGCGTGATCTCGTCGCCTGTGGGGATGAGGGCTACCCGCGGCCGCACCTTGACAGACACCGTGGTGTGGCCCGCCGCCAGGACGGCGCCGAGATCGTAGGGCCTCAGCCGGTGGTTGCGCGGCAGCAGCAACTCGGTGGCCACCACGTCCTCGCCCACCAGGCGCACGTTCTGCCATGGCGTCGCCGCCTGGTCGATGGACACGGTGGCGCCGTCGACCTCGCGCACGTTCTCGATCATGATCACCGCGTTGGCCCAGGACGGCAGCGGCTGGCCCGTGTCCAGGTAGGCGAACCGGCCTTGCGGGTCCGCTTCGTCCGCGAGCAGCCGCAACTCGCGCGGCGCGAACTCCGTCGCCCCGAAAGTGTCTTCCGCACGCACGCAGATGCCGTCCATGGCCGAGCCGTGGTAGTGCGGCGAGGAGGTCTTCGCGAACACCGGCTCGGCGGTGACCCGGTGAAGCGCGTCCGCCACCGCCACGGTCTCGTCCTCCAGGCGGGTTTCGTCAACGCGGCTCAGGAAGAGTGCGCGCGCCTCCTCCAGCGGAGTCTTCTTGAGGTACCGTTTGCGAGCCATCGTTGTAAACTCCCCGTATCGTCATTCCCGCGGAACAGGTCGTGTCAAAACTCCACTCAAACAGGGAATGGCGTAGCCATCCCATACTGTCATTCCCGCGGAAGCGGGAATCCAGGCAGGGTGGAGTGGGGCAGCTGCGAGGCAAGCCGCACCCCTCATCCCCTGGATTCCCGCCTTCGCGGGAATGACGATCCGGGCTGTAGCGGGCTTCTGTAACTGTCTGAATTCATTGAACAAGATATTATTTTCATATCAATGACGATTCGGGAATGACGTTGCGTTGACCTGCTGATCAAATATCACTCCATCAGTGACCTTGCACCGGAAGGTATCAGAAAAGCAGCACCTCCACCTCCTCGCCTTGCTCCAGCCCCTCGCGGTTGAGGTCGATGCGCACCATGCCGTCGGCCTTGACCAGGGTGAAGATGGCGCCGGACTTGCTCGGGAGCGGCGTGGCGTAGACTGTCTCGCCGCGTTCTTCGAGGGTGACGCGTACGTAGTCCTCGCGGCCGGTCTGCGACGACACGTTGGTGTCCAGCACGGCCCGAACCGTGTTGCGCCCGGTGTGCGAGGCGGGCGTGCTCTCGCCGGCAAGCGCGCGGATCAGCGGGGCGGCGAACAGGTCGAAGATCACCAGCGCGGATACCGGGTATCCCGGAAGCCCCAGCACGGGTGTCCCCGCGGCCTGGGCATAGATGGTGGGCTTGCCCGGGCTTACGGAGATGCCGTGGAAGAAGATCCGGGAATCGGGCAACGATCGAATGACCTCCACGGCCATGTCCCGCGTGCCCATGGAGCTGCCGCCGGAAAGCAGCACCAGGTCGCCCCAGCCGAGGCCCTCCGCCAGCGCGGCGCGCAAGGCCTCCGGTTCGTCGGCCACCACGCCAAGATCGTTCAGTTCGGCGCCGCACTCGGCGATGAGGCCGGCCAGCGAATGCTGGTTGATGTTGCGCACCTGGCCGGGGCGGGGTTCCCTGTCCACCCCGACGATCTCGTCGCCGGTGGAGATGAGGGCCACGCGCGGCTTGCGGTACACCGGCACGGACGCGATGCCGATGCCGGTGAGCGCGCCGAGGTCGTGGGCGCGCAGCCGCCGGCCCCGCGCGAACACGGGATCGCCCTTGCGGATGTCGTCGCCCACCTGGATGACGTTGAGCCAGGGAGAGGCGGCCCGATGGATCTCCACCGTGCCGTCGCCGGTCTCCTCGGTGTGCTCCACCATGACCACGGCGTCGCTTCCGGGAGGAAGCATGCCGCCGGTGGAGATGCGCACGGCCTCGCGCGCTCCCAGGCGGTGCGTGGCCTCCTCTCCCATCTCCACGGTTCCCGCGACCTTCAAGTAGGCGGGCAGGGCAGGACTGGCGCCGAAGGTGTCCCGGGCGAGGACCGCGTAGCCGTCCATGCCGGCCCGGTTGAAGTGTGGGAGGTCCACCCGCGAGTAGAGGTCCTCGGCCAGCACACGGCCCCGCGCCTCGGTGGTGGGGACGGTCTCGGCATCCACGGGCCTCGCCTGGCAAACGGCCTCCAGGGCTTCGGCTGGCGTCACGACCTTGAAGAAGGCCTTGGAATTGCTCGTGGTGCCCATCCTGTCAAGAGTCGGTGCCTGCCGGCGGCCGGGCTTTCAGCGCTGCGCCAGCGGCACGTTGCCGAACTTCTCGCGGATCTCGCCGGCGATGTGTTCCAGCGCCTCCTCCCGTGTGTCGTAGAGGCGCTTCAGTTTGCGCGGAGCGTGCTTGTTCATGGCGTACGCGGTCATCAGCGGGACGGCGATGGTGCTGTCGACGTAGCAGACAACGGAGTCGGGCAGTTGGTCCGGGTCCACCTTGCCCCAGCTCACCGCCTCGGCCGGCGTCGCCCCCGAGAGGCCGCCGGTGTCCACGCGCGCGTCGGTGATCTGGATGAAGTAGTCGAAGCCCTTTTCCTCCAGCCCCAGCACCTCCTGGATGTGCGGCTCGGTCTGAAGCAGGAAGTTCTTGGGCGAGCCGCCGCCGAGGATGACCGCGGCGCTGCGGCCGCCGCGCCGCTTGGCCTCGAGCACCAGGGCGGCGGATTCGTTGACGTCGCGCGACACGTCGAAGCGCAGGCCGTTGCCCTTGAGCGCCAGAGCCGCCACGTTCATGCCGATGGAGCTGTCCCCGGGCGACGAGGTGTACACCGGCACGCCGCCCCGGTAGGCGGCGGCCAGGAGCGAGCGCCGCTCCAGTCCCAGGATCTTCTCGCGTTCATCCAGATAGCGGCCGACGCGGTAGTGCATCTCTGCGGTGCCCATCTCCTTCTGGAACTCCGGCGCCTTGAGGACTTCCCGGAAGAAGTCGTCGGTGGAGATGAGGACGTCGTAGTCGAAGAAGATGTCGTAGATGCGCACCACGCCCTGTTCGCGCAGGTCCACGTCGTCGGCGTCGAAGGTGCCGCGGTGCATGGACAGGCCGATGGCGAAGTGAGTGTCGTGGTAGAGGTTGGCGCCGGTGCTGACGATCCAGTCGACGAAGCCGTGCTCGATGAGCGGAATGAAGGCCGTCATGCCCAGCCCCGCCGGTGTCAGCGCCCCGGTGATGCTGAGCCCCACGGTCACGTCGTCCCCCAGGATCTTCTCGGTGAAGAGCTGACAGGCCTCCCGCAAGCGTCCGCTGTTGTAGGAGACGAAGTTGTCGTCGACAAGATCGACGATGCTGGTGGCGGCGTCGATGGGGCGGGGGTCGATTTTCCGGCCTGAAAGGAGGGATGGTTTGCTCATGGCTTCGTTACGGAGGTCCGGTCTGCCGCGGTCCTGCCGCGCAGTGGGACGGTGCACTAGTACTTCGATTCGCGCGCCGTCCGGAGCTTGCGCTGCCGGAGTTGCATGTAGGCGTTGCGCGCCGCGCTGTAAGGGTCGATGCTGCGCTCCAGCTCCTCGTAGACATTGTTGTCGAGGGCGCGGTTGTTCACGATGTCGGTGGCGCGGACGGACAGGGGCACGTAGTAGGGCGTGAAATACTGCAGAGGACTCATGAACGCATCGGCCGCCATTCCCAATCCGTCCCGGATCGTGGTCGGCGGCAAGAGCGGCAGCACGAGATAGGCGCCGTGGCTGAACCCGTAAACGCCCAGCGTGATCCCCATGTCCTGATCGCTCGGTTCCAGTCCCAACTTCGTGGCTATGTCGAAGATGCCCGCTATGCCCAGGGTGCTGTTGACGACGAAACGGGCAATCTCCCGGCTGGCGCTGAGGGGTTTTCCCTGAAGCGTGTTGTTGACCACCTTCCGCACTACGTCGAGGTTGTTGATGGCATTGCGGACCCCCCTCTGTGCCGGTGAGGGAAGAACGGAGCCGTAGGTAAGGGCCACGGGTTTCAACACGAAACGGTCGAAAGCGCTGTTGAACAGAAACACTCGCTCATTGAACCACTCGATGCGGTCGTAATGTTGATCGCGCGTTGCCAGTTCGTCGGAAACGGGTGTCGCGCCTCCTGCGGCGCCGGCGGGTTCCTCCTGGGAGGCGGCGGGTTGGACGAGGCTCAGGTGGAGCAGCAGCAACAGAAAGGGCAGCCGTAAATTTTTCATGAGTGTGGCGGGGCAGAAAGTGGCATTAGAATAGCATTGGCGCGTTCGAAATCAAGCGTCCCGCCAACGTGTCCGGTTTGAAAACCGCCTGTCGATGGGATACCTTGACCTTCGGGTCGCGTGCGCAACGCACCCGGGAAGACGGGACCGTGGAAAAGCAAAACATCGTCCTGGGCGTGACAGGGGGCATCGCCTGCTACAAGGCGCTTGAGTTGGTGCGGCTCCTGGTCCAGGATTCGTGCTCCGTCCGCGTGGTGATGACACGGGGAGCCGCGGAGTTCGTTACGCCGCTGAGCTTCCAGACCCTGTCGGGCGCGCCCGTGGCCACCGATCTCTTCAGCCTGACCCAGGAATCGGAGATCGGCCACATCGACTTGGCCGATAGCGCCGACCTGCTGGTGATCGCCCCCGCCACGGCCAACGTCATCGGCAAGCTCGCCGCCGGCATTGCCGACGACCTGCTCACTACCGTGGTCCTGGCCACCCAGGCGCCCGTGCTGGTGGCGCCCGCCATGAACGTGCACATGCTGGCGCATCCGTTGGTGCAGGCCAATCTGGCGAAGCTGCGCGGCGCCGGGTACCACGTCATGGAGACCGCGTCGGGCTCCCTGGCGTGCGGCTACGAGGGCAAGGGCCGGCTTCCGGAACCGCCGGTCATCGTCGAGGAGATCCGCGCGCTGTTCCGGTCCAAGGACCTTGCGGGCGAGCACATCGTGGTCACCGCCGGCCCGAGCCGGGAGCCGCTGGACCCGGTCCGGTACCTCTCCAACCGCTCGTCCGGCAAGATGGGGTACGCGCTGGCGCGGGCGGCGGCGCGGCGCGGCGCTCAGGTGACGCTGGTGAGCGGACCTACGGCGCTGGCGCCACCCACCGGCGTCAGGACGGTCCCGGTGGTTACGGCCGAAGAGATGCGTGGGGCCGTGTTGGCGGAGTTCGAATCCGCCACCGCGGTCTTCATGGCGGCCGCGGTGGCGGACTACCGGCCGCACGCGGCCGCCGCTCAGAAGATGAAGCGCGGCGACGGCTCCCTTAGCGTGGAGTTCGTGCCCAACCCGGACATCGTGGCCGAGTTGGCCGCCCGCAAACGTCACCAGGTCGTGGTGGGCTTCGCCGCCGAGACCGAGTCCCTGCTCGCCAACGCCCGCGCCAAGCTTGAGAAGAAAAACCTCGACCTGCTGGTGGCCAACGACGTCACCCAGGTGGGCAGCGGTTTCGACGTGGACACCAACGTGGTCACGCTGCTCGACCGCGACGGCACCGCCACCCCGCTCCCCCTCATGAGCAAGGACGCGGTGGCCGACCGCGTCTACGACTGGTACCTCCAGTACAAGAAACAATCCCCCCGCCGCATCAAGAGCCCGTCCCGACGCCGTACGGCGTGAGGCGGCCTCCGATTGTTTCTGGGCGGAACGAAGTGTGTTGCCGTTCCTCTAACCTTTCCAGACATGGGCCGGTCCTTCGCTTCGGACCGGCGCCTCGGTATGTCCGCATTGGGTGCAGCGGCGCAGGGACTCGTCCGCGGCCATGTCTTCGTAGGCTTTCTGCACCGTGTCCGCGGGTTCATTGAACCGGGCCGTGGTCTCGTAGAGCGTGTGGGTGCAGTTGCCGCACACCCAGATGAAGCCGTCGATCTCGTCCGGGCGGCGCACCCGCTCCACCACCAGGGTGTAGGAGCCGTCCTCCCGGCGAGGCGAATGCGGTACCAGAGCCGGCAACAGAAACATCTCGCCCTCCTGAAGAACGGCGACTTCCGGCTTGTGCTCGGGGGTGAGGTAATGGAGGTTCAACTCGCCTTCGAGTTGGTAGAATATCTCGTCGCCCGGATTGATGTGGAAGTCGGTGCGGGTATTGGGGCCCCGGGTCACGAAGGCGATGAAGTCCGAGTCTTCCCAGATGACCCGGCGCCGGCCCCAATCGCCGCGGTTCTCGTCGATCCATTGCTTGAGATTGAAGCGGGTGAGGTGTGGGAACATGGGGTCTCCTTTCCGGGACGGAGGGGGTCTCAGCCGTCGAATTCGTGGTGGGTGCTGAATCCGAGGGCTTCCCGCGCCTTGTCCGGCGCGTAACCACAATAGTTCGCATCCTCCGGGAAAGCCACCGGCCGCACGCCCGCGAGATGCCGTTCGAGAAGGGTTCGGGTGGGCGTGGCCAGCCAGGTCGTGGGCGCGCAGATGTTAAAGGCCTCGTGACCTTCGAAGTCCGCTTCCAGGGCCAGACGGCAGGCCGCGGCCGCGTCGCGCACGTCGACGTAGCTCCAGAAGCTGCCGACCCCGCGGCTCATGGGATCCTCGCGGCGTTTCACGAGCCGCTGGTAGACGCGTTCGTCGGCAATGCCTGCGAAGCGCAGGCTGGCGATGCGCGCGCCGCTGCCTCGGGCGAAACCGTCGCACAACGCCTCGCCGGCCAGCTTGGACAGGCCGTAGGGGTCCTGAGGCCGTCGCGGGTGTTTCTCGTCGATGGGAAGGTAGTCGGGAAGGGCGGGGCGCAAGGGATAGTACAGGCCGTACACGGCCAGGCTGGAGCCGATGACGAACCTGCGGATGCCCAGCGACGCGCCGGCGGCGAGGACGTTGTAGGTCATGGCGACGTTCCGCTGGAAACGCAGGCTGTCGCCGGCGACGTCCGGGGTCTTCCAGGTCCCTGTGGCAGGGTCGAACAGGCCCTGCTCCGTGTAGGGGAAGCGTTCGCGCGCGAGGTGGATCACCGCCTCCACGCCTGCGAACGCTCGTTGCACCGCCTCCGGGTCGGTCAGGTCCACGGCATCCGGGCAGGTTGGTTCCTCCGGCTTGGAGCCGTCGTTGCCGGCCAGGTCCAGCGGCACGACGGTGTAACCCTCGCGCGACAGCAACTCGGTCACGTATCGCCCCAGCCTCCCGGCGCTGCCCGTGACGGCGACCTTCATGCCGCGGCCTTTCGATGCCGCCTCATCCGGTGGTGTCCTGTCGGGTCATTTCGAGTGCCGGTTCGGCACGGGATCATTCGGACGGGGCACCGTTCTCCGCGTCCGGCTTCGGCGGGTAGGTCCGTATTCCCGTGAACGAATCCATGCGTATCAGTCGGTCGCTCTCCTCCGGCGAAAGCACCCCCTGCGGCCGCAGCCCTTGCTGCGCCCGCGCCACGGCGTTCAGGATGATGCGGCGCTGGAGGATGATGCCCTTGTCGGACGCCGCCAACCGTTCCTCGCGGCCGGCGACATTGCCTTGGGTGGACTGGGTCATGATGTCCTCGAGGCGCACGCTGCCCCGAAACGGCGACAGCGGCCGGCTGTCGTGCTCGGGCTTTTCGGCGGTGGCGACCGGCCGCCGGGACGGCGCCAGCTTGGCCATGAAGTCGGGATCCGGCCCGGTGTAGTGGTCCACCGTGTACAGCGTAAAGTGGTCGTCGTCGTCCGGCGTGATGAACATCCAGTGCGCGTTCCTGGAGCCACGGACCAGGGCTTCCCTGGGCTCCTTGAAGTGGGTGAACTCGGTGTCGCCGATCTGCATCACGCTGGGGAGCGCGTAGCTCTTCTCGTCCACGTAGCTCATGCCCGGCCCGGGCGCGGGCTTGTGCGACACCACCTTCATGCCGTATTCCGTTTCCAGCGCGTCGAAGGGCGGCACGTCGCGGGCGTTGAAGAACCAGCTCCGCCAGGTGCCGTCGTCGGGATCGGATAGGTGCAAGGTGGAGAAGTGGGCGGGGTCGGCGCCGTTCTCGATGAAGTTGTACCAGTTGTAGTCGTAGTGGCGCGCTGCCTCGATGCGCCGCTGACCGCCGGGCTCCGCCAGGGGCGCATACCGCGGCAACGGCGGCTCCAGGTCCGGCGGTCCGAGGTAGGCGAAGATCAGCCCTCCCTGCTCCCGCACCGGGTAGGAGAGGTGGCGCACCTTCTCGTGGAACGCGCTGCCCGGCGGCTCCGCGGGCTGCTCCAGGCACGTGCCCGCCACGTCGAAGAGCCAGCCGTGGTACGGGCAGCGCAGCCCCGAGGGCCCGACATCGCCGTACTCCAACGAGGTGCCCCGGTGCGGACAGTGGAGCCCCAGCAGGCCGAGCCGTCCCTCGCCGTCGCGGAACAGCACCAGGTCCTCTCCGAGAACCCGCACCCGCATGGGAATGTCCCGCAGGTCGTCGCCGCGGCCCACCACCATCCAGTAGCGCCGGAACCACTCGCCGGCGGGCGTCCCCCGGCTCACCCGGGCGAGATCACGCGCGGTCAGCGCTGCCATGCCTGTATCTCCCCACGCCGGTCTCCGTCATTCCCGCGAAAGCTTGCCCTTGGCCCCGATCGGGGGCGGGAATGACGATTCGCGTGCTAGCGCCATATGTGCAGCGGTTTCCATCCGAGCAGATCCTTGGCCCGGTCGTTGGTGAACACGCCCCGGGTGCCGGTGAGCCCCCGAGCGTGGTCCCCGATGGCTGGCTTGAGTCGCGGCAGGAGATCGCACAGGGGCTCCGCCACGGTGCTGTCGTCGGCCACCACGAACATCACGGTGCCGCCGGGCAACGGCCGCTCCACCGCCAGCCGGAACGCCACGGCGAGGTCGCGCACGTCGATGTAGCTGTACTCGCGCCAACCCTCGGGCTCGCGGCCGCCGGTGCGGCGGATTTCGTCGAGCGCTTCGGGCGTGACCACGCCGCTGGGACGGATCACCACGGCCTCCACACCCTTGCGGGCGTAGGAGTGCGCGATGGTCTCGCCCACCTGTTTCGACAGTCCGTAGGCGTCGATGGGGCGGCACGGGTGCTCCTCGTCGATGGGCAGGTAGTCGGGCAGGAACGCGCCTTCGCTGTAGGCCCAGCCGACGGCGGCGTTGCTGCTGGTGGACACGACGCGCGGGATGCCCAGCCGGAATGCCGCGTGGTGCGCGTTGAACGTGCCTGTGACGTTGGTCTCGAACACCACGCCCGTCGGGGCGACGTGGGGATTGTGGATCGCGGCCAGGTGGATGACGGCGTCGCACCCGGCGGCCGCTTCCACCATCTGGCCGAGGTCCTGCACCTCGCCCATCAGATACTTGGCCGCGCCGCCGTCCCGCGGACCGGGCAGGCGGTCCAGCACCGTCACCTCGTGCCCGCCCCGCAACAGTTCATCCACGACGTGCTCGCCGACCTTGCCCAGACCTCCGGTGACCAGAATCCTCACGGTGTACCTCCTGTGCGCCTTCCGGCCCGGTCCGCGGTCCGAACTCACGTCCTTCCACGACGCGGACGGCCCGAGCGCGCATCAAAAACACGTTACCACGTCGCCTCGGTCTCAATGAACGTCCTTGCGGCGCGGGACATCAGGGTGGTACCACCGCGCACCGTTTTTCGTCAAGAAAAGGCGTATTCCCTCAAAACCGCTTTGACAGCCGGGGAACAAGGCGATACAAGCAGGGGATTTCCGTTGCGGGCGCGTTGAACAGAGGTTCCGTAAACAGCGTTGTGGAGGCAGGATGCAAAGAATATCGCGGGCTTACGAAAAGCTCCTGGACCTTTTCAAGATGGGCGCGGAGATCGTGATCTTCCTGATCTTCCTGCTTATCGTGATCGACGTATTCGTACGTCTCTTGAAGTTCCAACCGTCCGCCTACACCTTGGGCGTGGTTGAGTACGGCCTCCTTTGGTTCACCATGCTGGGGGCGCCGTGGCTCGTGCGCATGAAGGGCCACGTGTTCGTGGACTCCCTGGTCTCGCTCCTGCCCGTGATCGTGCAGTACGTGCTGGCGAAGCTCGTCTACGTCATCTGCATCTGCTGCTGCCTCTTCTTCATCTACTACTCCACGGACCTCGCCATCGACGCATACCTCTCGGGCGAGCTGGACTACCGGGGTGAAGCACAACCGCTTTGGATGCTCCTCGTGCCCATACCGGTGTCGTTCGCAATGATCGCCATCGAGTTCCTCCGGTTTCTTGTGGGTGTCGATACCATGTACACCTCGCGCACCGAGGTGCGGGAGAACGTGTGATGGAATGGTATTGGGCATTCGCTCTTCTGGTGGGCATGGTCGTCTGTCTGATGGCCCTCGGGGTCCCCGTGGCCTTCGCCTTCATCACCACGAACTTCATCGGCATCTTCATCTTCGCCGGCACCCATGGTTTCATCCAGGTGGCGGACAACTCCACCGTACTGATCACCCGGTTCACCCTGGGTCCCGTGCCCATGTTCATCCTCATGGGGGCGCTGTTCTTTCACACGGGCCTGGCCATACGCGTCTTCGACGGGCTCGATTCGCTGTTCGGCAAGCTGCGGGGCCGGCTCTGCTACCTGACGGTGGCCGGCGGGACGATCTTTTCGACCCTTACCGGCTCCTCCATGGCCAATACCGCCATGCTGGGATCATTGCTGGTGCCGGAGATGCAGCGGCGGGGCTACAACTGGCGCATGTCCATGGGGCCCATCCTGGGCACCGGCGGCCTGGCCATGATCATCCCGCCCTCGGCACTGGCCGTCCTTCTGGCCAGCGTCGCCAACATCGACGTGGGTCGTCTGCTGATCGCGGGGTTCTTGCCGGGGTTCGTCCTGGCCCTGCTTTACGCGGGCATGCTGTACCTTCAGATCATCATCAACCCCGCCGGGGCGCCGGCCTATGACGTGCCGCCCACGACATGGGGCCACAAGATCAAGTACATCACCTTCAACATCCTGCCGGTGAGTCTCGTGATCTTCATGGTCATCGGCTTCATCATCCTGGGCATCGCCACGCCCACGGAATCCGCGGCCTGCGGCGTGCTGGGCGTGGCCATCCTTGCCGTGGCCTTCCGCGTACTCAAGTGGGAGGCCATTCGCACCTCCCTGTCGGGCACCGTGCGGGTGGCCGGCATGGTGTTCCTCATCATCATGAACTCGACGGTTTTCAGCCAGCTCCTGGCCTACTCGGGCGCCACCGCCGGCATGCTGGAATGGGCCACCAGCTTTGAGGTGTCCCGCCTGGTGGTGCTCGCGGTGATGTTCCTGATCCTCATCGTGCTGGGCATGTTCATGGACGCCACCTCCATGATGCTCATCACCGTGCCCATCTTCTTTCCTCTGGCCGAAGCCCTGGGTTTCGACCTGATCTGGTTCGGCCTGTTCGTGCTGATGACGCTGGAGATGGCGGGCACCACGCCGCCCTTCGGGCTGCTGCTCTACGTCATGCTCGGAGTGGCCCCCAGGGGCACCACGCTGCTGCAGGTGGCCAACGCGGCGATCCCGTTCCTGATATGCGACCTGATCCTGATCCTGATCCTGATCTGGGAACCCCAACTCGCGCTGTGGCTTCCCAACCTGATGGATTGAGTTGAAAGAAAAGCCCCCGATCCACTGCTGCGGATCGGGGGCTTTTTCATTGTTTCAACGCGACCGTCAGGGCGCGCGGTACATCTTCTCCTTCAGCTTCGCGAACGGCACCGTGAAGTCGTTCTTCGACCGGGCCTCCCATGCGAGCTCGTAGACAGTGCGCAGATAGGCCTTCCGCGCCTCGCCCTTGAGTTCGTGCTTCTGAAGGCCCGAAGCCCACAGCTTCTCGTTGTCCGCGTCGGCCTTCTTGCGGAGGATGGGCTCGCTGCCCTGCTCGAACGCCAGACCGGTCTGGGTGAGCTTGTCCTGCACGGACTTGGGCAGGGATTTCCACTTGTCCAGGTTGATCACGACCATGGAGCCGCTGCGGTAGAAGCCCGGGTAAACGCGGTACTTGAGGAACTTCTGAACGCCGTACTTGGCCAGTGCTCCTTCGGGCCATGCGAGTCCCTGCACCACGCCCCGCTGCAGACCGGTGTACATCTCCGCGGGAGCCATGGTGACGGGAATCGCGTTCATGACGCTGAAGAACACTCGGTACGTGGCGGTGGAGCGCATCTTGCGCCCCGACAGGTCGAGGCCGGTCTTGGTGCTCTCCTTGGGCTTGAACGTCGTATAGATGTGGAAGTCGACGCCGTAACAGCACCAGCCCAGTATCCTGCCGTTGAACTTCTTGGCCCACACGGGCTGGAGTTGGTCGATGGCGCCGTTGTCGCGGAGTTCCTTGGTGGAGAGGTTGGTCACCGAGGTGAGCCCGGCTTCCGCCACCATTCCCTCGTAGTAGCCCATCGGGCAGAAGATCATGTCCACCAGACCGCGCCTGAGCGCCGGACCCTGTTTCTGCCGGGGCGACACTTCCGGCCCGCCCACGTAGTGCAGCTTGGCCTCGCCCTTGGCGACCTCGTTGAACTTGTCGTGGAATGCCTGGAAGTACGTTTCCACCTGGTCGTGGGTCTTGGCCAGGCAGGTGCTGACCTTCAACGTGACCGCCGCCTGCGCGGCCGCGGCCACGACGAACAGAGCGAACGCCGCGACGAACGCCCCAACTGCTAGCTTTCTCATCCGTGTATCCTCCTTTGCCGGGGCATTCCCCCGACCGGTTGATGCCTCGGCCTAAGCCGGATAACCGCTGACCCTAGTGAAAGTGCGGGAACCTTGTCAAACAAAAAAAGCTGCGGGAAGCCATGCGGGGCGTTGGGGCCGGACCATACCACACGCGTCCAAAGGATGCGCGAAGGGTGTGGAATGAGTTCGCGGATGATCCGAAGCTCGAAACGGGGATGGCAAGACATGAAAAAGGCAAGTAAGTAAGAAGGAACGTACTGGAGTGCCTGAACTGAACCAGGGAGGTCCCATGAAACACGTTCTGACGGTGCTGCTTCTGGCGGGCTTTGTCCTGTGCCAGGCCGGGGCCGCGGCCGGTCTGGTAGAGTGGGAGTCCGAAGAGAGCTCCCAGCGCCTGTCGCGTTCCAACCACAAGGCTGACTTCTTTCGGCTGAGCAACCACTTCATCAGCCAGGACAACAAGATCTTCTGCGGGCCGGTCTCCTCGGCCATTGTCTTGAACGCGCTGAGGCTGGGCAAGAAGAAGGGGCTCCCCCAGGACACCTACTCCATTGCGGAGGATGAACGCGCATGGCTTCCCGAGGGGTTCAACCCCTTCTTCGGGAAGTACACGCCGAACAACGTCCTCACCGGCCGGACCAAGACCAAGATCGAGGTGCTGGGCAAGCCCATCGAGATCCAGGGGGCCATGAAGAAGGACTTCGGCCTGCAGCTCCGGCAACTGGCCCAGGCATTGAGTGCCCATGAGCTCGATGTGAGGATCCGCGTGGTCGATGAGGAGATGAACGATGAGGTGATCAAACGCGAGATGGCAAAGAACCTGGCCGTCCCCGGTGACTACGTCCTGGTGAACTACCACCGCAAGACACTGGGCCAGAAGGGCGGCGGGCACATCTCCCCCCTCGGAGCCTATGATGAGGCGAGCGATTCCTTTCTGATCATGGACGTGAACCCGAACCGGGCTCCGTGGGTGTGGGTGAGCGCGGCCCACCTGATCAAGGCCATGCGCACCTTCGATACCGTGGAGAACCGCGGCTACCTGTTGATCGCCGAGGGACGATAGCGGACCGAGAGTGTCGACGAGGATCGGGGGGATCGGCGATCCACGGTGCATGGCCCCATAAACAATAGCAATACCAGATGGTATGAGTGATTCCCGAGGCCGATACATGGTCGGCGTGGACATCGGCGGCACCTTCACAAACGGCTGTTTTCGGAAGTTTCGCCATACCCCGACACGAGACCTCATCCGTAGACACCTGCTGACATCGAAGCGGAGCCGTCACCCGAATTGCCGCTCAGCGCCGGCCTGTTGTACGAAACGTTCGTCGTCTTGAGCGGGCCCTTCAGGGCGTCCGCGGCGCGTCTACCCGTTGAGAAACCCGCCGATTGACACTCTGGACCAGGCGCCCTCAGCGGGTGCCGCCGAACCCGGCGATCAGATCGTTTCGTTCGAGCACGCCGCCCATCGCCTCGTGGGCCGCGCCGAAGAAGGCGCCGGCGACCTCGCCCTCGTCTCCGCCGGTGCGATAGAAGGCATTGCTCTGAACCTCGACCGAATACCCGAGATCGCCGTCGCCCCAAGTCGCGCCGGTTCCAGTATTTCCCGGCGGTGCCTTCACGCCCCAGCGCTCTAGGCCGGTAAAGTCGAGCTGGCCGTCGAGAGTGGCGAGCTCGACGGCCAAGCGCGCCTGTCCGGCCACCGTTTCCGACGAGGGGGTCATACCCAACAGCGCTCCGTTCCAGCTGACGGTCCCGAACAGCGCCGAGTTGTTCTCCAGCACCGCCAGCGGCGCGGGTCCCGAAGCCCAGGGCCGCGCCAGACCGTTGCGCAGGGCGACGCCGAACGCGGCCTCTCCGCCCGCAAACTCCAGATCTCCCCGCAGATGGAACGACGTGTCCTCCCAAGGGCCCAGGCTCTCGGCCGACAGATCCTCGGGCTGAGTGCCGGGCGCCAGTCTCGTGTAGGCCGCCAGCAGGGCTTCGCCGTCGATATTGGGGAGGCGAACTCTATTGTGGGTCAATATCGAATCTGGGAATTCGGACTGATCGATGCTCGCGTAAAACCCAAGTGTCCTCAACAATTGACGGGTTATGTGGGGGACCATTCCCTCCCTTGTATAGACCTTGTCTACGGTATCGCTTTCGATCACCGGGGCGTTCAGCACCTGATATTTCCAGTTATCCGTATCGGGGTCCCTGACCCAGGCGGCATTCGAGATAATTTGGCTGTCGAACCAGAGATGGGCGGCTCGCATGCCCTTGTTTTCGTGCCGCTGCGCCGACTCGTTGTATTCCGGGATCGCATCGAATTCGAGTACGTAAAGCCAATCCGCTTCGTAGCGCTGGCCCTCTCGAAGGTTCCAGTCTTGCTTCCGGGCGAAGTTGACGAAAACCTCTCCTTCGGGGACATTCTCGATGGCCGTCGACCGCGGCGCCGGGTCTCTGCTGAACACGATGCGGTTGTCATGCGGCAGGGCGCTGTTGATCAGCCGGACGGCGGTTTCCGTATACACGGCAAGCTCCTCGCTCGCACCCCTTGCCACGCGGACGACCGGCGGAGCCGCAAAGGTGGCAAGACCCGGAATCCAATGGTTGTAGTCTTCATCGATGTGCTTCTCGAGATATTCGAGGACCCTGTCCGCGCCCGCACCGTCCCGCACCCGGCCCGATGACACCGCGACGCCGCCGTAGTCGCCTCCGGCCGCAAGCTCATCAAGCGCCGGCGCGGCGTCGGCGCCGACGTACCGGGTATCGTCTTCCTCGACGATGGGCAGTTGCATCTCCGATGGGCCGCTCTCCGCGAGGGCCGCGACGTCCGGCAGGCGACGCGCGCCGAAGCTCCCCGTGACGTCCGATGAATTGTGGTGGAAAGCGCCGGCCGCCTCCTCCTGGTGGGGGCCGAAGAAGGCGCCGTCCAGGGCGCCCGCGGCGCCGTTGCTGCCGAACGTTCCATCGTCCTCAACGTCCAGGCCCTTGAAGGCAAAGTCGCGTAGGGCCCGCCGCCCGTCCCGGCTGGCCACATCCGAGAACGCCACGTCCAGGCTGTTGTCGGACAAGGAGTACTCGAGGCTCGCGACACCCTCCACAAACGGGGTCTCGCTCGCCGCACGTCCGCCCTGGTATCCCAGCATCAGGCCGGACCATCTCGCCACCTCGTCCGGCGGGGCTCCCGACGCCGTTCCCTGGACGCCCGCCCACTTGTTGAAGGAGGAGTCCGTCTCCGCGATGCCCTCTTCGAGAGCAAGGACCAAATTCGTATGCCTCTCGAAACCGGCCCCGAACGCGGCGTGCTCCAGCGTTCCCGTGTAGCCGTCCACGACATGACGACCCTGGAGGCCGTCCGTGGACTCGGCCGAATGCCGTGCGATGCGCACGACGTCGCGGTCCGCATCGGGTCTCTCGGTGCTTCGCCACATCCAGCCGGCCGTCGCGGCAAGCACCTCGGAGCGGGTTGCCGTCGTCCAATCGCTCCAACCATCCGCCCCGTCGTGACGCGACTCGCAGGCGGAAGCCGTCGCGCACCGGTACTGGGTCCATCCGTCGGCCGTTGGATCCGCCGCGTCGGTCCGGTGCGACCTTCCCAGCAAACGGTCGGCGGAGGCGACGACGGCCGCGCGGCCCGGCCGGCCGTCTTGCACCGCTCCGAAGCTCGCCAGCAGACCGGCAGTTGGGTCGTGGAGCGTCCCGGCGACGCTCTCGTGCCTGGACCCGTAGAAATCCGCCCGCAGCGTCGAGCCGGTCCCGGTTCCCACGATGGCGTTGGCCGACAGCTCGAACGGGTAGTGCAGGCTTCCGCCGGAGAAGACCCCGGGGGTGCCTCGGGTATGGACCTGGAGCGAGGTGAAACTTGCCGTGCCATCGAGGCTGCCCAGATTCACCGTGAGGCTGGCGTCGCCGGTCACGGGCGGCAGCCCCGTGCGGTCGATGGCGGCGCCGAGCAGGCTGCCCGCGTACCGGATTGTTCCCGCTACGCCTTCGGCCGGATAGGACTGGCCAAGGTCTCCGGCACTGCGCAGGCCGAACACGTCGACCTCGGCCTGCAGCAGGTCGGTGACGTCGAGCGTGCTTGAACGAAGGTGATAGCGGCCGTTCCCCGGTTGGCCAATGGCGATTCGCAGGTCGCGGGATACGGAGACCGAGAACCCAGCGTGGTCGGTCCAGCCCACGAGGCCGTAGGTCTCGGGCCTGGAGGTTTCGTCCGTCACGGTCATCCCGAGGTCCGCGAGGAACGCGAAGTCGATCGCATGCGGCAGAAAGGCCGGCCGCGGGTCATTGCGACTGCAATAGGCCATGACCGAGGCGCAGACGCCGCTATGTGCGAAATCGATTTCCGTGGCCTGTGGACTGCGCTCGCCATTGACCCAGGTGTTGGGATCTGCATCGTCCTGGAATGGCGCCGCGCGGCCGTGGACGGCGACCACGTTCGGCCCCGTCCAGGTGCCTCTTTCGATGTCGGCATATGGAGCATAGCGCTGCATCCATTCACGACCATCCCATGCGCCTAGCGCGTGTCCGATCTCGTGGACAAGCACATGGAACAGGGAGGCGTCCCCGGCGTCATCGAGAAATTCTCTGTCGATCTGGACTTCTCCGAAACGCGGCTCCCGGTAACCGACCGGGGCTTGACGGCCCGAGCTACCTCCCCGGCCAGCGAAAGGAGCAAGTTCATTATCTTTGACATCGATCTCGAGTCGGTCGCTCGTCTCGCCAGCCGGCCCGACCAGCACCGGGGTTTCACGGGTACCGTCGTTCGACAGCCAACCCTTGAATTCTCCGGGAGCACGCTCCCACGAGGCCCAGGTGTCGGCAATCCGGCGGCTCCATGCCTTGCCGCTGCGCTCGAGCAGGGCGCGGAAGGCGGGATCGTGTCGCATCGCCGGTCCCGCTCTGGAGAGGTCGAACTCGATCGACAGGGTGTCCGCGGGACCGCCCGTCCACCTCCCGTAAGTAACGCCATGGCGGGAGCCGAGGAGCCGGACCTCGTCCCCCGCGTGAAGCTTCGGGGCGAGCGATGTCCCTTCGCGCGCCCGCGCGGAGGTGCGAAGCCGCTTCGCGTGGGCCCCGTCGGCGTCCGGGGGAGCCGTGCTCAAGGACAGTCCTTCCACGAGGCTCTGGACGCGCCGGTGCCCCCAATGGTCAAGCAAATCAGCGGCCCCCGGGTTCCGGCGCGGCCGTTCGGCCAGATTGAGGGAACTTGACTCAGCGCCCGTTGCGACGTTTGCGGAGGGTAAAGGCGTTTGGTTCACTACACCAGCTATTGGCTGCTCGGTGCTAGAGGCCGGGCTCGATGGATCAATGGGATTGTTCGCCCTTACCGTTTGGTGCTCCTGAGACGGGCTTACGTCTATAGGGTCGAATTCTGGAAATAGCGGTAGGTGAGCGTCCCCCTCATCGAGTGGATAAAGGCCCGCCGCAGCATTGTCGACAAAGGGAATATTCCCCAAAGAGAGGGGCGTAGTCTCGTGCGATTGTACGAGGCCGAACTTCGGTTCGGAGCGGCCAGATCGGTCACTTACACAGCCGGACAGGGCCAATGCGAGGCCAATAGACACTGCACTGCCTAGCATAGTCGTGCCGGTCGATTTGGGAATCATGGTCTTCTTTCCCTAGCAGGCCGTGGAAAAACCCAGGGATTTGAGTGTTGGTGACTGAGGCAAAGGGAAGCGGACCGTCGACGGGCTGGGATAGAGGTCATTCGCACGCCTTTTCATGCCAACGACCGTGGCGCAGACGTACGACCCCACAG
>JAJDXX010000162.1 GCA_022823055.1 Candidatus Binatia bacterium | reverse complement strand
CCATTCCCGCATGTCCACAGGAAGAAGATACAACTGCGACTGAGCTCCTTCTACAAACTTCGCCAACGCAAGACCCCCTATTGGAAAACCTCAAAACACGACCTATTATAGTTGCAGGGCCTAAGTCCGACAGGCTGCTAGGTTTATTTCTATTATGTCGACTGATAATCAAAGAACCAAGCCCGTAAGAATCAATGAATTCCTGTCCCGGCGCGCCGTGTTCACGGTAGATGAACTGGATCGTTTCCTGTCCGGGCGCGGGTCGGGAAACACCCGCACCCGCAAGTCGCTTCTGGCCTATCACCGCAAGCGAGGCCGGATCGTTCGAGTACGTCGCGGCCTGTACGCGACGGTCCCCTGGGGCATGGACCCCGAGACCGCACCGGTCGACCCCTACCTGGTAGTGGCCAGCGCAGGCAGTGATGCGGTGCTGGGCTACCACACGGCCCTGGAATTTCACGGAAAGGCGTACTCGGTCCACTGGAGGCTGGTCTACGTCTCCGCGGAAAGGTCGCTCCCGTTTACGTTTCAGTCGCACGAGTTCCGGCGCGCGCCCGTACCGCCCCCGCTTCTGGCGAAAGGAAAGGAGATGTTCGGCGTTGCCCGCCACGAGCGCTCCGGCGTGGAGCTCCGGGTGACGGGCCACGAGAGAACCCTGGTGGATGTACTGGACAGACCGAGCCTGGCCGGAAGCTGGGAAGAGATATGGCGGTCACTCGAATCGGTGGAGTTCTTCGATCTGGATCAGGTCGTCGAGTACGCCCGAATGCTCGGGAACGCGACCACGGCGGCGAAGGTGGGGTATTTTCTCGAACAGCAAAGGGAACCCCTGATGGTGGAAGAGGCCCATCTCGATTCGTTGCGCGCGCTGCGCCCTCGTCAACCCCACTACATGACGCCGGGCAGGCGCCGGGGCTGCCGGTTCGTGAAAGACTGGAACCTGATGATCCCGGCCGAAATCCTGGAACGCTCCTGGGGAGAAACGCCGTGAGGTTCTCCGCCCCGGAGATTCTTCCCGCGGCCAGAGCCAACGGATTCAACGAGGAGGTCGTCGAGAAGGTATTCCACCTGATGCGTTTGTTGAACGTTCTCAACAAGCATCCATACCTCAAGGGGAAATGGGTCTTGAAGGGCGGCACGGCCCTGAACCTGTTCGTGCTTCGCCATCCCCGGTTGTCGGTCGACATCGATCTCAACTACGTCGGCGCGCTGGAGCGCGAGAAAATGCTGGAGGCCCGCCCGCACATGGAGCAGGCGGTCAGGGCGGTCTTCTCCCGAGAGTGGTTCACGGTCCGCAGGGCGCCCGAGGAGCACGCCGGCGGGAAGTGGCGCTTGAGCTACGCGAGCTACACGGGCCGGTCCGGCAGCCTCGAGGTGGATATGAATTTCATGTTCAGACAACCGCTTTGGGACATCCGCCACGCCGATTCGCATCCGCTCGGAGATTTTCAGGCCAGAGGCATTCCCCTGCTCGACCTGCACGAACTCGCGGCCGGCAAGCTCTCGGCGCTGTTTTCCCGCACCCAGGCGAGAGACCTCTTCGATTGCCATCGCATACTCGATTCGGAGGGACTCGAGCGTGAGCGGCTCCGCATCGCGTTCGTCGTCTACGGGGCGATGAACCGCAAGGACTGGCGGACCGTCTCGATCGAAGGCGTGGACTATGACGAGTCGGAGCTGGCCGGGTTGCTCGCCCCGACACTCAGGGTCCGTCGGCCAGCGGGACAGGCGAGGCTCGCGGAATACGGGGCGCAACTTCTGCGCAACTTCTGGAGGAGACCCGGAGAAGCCTCGCCTTTCTGCTTCCGTTTACCGAAGCCGAGCAGGAGTTTCTCGACCTCCTGTTGGACAAAGGTGAAATCGACGCGACGCTCCTGACTTCCGATACTCGCTTGCAACAACGGATCCGAAACCAGCCGCTTCTCGAATGGAAGGCCTTGAACGTTCGTCAACACAAGGGGTTGTCCTGAACCGCAAGGCTCACCTTTTCCCGCGTTCGCGCCGCTCCGAGGCGGCCAACGGCGCGGTTTGCCGGGCCTTGCGAGCGTCGTCATGGGCTGTTAAGTCCCTGCCCGGCGGGCCTTTATATGAATATATGTCGCCGTGTCGACGAAGTGATGACGGAAGGCGCGGCGCAGGAAAACGATCGAGGGGCGGCGACGCCGCCCGGGGTTTTGCCCCGGCTCTTGTTTCCCGGCGGTTGCGCCCGGCGGGAAGGGCGGGTAGAATCACCGAACATATGGCTTGACTTTGATGACCCGTTATGCAAGATTTTATTCTAATATCTATTGACTCGCAGAGTCGGATGCCGTAATAAAGACTTTAATCCTCTGGACTTCGCCCGAACCTTCGAGATAAAGTGACTAAACAATAATGAACTTTCAGGTTATACAACGGGAGGAGGACATAACGAAAGATTCAGCAAAATGAAGCGGAACAGAAAACGAAGGAATACGGTAAGAATCTCGAGATAAAAAAAGGAATAATCTACATCGCCCGCTGTGGGCATTCCAACGAGTAATTTTAGGGAGGAATTGTAATGGGTAAATGGAAAAGCTTTGCCATGATGGCGCTCTTGGTAGCTGCCCTTGGTGTGGCGGGCTGTGGCGGTGGCGGTGGCGGGGCTGCGGAAGAGCCGGCGGCACCTATGCCTACACCGCAAGAGATGTGCGAAGCGGACGGCGGCCGGTATAACGCCGACGGAACGTGCACCTCGGCTGCTGAACTGGTGATGGAGAGGCAAGCGGCGCAGCGCTCGGCCATCAGCACGGCCATCGGGACGGCAACCACCGCGGTCAACGGCGTGGACAACGACTCCACCGACGCCGAGGTGAGCGCCGCCGATACGGCGCTCGAGAACGCCAGGAGCGCGATCGCGGCCGCAGACGATCTTTCGGCCGCAGAGAAAGCCGCGAACACCGGGACGGTCAATGCGCTCGCAACCGTGCTGAACAGCGCCAAGACGGCCCGCATGGCCGCCATGGACGAGGCCGACATGGCCGAGAAAATGGCCATGATGGCCACGGCCAGGAAGCTGCATGCCGGCATCAGTCCTTTTGCCACCACTGGAGATGCCATTCGGAACGCCGCGTATGATACCGACAACAACATCGAGGTGACGATTGGTGCCGCAGCCGCCGTCGACCTGACGGAAGACAAGGATGCGACGGTTGGAGACAATCACGGCTGGCAGGGCCAGAAGTTCACGGCCTCGCCCGATGGTGGCGGCACGTACGAGGCGGTCGTCTACTCGAACGTCGGCGAGCCGACGGAGGGTGCGAAGTTCAGCGACACGTATACTCTTACTGATGGCCGAACAGGGGATGTCACTAGCCTCACTGGCCATGCTGCGAGCCGCGTTGCCAGCCCGAGCTTCGACCATTCGGCCGGGACGAAAACATTCAATCTGCCGGACCCGAACCCGGGCGGCGCGACGATAATCAATGTCGCTGGCAGCTATCAAGGGGTGTCCGGCACCTACAGTTGCACGCCTACCACACCCGCCGACGGTTGCTCGGTTGTCGTAGCCGCAAGCGGCTTCACGCTTGGGGGCGGTACCTGGACGTTCGCGCCCACCAACCCGGATGCCCGGCTCATGGACGTGCCGGACGCCATATACGCCTCCTACGGCTGGTGGATCCACAAGTCAGAAGACGGCGAGACCTTTACCGCGAGTGCATTCGCGGCGGACAGGGGTGCTGTCCCGGACGCCACCGGCATCACGGCCTTGCAGGGAACGGCGACCTACATGGGCGGCGCCGCCGGCAAGTACGCTCTCCGCAGTATGACCGGCGGAACGAACGACGCCGGCCACTTCACCGCGAGGGCGACGCTCGAAGCCGATTTCGGCGACGACATGATCACGGGCACCATCGACAACTTCATCGGTGCGGACGGCAAGTCGCGTGACTGGTCCGTCAAGCTGAATGAAACGGACATCGGCGATGACGGGGCCATTGACGGTACCGACGCTGACAGCGCGGAGGTCGGGACGGTCTGGACCTTGGGCGGTACGGCTGGCGCCAAATCCGGCCAATGGCGCGGAAGTCTCCAGAACAACGGCGACGACGATGTTCCGATGGTCGGGACCGGAACGTTCCACTCGACGTTCGGTGCGGACGGCAATATGGTCGGCGCGTTCGGCGTGAACAAGCAGTAGCAGCGTAGAGCACACGACGCCTTTGGCCTAGGGGGCCTAAGCCCCGGGGGCCCAAGGCGAAATGAAAAAAAGAACGAAAAGGGGGTTGCCCGTTGGTTGCTTCCCTCGTGATAAGCAAACTGTACCGCTCCTTGCTATGAGTTTGAGTCCTCCAGCAGGGAAAACGGGAACAACGGGCAGCCCCCATTTTTCGCTTCATGAAAGCAGCCGACACCCCTACTTGGCCTGCACCTCAGGGATTGTGTCGCAGCAGTTCCCACATTTGGGGGGTTTTTCAACAACCCCTTGAAGCAGCCCTTCAAGGGGTGTCGGCCCTTTCTTCCCCCGACCGGACGTGCTCGCAACGTAACCCTCCAGGAGATGTACTTCAACCCGTAGAGAAGCGCGGGAATCCTTGCCGGAGGAAAACACGTTCGCGGGCACGGCCAAAGGCGGCGCGACGAAGAAAGCGGAATAGCAATATGGAAGAAGCCCTGTCCCCGGGCATATGCCCCGGGGACAGGATGAAGGAGAACGAAAAGGGGGTTGCCCGTTGGTTGCTTTCCTCTCGTGATAGAGCAAAACGTACCGCTCCCGGCCCAAGAGTTTGAGTCCTCCGGGTCGGGAACGGGAGCAACGGGCGACCCCCACTTCTTCTTGTAACCCCCCCGGCGCAGCTTATCAAACCGGAAAAAATTCCCCGCACGTCTGAAGGTTCCTCTAGCCGCCCGCCGCGCGCTTGCGGAGACTGTCCCTGAACCGCGGTGCGGGCGATTGACCGGGACCTCTACCGGGCCGAGGTCGCGTATCGCCGCAGCGGTGAACCGGCGCGCCGGTACCGCGACTTCCGCTATCGAACGCGTATGAGTTGGTCCAGAACCCGCCGGGTGGTGGGCAAGGCGCAGCACCTGCCCAGGGGCCGAACCCCCAAATTCGTGGTCACCAGCCTCAGCCCCCGACGGGCCGATGCCAAGTACCTCTACGAAGAACTCTACTGCGCCCGGGGAAAGATGGAGAACCGCATCAAGGAACAGCAACCTGGCCTGTTCGCCAACCGCACCGGCAGTGCCACGCTGAATGCCAATCAGTTGCGGCTCTACTTCGCCTCCTTCGCCTACGTCCTGATGCACGGACTCCGACGCCTGGGGCTGGCCGGCACGACATGCGCCAGGGCCCAGTGCGCAACGATCCGGCTGAAACTGCTCAAGATCGGCGCCCGC
>JAJDXX010000140.1 GCA_022823055.1 Candidatus Binatia bacterium | reverse complement strand
GGGGGGGCGCGCGCCGCGGCGCCGCTCTCCGCCTTCACCGTGCTGCGCCGGCTGGGAGCGCTGGTGCGTCCGCTCCTGCGCAAGGTGGCGGTGTCGTTCTCGGCTGGGGTGCTGTTCCAGGCGTCGGTGGTGGGCGCGGGCGCGGCCAGCGCACTGCTCGTGGGGCAGCTCATCCAGGGTGAGAACATCGTCTTCTACCTGGTCGTGCTGGGGGCGGTGGTGACGCTGGCGTCGGTGCTGTCCTGGGCCGACTGCTGGCTGCCCCACGACCTCGCCTACCAACTCCTGGCCGAGATGCGCATCGACTTCTACGACACCCTGGACCCGCTGGCGCCCGCGTACCTGTCGCGGCGCCGCTCCGGCGACCTGGTGAGCATCGCCGGCGGCGACGTGGAGACCGTGGAGCTGTTCTTCGCCCACACCATCTCCCCGGCCTTCATTGCCGTGGTGGTGCCGGTGGGCATCCTCACCGTGCTGGGCCTGGTGGCGTGGCCGCTGATGCTGGCGCTGGCGCCCTTCCTGGTACTGCTGGCGCTGTCGCCGTTCATGGCGCAGAAGCGCTCGGACCGGCTGGGGGGCGCGGTGCGCCGGGAACTGGGACAGCTCAACGCCCACCTGGTAGACAGCATCCAGGGCATGCGCGAGATCGTCGCCTTCGGCCACGAGAAGCGCCAGCTTGCGTCGGTGCTGGCCAACAGCCTGAAGCTCGCCCGGGCGCAGCTCGCGTTCCACCGGGACCAGGCGGTCCAGGCCAGCCTGAACGAGGCGGTGACCGGCATCGGCGCCCTGGCCGTGCTGGGCACCGGCGTGTACTTGGTGGGCCAGCTCCAGATGGAGCGGGCACTACTGCCGCTGGCCAGCGTGCTGGCGCTCCTGGCCTTCGGCCCCATCACCGACATCGCGCGCACGTTCAAGGAGCTGATGGAGACGCTGGAGTCCGGGCGCCGCGTGTTCGCGGTCAAGGACGAGCCGGTGCCGGTGCGGGACGGCGCCGGCGTGCCCGTGCTCGCGGACCGGCCGGTGCCGGCGCGGGACGGCGCCGGAACGCCCGTGGTCAATGACCGGCCCCTGCCCGTGCAGGACGGCGCCGGCGTGCCTGCGCCCGCGGCCGGTGGCCACGCGCCGCCGGCCATCCGTTTCGACCATGTGAGTTTCGGCTACGACGCCGGCAACGGCCTGGCGCTGCGGGACGTGTGCCTGGACGTGGAGCCGGGCCAGACCGTGGCGCTGGTGGGGCCGTCCGGAGCGGGCAAGAGCACCTGCGCGCACCTGCTGCTGCGCTTCTGGGACCCGGCCGGCGGCGCCGTGACGCTGGCCGACCGGGACCTGCGGGACTTCACCCTGGACCACCTGCGGGCGCAGGTCTCCTTGGTTTCCCAGGACACCTATCTGTTCAACACTTCGCTGCGCGACAACCTGCGGCTGGGGGCGCCGGAGGCCTCCCAGGAGCAGGTGGAAGAGGCCGCGCGCCTGGCGCACATCCACAACTTCATCGCGCGCCTGCCCGAGGGCTACGACACCGTGGTGGGCGAGCGCGGGGTGCAGCTCTCCGGCGGCCAGCGGCAGCGCATCGCCATCGCCCGGGCGCTGCTCAAGGACGCTCCCGTGCTGGTCCTGGACGAGGCCACGTCCCACCTCGACGCCATCAACGAGGAGCTGATCCAGCAGGCGCTGGCCGAGCTGGTGCAGGGCCGCACCACCCTGGTCATCGCCCACCGCCTGTCCACCATCCGCGACGCCGACCGCATCGTGGTGCTCGACTCCGGCGCCATCGCCGAGCAGGGCACCCACGACGACCTGCTCCGCGCCAACGGCCTCTACGCAAACCTGGTCATGACCCAACTCGTCAGCGCCGCCGAACCGGCGCGGATGGCAGGAGGATGAGATGATGTTGTCCTTGCGTCATTCCATAACGTCGTTCCTTCGTCATTTCGGCCGCGTCCCGGGTCATTGGCGCGACCTCATGCGTCAATGCCGGCCGGCCTTCCGTCATTCCCGGCCCCCTCTCCGTCATTCCCGCGGAAGCGGGAATCCATGGGTGGGGAGGGGGCCCTTCGCCGGGTCATCCCCACCCCACGCCGCCTGGATTCCCGCCCCCGATCGGGGTCGAGGGCAAGCTTTCGCGGGAATGACGGAGAAGGGGCCGGGAATGACGGAGAAGGGGCCGCCATTGACGGAGAGGGGGCCGAAAACGACAGAGAGGGGGGCGTTCCTCGCGTTGCTTAGCGCCATCCTCCTGGCACTCCCCGCCACGCTCTTCGCCGCCTCCCCGCGCGTGGTCACCACCGTGGCGCCGATCACCAGCATCGTGGAGAACATTGCCGGGAATCGGGCCGAGGTCACCGGGATCGTCCCCGAGGGGGTGAACTCCCACACCTTCCGGCCGGTGCCGTCCGACGCCCGCATCATGGCGCGGGCGGACCTCATCATCCTGAACGGCCTCTACCTGGAGATCCCCACGCTGAAGCTGGCGCGCGCCAACAAGCGCGCGGACACGCCCATCCTGATGCTGGCCGACCGCACCCTGGCCGAGAAGGACTACGTCTTCGACTTCAGCTTCCCCAAGGATCAGGGCCATCCCAACCCGCACCTGTGGCCCGACCCCGCGCACGTGATGACTTACGCGCGCCTGGTGCGTGACGCCCTGATCGCGGCCGAACCGGCGGGCCGCGCGGTGTACCAGGCCAACGCGGAGCGCTACCTGCAGCAGCTCGATGCCCTGGACAAGGCCATCGCCGCGGCCGTGGCCACGGTGCCGGAGCGCAACCGCCGGCTCCTCACCTACCACGACTCGTGGCCCTACTTCGCCAAGCGCTACGGCTTCACCGTCATCGGCGCGGTGCAGCCCTCGAGCTTCGCCGAGCCGAGCCCGCGCGAGGTGGCCCGGCTCATCGACCAGTTGAACCGCGAACGGGTGCCCGCGGTGTTCGGCTCCGAGGTCTTCCCCAGCCCGGTGCTCCAGCAGATCGCCCGAGAAGCTGAGACCCGGTTCATCGACAGCCTGCGGGACGACGACCTTCCCGGCGAGTCCGGCGAAGCCGTCCACTCGTACACCGGCATGATGCTGTCCAACATCCGCACCATCGTCACCGCCCTGGGCGGCACGGCCGACGCCCTCGACGCCGTCGACCCGGCGCCGGTGGCCGGGCATCACGCGCGCTACCGGTAGTCGACGGGCTAGAATGTGCCGTGCCGGGAATAGTGCCGCGCCGGGAATAGTGGTACTTTGCCCCCGAACCAGCCTTCTGGCATTCGTCATCCCCCCTGGCCCCCATTCCGTCATTCCCGCGAAAGCGGGAATCCAGGGGGGGGGAGGGGTGGACTCGGCGGGCGTCCCCGCCACGCCACCCCTGGATTCCCGCTTTCGCGGGAATGACGGAATGGGGGCCGGGTATGGCGGTGGGAGGCCGGAAATCGCGATGGGCATGACCGACGGTGTGGGATTGGCCCACGGAGCAGGCATGACGCACGAACGAGAATAGCGGACGGGCGGACATGACAAACGTGAAGCGCGCGGGAAGGGAAGAGACCCCATGATCAACGTAGACTACCCCATCATCGACGGCGACGGCCATGTGGTGGAGCCGGACAAGGAGATGGCCCAGTATCTGCCGGAGCGGTTCCGGCGCATTCCGGGGAACCGCGATTATTCGCTGTTTCCCCAGGACGCCTGGGCCTTCGGGGTGGTGGACCCGCACAAGCAGGACGTGCCGGACGCGGCCATGTGGCTGAGCTTCCTGGACGAAGCCGGCATCAGCGCCACCGTGCTCTATCCGAGCAACGCCGCGGCCGTGGGCATGGTGCGCCGGGTGGAGTGGTCGGTGGATCTGGCGCGGGCCTACAACGACTGGCTCCACGACAAGTTCATGCGGCAGAGCGAGCGCCTGCTGGGAGTCGCGTTGCTGCCGGTGCACGACGTCGGCGCCTGCGTGACTGAGCTGCGCCGCTGCGTCGGCGAGCTGGGCTTCGTCGGCGCCATCCTGCCGTCCATCTCGTCGCCGCTCATGGCCTACGGCAACCCGGAGTTCGACCCCATCTTCGCCACCGCCAACGAGCTGGACACCATGGTAGCGATCCACGGCGGTTTCGTGGGCGCACACAACTTCGCCGACCCGCTGCGCACCTACCGCGAGGTCCGCTCCCTCAAGCACGTAGTGCCGCTCATGAGCCACGCCACCAGCATGATCTCCCAGGGGGTGTTCGACCGCTACCCGAACCTGCGGGTGGCCTACCTGGAGGCCGGCTGCGGCTGGGTGCCCTACCTGATGGACGTGCTCGACGAGCAATTCGAGCGCAAGGGCGCCGGCGACCTCAAGCGCAAGCCCAGCGAGTACCTGATGGACCCGAACGTCTACTTCTCCTTCGAGATCGAGGAACGGACCCTGCCCTTCTTCATCCAGCTCCTCGGCGACGAAAAGCTTGTGTGGCCCTCGGACTACCCGCACGAGCGCCCGCGCGCCGAGTTCTTCGGCGACCTCCCCGCCTTCTTCGCCCGCGAGGACGTGTCGGCGGAGTCGAAACGCAAGATCCTGTCGGAGAACCCGAAGCGGCTGTACAAGATCTGAAGGGCATTTTTGAAATGGCGTCCTTCGACTTCGCTTCGCTTGAGCCTGTCCTGAGCCTGTCGAAGGGCTCAGGACGAACGGTGGTGGTACGCTGGGGGAACGACAACGTCCATTGGACGTAAGCTCGCGAAGCCTTGGACAGGCAGAGAAGCAATGACCACCGAAAAACACACCGACAGGGTCCATCACGTGCACGGCCGGCTGCACGGGCACCGGCATGCGGAGGGGCGTGAGTGGAGCGAGCAGGGGCGGCCCATCGTGGAGCTGGTGGACGTGTCCAGCGGCTACCGGCAGACGCTGGGGATCGCGGACGTGAACCTGAAGCTGTGGGCGGCGCAGTTCCTGGCGGTGGTGGGGCCCAACGGCGGCGGCAAGACGACGCTCTTGCGCACCATCCTGGGGCACATCCGGCCCCGGCAAGGGCGGGTGATGGTCCACGGGACGACGGCCGCCGGCTCTTCTCTTGGCGCCGTGGGCTACGTGCCGCAACTGGAGCAGATCGACCTGAGCTTTCCCATCACGGTGGAGGAGGTGGTGCTGCTGGGCCTGTCGCGGCAAAGGCGCTGGTTCCGCGGCACCAGCGCCGAGGAACGCGACCGCGCGCACCAGATCCTGGAGCGGCTGAACCTGCTGGAGCTGCGGCAGCGGCAGATCAGGGAGCTTTCAGGCGGGCAGCAGCAGGCGGCGTTCATCGCCCGGGCGCTGCTGGGCGAGCCGGAGCTGATCCTGCTGGACGAGCCCACCTCGGGCCTCGACATCCGCTCGCGCGACGAGGTGGTCCATTTCCTCCACGAGATCAACCACTCGGGCGTCGCCATCCTCATCACCAGCCACGACCTCAACTGGGTGGCGGCGCACCTGCCCTGGGTGGTGTGCCTCAACCGCCACGTCATCGCCGAGGGCGACCCCCAGGAAGTCTTCACTTCCGGGGTGCTGGGGGAGACCTACAAGGGCGAGATGGTGGTGCTCCAGCACGGCGACATGATCATGGTGGGGGAACGGCCCCATTCTCCCAACGGGCGGTGACACTCCCATGGGTCCTTCGCCGAAGCGCCTCGACCGGCGGCCCGCGCGCCGGGCGTTCATGTCCAAGCGCGCGCCGGCGGGCTTCCGCTGCGGTCTCAAGGACCGGTCGTGAACACGCTCCTCGAACCCTTCGCGTATGAATTCTTCCGCAACGGCATGATCGCCTCGGTGATCGTCGGGGCGGTGTGCGGCTACGTCGGGGTCTACGTGGTGCTCCGGCGCATGAGCTACATCGGCCACGGGCTCGCCCACGCGCTCTTCGGCGGCGCGGTGCTGAGCACCATCGTCGGCGTCAACTTCTTCATCGGCGCGGGCGTGTGGGCGCTGGTGAGCGCGGTGCTGATCCACCTCATCAGCCACCGCCGGCTGGTGGGCGCGGACGCCGCCATCGGCGTGGTGACCACGTCGAGCTTCGCCCTGGGCGTGGCCGTGGTGTCCACCTACCGGCGCTTCACCCTGGACTTCGAGGCCGCGCTGTTCGGCAACCTGCTGGGCATCACCCCGACGGACCTCTGGGTCATCGCCCTTACCTCCGCGGCGGTGGCGTTCGTCATGATCGTCATCCGCCACGAACTCCTGTTCTCGACCTTCGACCCGGAGGTGGCGCCCGTGTACGGCATCTCCACCGGCCGCACCGAGCTGATCTTCATCCTGTTGCTGGCGGTCACGGTGGTGGCGTCCACGCGCATCCTGGGCGTCACGCTGGTGTCGGCGGCGGTCGTGATCCCGCCCGTCATCGGCCGCTACCTGACGCAGCGGTTCCAGACCCTGCTCCTCATCACCCCGGTCATCGGCGCGGTGTGCGCCGCAACGGGCATGTACCTCAGCTACTTCATCGACATCTCCTCCGGGGCCATGATCGTGCTGACCTTCGCGCTGGTCTTCTTCCTGGTCGGCGGCCGGCGCTGGCTGCGGGGAACCCGGTAAGATCGTCATTGATATGAAAATAAAATACTGTTCAATGATTTCTGATAGTTACGGAATCCCGCTACCCCCCAATGAGTCATTCCCGCGGAAGTTTACCCTCGACCCTGATCGGGGGCGGGAATCCAGAGGTGGAGAGGGGCCAACGACCGACCAGCCGCGCCAGCCGTCCCGAGGCACCCCCGTCCCGCTCCGCCCCGTCCCGTCCCGAAACGTCATTCCCGCGGAAGCGGGAATCCAGGGGTGGGGGTGCGGCGGCTCCATTGCCCCGGCCCCACCCCGCCTGGATTCCCGCTTCCTCGGGAATGACGTTTCGGGGGGTTACAGAATTAGGTTTCGGGAAACAGACGCAACCGCGTATGGAGTGCGGGG
>JAJDXX010000005.1 GCA_022823055.1 Candidatus Binatia bacterium | reverse complement strand
ATGCACGACAGCGGCTGGAAGTGCTGGAACGGCATACGGACGGGTTCGAGGTGGCGGAAGCCGACCTCCGTTTCCGCGGCGCCGGAGAGATCCTTGGTACCCGCCAGGCGGGATCTCAGGGATTCCGCACCGCCCATCTCGTGCGCGACCACGAGGTGCTGCAAGAGGCACGGCGCGAGGCCCGCGACTGGCTCGCACGGAACCCGCGCCGGGAGAGCGACGTGACCCGGCGCGTTCGGCGGGAGCTTCGACGCCGTTGGGGAAATGCCATGGAATTGGGAGCGTGGGCCGATTGAGCAGCGCAGCGACGGGAGCCGCAATCAGCCGAATCGTTGCGCCGGTAGGGGGAATGGCTTATAACTCATGGTTATTCCGGCTGTTTTCACGGCCGATGAAGGACCATGCGGGCCTCGCGATGGTCCGGAAACCCCCTATATGGCCGCGCCGGAAGGGACGAGAGGGACAGCAATAGTGGAGTTCAACCGAATCAAGAGACTGCCGCCGTACGTCTTCAACACCATCAACGACCTCAAGCAGGAGGCCCGGAGGAGGGGAGAGGACATCGTCGACTTCAGCATGGGCAACCCGGACATGGCCACGCCGGCACCCATCGTCGACAAGCTGGTGGAAGCGGTGCAGAAGCCGCAGAACCACCGCTACTCGGTGTCTCGCGGCATCTACAAGCTGCGGCTGGCCATCGCCGACTGGTACCAGCGGCGCTACGGCGTCTCCATCGACGCGGACGACGAAGCCATCGTCACCATCGGCTCCAAGGAAGGACTGGCGCACCTGGTGCTGGCCATGATCGATCCCGGCGACGTGGTGCTATGCCCCAGTCCCACCTATCCCATTCACCAGTACTCGGTGGTCATCGCCGGCGGCGACCTGCGCAGCATCCCGCTGGTCTCCAGCGAGGGGTTCATGGAGCAGCTCGAGGAGGCCATCAAGCAGACGTGGCCGCGTCCCAAGCTGCTGATCCTGAACTTCCCCCACAACCCCACCACCGAGGTGGTGGACCTGGAGTTCTTCGAGCGCATCGTGAAGTTCGCCAAGGCCAACGAGATGCTCGTGATTCACGATCTGGCCTACGCGGACCTGACTTTCGACGGGTACGAACCTCCCAGTTTCCTTCAGGCCGCGGGAGCCAAGGACGTGGGCGTCGAGTTCTTCACCATGTCCAAGAGCTACAACATGCCCGGGTGGCGCGTGGGTTTCGCCGTGGGCAACGCCACCATGATCCACGCCCTGGCGCGGCTCAAGAGCTACATGGACTACGGCATCTTCCAGCCGGTTCAGATCGCGTCCATCCATGCCCTGAACCACCAGGACGACGACGTGCACGAGATCTCCGAAAAGTACCGGAGCCGGCGCGACGCGCTGGTGGACGGCCTGGCCCGGCTCAACTGGATGATCCGCAAGCCCAAGGCCACCATGTTCGTATGGGCCGAGATCCCCGCTCCCTACCGTTCCATGGGCTCGGTGGAGTTCTCCAAGTTCCTGCTCAACGAAGCCAAGGTGGCGGTCTCCCCCGGCATCGGCTTCGGCCAGTACGGCGACCAGCACGTGCGCTTCGCCCTGATCGAGAACGAGCACCGCACCCGGCAAGCGGTACGCACCATCCGCAACGCCATGGGCATCCTGCCCGAATAGCGCAAGGTCATGGGGTCCCCGGTCCGCATCGGTATCCTCGGCGCCGGCACCGTCGGCGGCGCCGTTCACGATCTGGTGGCCACGGGGCACTTGGCCCGTTTCGGCGTGGACGCCGAGGTGGTCAAGGTGTTCACGCGAAGGCCCGAGGGCAAGCCCGGGTACGCGACGGCGCCGGAACTGTTCACGACCGATCCGGCCGCGGTCACGGGTCACCCCGACGTCGACATCGTAGTGGAGGTGCTCGGTGCCGGCGGGGCCGAGGACCTGCGCGCCCAGAAAGAGTGGGTGGTCGACGCGTTACGCCACGGCAAGCCGGTGGCCACCGCCAACAAGGCGCTGCTCGTGGCCCATGGCGCGGAGATCTGGACCGCGGCCCGGGAGAGTGGCCGGGCGGTTCGCTTCGAGGCCTGCGTCGGCGGTGGTATCCCGATCATCGGACCTCTCACCCAGAGCCTTGCGGCCGAGCGGCCCGCGGCCATCTATGGCCTGTTGAACGGCACCAGCAACTACATTCTGACCGAAATGGCGCAGCGGAGCCGGTCCTACGAGGACGCGCTGGCCTCCGCCCAGGCGCTGGGCTACGCCGAGGCCGACCCGGACGCCGACGTGAGCGGCCGCGACGCCGAGGCCAAGCTGCTGCTGCTCGCGTCCATCACCTTCGGCGCGCGCCTCATGCCCGGCGCGATCCACCGGAAGGGCATCGAACGCATCCACGCCATCGACTTCCTCTATGCGGCGCGCAAGGGCCGCGCCACCATCAAGTCCGTGGCCTTGGCGCGCGGCGTCGACGGCGCCCTGGAGGCCATGGTGAGTCCCATGGTGGTGCCGGAACGCCATCCCATCGCAGGCATCGACGGCGTCACCAACGCGCTGTTCTTCAAGGGGCAGGTGAGCGACGGCGGGGCGCCCGGCGCGGGTGACTGGGACTACGTGTTCGCCGGGCCCGGGGCGGGTGGGGGCGCCACCGCGGTCGCGGTTCTCGGCGACGTCCAGGAGTTGGTGGCGCGTTCCGGTGATGCACCCTTTCTGCCGGTGGAGAGCATCGTCTCGGGCGTGGACTCGGTACGTCCCCAGGACGACCTCCGGGCCTCGTTCTACGTTCGCTTCGTGGTGTGTGACCAGAGCGGCATCGTCGGCGAGCTTTGCCAGATCTTGGGGGAACAAAGGATCAACGTATCCGAAATCTGGCAGCTTGAGCACACCGAGGAAGAGTTGGAGTCACTCGTGGGGCGGGGGAAGGGCGGAACCGTGGCTCACGAGATCCTGCCGTTCGTGATCACCCTGGAAGAGACCAGCGTGGGCCAGTTGCGCCAGGCCCTGGAGCGTATCGCGCAAAAGGACTACGTGCTGGCGGAACCCTTGTGGCTGCCCATATGGGGGGCCTGAACATCAAGCTGTTCATGGAAGCCTCGGACCGCCGCCGAATGCTGGATGTACGCGCGCGAACAGGGGCTTACAGTTGTCAGGCCGATGGTTGAGCAAGGAGCCCGCGTAGCGTTGGTCGCCGTGCGGGACAGCCGCCGATTCGGCCTCCAGGTGCTGTTGAGGGCGGATGTCGCCGCCGCTGGTGCTGAGAAGGGCAGGATGTCGCTTCCGTGCGGCGTTGTCGAGAAGGGTGATCGTGCCGCTTTCGCCCTAGAGCGGTGTCACGGCTTGGCCGGCGGCGAGGCCCGCCGGTTGATTGGCTACGAGATGAAACCTGCCCATGCCCTGGGTCATTGGGTAGCCGCCGCCAGGGTGCTCCTGACCGCCACCGGACTGCTTTTCGCAGTCAAAGGCCGGCAGCGCGCTTCGGCACCGCAGACCTTGCCATCACGCAAGCGCCAGCTGTGCGGCCAAGACGCCCCGGCGCTCGCCGCCTACCTCGCCAGGCAGGATCTCTACCATGACATCAGCCGGTTGCACTTCTTCTCGCGGTGGATCGATACACGCACCGGCTGTGCGCACACGTTCTTCCTGGTTCATGTCCCCAACGACGTTCGTGTGACCGGTATGCTCTGGCGTGCCCCAGAGAAACTTCTGATGTCCTGGCGTAGTCAGGAACTGCACCTTGATTTTGCAAGCTTCGCTTCCTTGCGGATTCTCACCGACTTCGCCTCCTGTGACGCCCTCTTGTCCGAGTACCCATAGATTGTTGTTTTTGTTGTTCCATGTACCTGGGCCTCCCTCGGGTTCCACCAGACAACAAGGTTCCTGTGAATAGGAGATGAAAAAAATTTCATCTCACGCAGTCAAGTGACAGGCGAGTTGACAGCGGCGCGTCTTGTAGGCGTTCGCCCGGCTTCATATAGTCGAGGCAAGAGCTACTCACGGCCAAAACCTGCGGAGGACCATATGACAGACCGTACACACAGAACCGTTGTTCTCGATGGAGAGCGACTCAAGTGCGAAAGAAAGCGTCGGGGTCTGAAATAAGCGAGGTACCGGACTTCATTGCAAAACAAGTTCGCGGCTTCCAGGGCGGCATCTCCGAGGCCACCTACCGGAGAGCGGAGAATGGCCGCCCGGTGTTCGTCAAGAGTGCCAGGATCATCGCAGAGGGATTCGAGATTCCCTTCGAAAAATTGGTTCTGCAGGGCAACTTCCATGTGCCGCTAGGCGAGGTGGATCGTTTCCTGGCCAAAGTCAGGCTGGTCATCCATACATGGTTGAGGGAGGGTTACGACGGCGTGGATGGTTCATTGCCGGAACACCCGGAGTTTGTGTATCGTTTGGAAGGCGAATGGAAGGGTCGGAACGCCTTCTATGGCGTTGCGCCCGGTCAGCCGACGGCGAAGGAGAACCTCATTAAAGATATCTTCGAGGAGTGCGCGTTCCGCACGATGGAGTCACTGGCGGAACTTGAGAGACTCAAGGAGCCCTAGTGTGGTGTCTGGTTAATTCGCAGCATAATATGCGGAGGATTCTTCGTCGTCGGCAAGGCGCGATGACGAGCAGTGGCGGGTACCACGCGAGGAAGAGCAACGCAGCCGACGGCGAAAAAGACCAGCAAATTATGCCACTTATTTGCGGGACGCGACACTAGGGGAGGGTCGCGCGTTTGCGGTTCGCCCACTGCTGTGCTAACCGTGACCGCCATGCCTCTCCAGAGAACAGCGGAAATCAAGCGCCGGCGCAGGCGTCGCAAGAGTCTGGCCAAGCTGCGGATGAAGCTTCAGGCTGCCCGGACCGACCAGGCGCGCGCCAAGGTGCTGGACAAAGCCTTCAAGATCTCACCCTCCGCGGTCCTGGAATAGTCCGGGCCCGTCGTGCCGGACCGGTCGACGGCCGGCCGCGACGCCCCGCGTTGGGAACGCCTTTTCACAGGGGTTTCCGTCCGATGGCCAGGGATGACGTGAACGGCGGCGGCAATTCAACCCGCCCGGCATCCGTCAGGCCGGCGTGCTCGAACCAGCCCGTGACCTCCTCCCGCGTATAGCAACGTCCGCCCTCGGTCGTCAGCAGCATCAACAAGCTGAACACCGTTCCCGAGTCGGTTTCCGCCCGCGTCCCGCCCAGAATGTGGTCCTTGATGACCAGGCGCCCGCCCGGGACCAGGGCGCCGGACAGTTTCCCCACCAGGGCTTCATTGGCGGCTTCGTCCTCGCCGTGGATGATGTTCGACAGGAAGATCACGTCGCAGGCTCCGGGAACGGGGTCCGCGCGGTAGTTGCCGGCCACGCATTCGATGCGTGCGGCCACCTCGGACGCGGCGACGTAGCGCCTGGTGATGCGCAACGTGCCGGGCAGGTCGTATAGGGTCGCGCGTAGCGCCGGATAACGGCGGCACAGGGCAATGGGGTAGGTGGCAGGTCCGGGCCCGATGTCCAGCAGGCGCCGCGCATCGCTCAAGTCCAGCAGGTCGGCGACGGCCTCGGCATCACCGCGCGCCTTGACCAGTGAGTCCATGGCGTTGATGAAGATCGCGGTTTCGGCTTCATCGTGCTGGTACATGTCCGGTACGCGCGCCGGCCGGCCGTCGCGCACGGCGTCTTCCAGCTTTCCCCAGGCATCCCAGGAGAGCGCGTCGAAGCGGATCATGCCGCTGAAATCCCGGGGCGACGCGCCCGCCAGGTAGGTGGCGGACAGGTCGTTTAGGCGGTAGCCCGCGCCGTCCCGGTCGAGGAGGCCGAGGACCACGAGTGCTTCGAGGAGCAGGCCCATGGCGCGGGCATCGGCACCCACCGCCGCTGCCACCCCGGTGGCGTCGGCCGTTCGGCGCCGCAGGGCGTCGAAGACGCCCAGACGCACCGCCGCCTGCAGGATGCGCGACTCCACGTAGGCGCCCGCGATACCCGCCACCCTTGCGAAACCCTCGCTCAAAACGGCTCCACCACCCGGTAGCTCCGGCTCTTGGGCTTGATCGGGGCGAGGATGCCCATCTTGACCAGGCTGCGGATGTCGCGGTAGGCGGTGTCGCGGTCGACTTCGGCGATCCGCTGGTAGTCCGCGGTGGACAGGGCCTTTCCGTGGGAAAGGGCGTATACCAGCAGCCTCTGCTGGCGCGGACCGAGCCGCGAGCGGTCGAAGCGGTCCAGCCATTTGAGGGTTTCGTCGTCGTAGATGGGGGTGTTGCGCAGGGTCACGGTGAAGAAGAAACCCTCGGCGCCGAGTTCCGGCGGATGCAGGGCGTTCTGCTCCATCTGCTGGAACATGCGCGGCACTCCTTCGCCGATCTCGCGCATGTAGCCCAGGTCGGAGAGCACGCGCACCAGCAGCGGGTTGCGCGAGAAGTGCACGCGCTCCTGCCGCTTGAGGTGTTCCAGGGTCACGGGCGCGGGCAGGGACCCGGGGCTGCGCACCTCCAGGCGGTCGTCGAACATCCACACCTCGATCTCCGCGCCGGCAATGGCATAGTCCCGGTGCGCCACGGCGTTCACCAGAGCCTCCTGCCAGGCGAATGAGGGGTATTCCAGGCGTTCCTTGAAGAAGAGATCGTGCAGCACCATGCGTTCGCGAATGTGCTCCTTGATCCGGCCCACCGCCTCGTCGATGAGCACCCACAGCGGCCGCTCGATGCGCACACGCTTGACCACGTTCAAGGACTCGCCGTAGCGTCTCTCCGTGCCCTCGTACTTGACGAAGTCGACGCCGCAGCGCGGATGCCACCGTATTGGTTCCTTGGCGAACAGCAGCAGGGCGGCCATGGATATCTGCGGCTGGTCCGCGACTCCGCTCACCAGGTGGTAAGGGCGCGCGAGCGTCGATCTCGGATCCGTACGTCCGCCGATGCGTTCGTTGAAGGATTCCAGGGCCACCGGGTCCAGGTCGTCCCACGTGGCATCGTGGATATGCTGGCGTTCGTAAGAGTACGACAGCTTGGCTTCCTGTAGTCGCCGTATCTGTTCGGGAGGGACCGCGGGATTCTCCGAGGCCACGCGGTAGAAGGTGCGGCCGCTGGCCACGCGGCGTACCTCGAGGCCCGGCGTCACCTCGAAACGGAGCAGCAGCAGGTTGCCGATGTCGATCCGTTCGTACAGCGGATAGAGGGGCGGGTTGAGCAGTCTCCCCGGGACTTCGCTGAGCTCGCGGATTTCATCCTCGGCGTAGGGCACGCCGGTGAGGCTCTTGTCGGGTTCGACCCCCACCAGCAGGACGCCGCCGTCGGCGTTGGCCATGCCGTCGAGCAGGCGCGCGATCTCGCGCGCGAGTTCGCGGGGCCGCTTGGTCTGGACCCCGCGCTTCTTCGGGTCGTAGGCGCTGATGAACTCGAGGAACTGGCCCCGGTCCTCCTTCAGCAGCGTTTCGAGCTCACGTCCGGGCATGATCGTCGATGGGATCCGTCGCTACTGTTCTCGCGCCCGCCGGCACGAATGCCGGAAAAGGAACTGTCCCGGGATCCTCGGCTTCGCGTCGCGCGACGTTTCAGTGGGCGCGGTCGCCTTCCAGTCGCAGCACCTCGTGGATGATCCGCGCCGCGGACACGAGATCGTTGACGTCCAGCCATTCGTGCACCGTGTGGATGTCGCGCATGCCGCTGGCCAGGTTGGCCACCTGGAGTCCTCTCTTGTTCAAGACGTTGGCGTCGCAGCCGCCTCCCTTGGCCACGGTGTCGACGGCGAACCCGAGGTTGCGTGCGGCCTCGTGCACGCGCCGGACGATGGCGGTCTCGAGGGGAACGTCCATGCGGTCGTACTCCCGCACGATCCGGGCCTCCACGCGCGCCTCCTGGACACGGCCGTTCAGTTTCACCGCCGCGCCGGCCGCGGCCCGCCGCAGACACGCCTCCATCGTTCGCGTCTGCCGTTCGAGCTTTTCCTCGTCGTGACTGCGCACCTCGCCCTTGAGCATCACCCGGTTGGGCACGATGTTCACCGCGGTGCCGCCGCTCACCAGGCCGAGGTTGGCGGTGGTCTCGTCATCAATGCGTCCCAGCGGCATGGCAGCGATCCCCCGGGCCGCCACCTGAATCGCGCTGATGCCGCGTTCGGGACAGATGCCGGCGTGGGCCTCCAGGCCGCGGATTTCGAACTCCAGGTGGTTCACGGCCGGTGCCTTGGTGATGAGAAACCCCACCGAGTCGCTGTCGAGCACCAAGCCGGTCTTCGCGCGCACGAGACCGAGGTCCAGATGCTTGGCCCCCAAAAGGCCCACCTCCTCGCAGATGGTAAAGATCACGTCGATGTCCCCGTGGGGCACGCCGTCCTCGGCCAGGGCCTCGATCACTTCCAGGATGATCGCGATGCCGCTCTTGTCATCGCCTCCGAGAACGGTCCGTCCGTCGCTCCGGATGATGTCGCCCTCCACCACGGGCACCACGCCTTCCCCGGGTGCCACCGTGTCCATGTGCGCCGAGAGAAGCATGGGTTCCGCTCCGGCCGTCTCCCCATCGAAGTGGGCCACCAGGTTTCCCACCTCGCCGCCCACCGCGGAGCCCGCGTCGTCCATGAATACCGTGCCCCCCAGGGACTCGAGGGTCTCCTTCAGGCGCGCCGCGATGGTGCCTTCCCGGCGCGACAGGCTATCGATCCGAACCAGCTCCAGAACGCGTTCCTTGAGGCGCATCTTGTCGATCAAGGAAGAATCCCTCCAAAAACGGATTTGCCGCCTTGGGCGGCACGAGTGCATGCAGTGAACGACGGGCCGCGCGCCCCCGAGAATTTCCGTGCAGGCTTCGCGCGGCACGGCAGTCTACTACAAATCAAGCAGACAGGTCCATGTAGTATTGCAAATTTTGTGGCCGGCTCTTGTTGAGTGAGTCGTTTCTAATCAGGGTATCGTGGGATAGCCCCACATTTTTGCATGAGACATTCGCGTATTGTACAGTAAGCTTCGTCACCGCGAGCGTAACGGGCGCTACGCCGGTTGGAGGCATCGGTGCCCTCTGGTATCATTGCGCGGTTTCGGATGGTTCATGCACTAACCTGACTAATCTGACGAATTGCGGACTGTCCAAGCCTGCCCGTGTTGAGGATTTGACCATGCAACACCCGGAAACCCACGGCCGTGCCGGCATTCGCTACCAACCCGATGAAAAGCCGCCCTTGATGCTGACGGCCGGCCTTGGCCTTCAGCTTGCGGTTCTCTGCATCGCCGGGGTCGTCCTGACCCCGGCGATCGTCATCCGGGCAGCGGGCGGGAGCGAAGGGTTTCTCTCGTGGGCCGTCTTTGCAGCCGTTGCCGTAAGCGGCCTCACCACGGTGCTCCAGGCCGTGCGGCTCGGGTACATCGGCTCGGGACACTTCTTCATCATGGGCGCCTCGGGGGCCTTCATCGCCGTCTGCGTGGCGGCGCTGGAGGCGGGCGGACCGCCGCTCATGGCGAGCCTCATCGTCGTCTCGTCGCTCGTCCAGTTCCAGTTCTCCCAGCACCTCGCCCTGCTGCGGCGCGTCTTCACGCCGGTCGTCTCCGGCACCGTGATCATGCTCGTCGCCGCGACCGTGCTGCCCGTCGTCTTCGAGACGCTGCGCGAGGTTCCCGAAGACGCGCCCGAGGGCGCCGCCCCGCTCGTCGCCCTCACGACGCTGCTGGTGGTGCTGGCGCTCGTGCTGCGCGGCCCGCCCGCCTTGCAGCTCTGGGCGCCCGTGATCGGCCTCGCCGCTGGCTGCGCCGTGGCGATCCTCTTCGGCCTC
>JAJDXX010000065.1 GCA_022823055.1 Candidatus Binatia bacterium | reverse complement strand
CGCCAGCACCACGTCGGCCTGACTGAGAAAGTGGTACACCGGCAGGTTCATGACGCCGGATGCGCTGCCCAGAGCCAGCGGGTGGGACTCGGGGAAAGCGCTCTTGCCGCCCATGGTGGTGACCACGGGCACGTGGGTGAGCTCCGCCAGCTCAAGCAACTCGGGCGCGGCCTCGGCGTAGAGCACTCCCTGGCCGGCCAGGATCACCGGATCCCGTGCTTCCAGCAGCGCTTTCGCCGCCGCCGTGACGTCGCGCGGGTCGGCCTGCGACACCGCCGCCTTCACCGGGCGGTAGCGCTCAACCACCGCCGCATCGAGCTCTTCCCCGGCCACGTCCGCGGGGATCTCCACCATCACCGGGCCGGGACGTCCCATCTTGAGCCGGGCGAACGCCCGTCTCATGGTGTCCACCACCCGGTCCGCCGTGGTGACCTGCTCCACGAACTTGGTGACCGGCGCGTAGTTTCTCAGGGAGCTGAACTGGGGGAATACGCCGTCCCGTTCGCGCGTGTGCCCCAGGGGCAGCAGCAGCATCGGCACGGCGTCCGAGAAGGCCGTGGCCACGCCCGCGTAGGCGTTCTCCGCCCCCGGCCCGAACTGCATGGCGAACACGCCCGGCGGCGTGCCGTTGTTGACCCGGCTGTACCCGTCCGCGATCCCCACCCCCACGCGCTCCTGGCGGCAGATGACCGGCCGGATGTCCACCGCGGCGGCCGCTTCGATCAGGGTCGAGGTGGGGAAGGCGCTCAGGTAGCGCACTCCCTCACGCTTCAGAATCCGAGCGATCACGTCCACTGTCCTCATGGTGTCGACTGCTCCCTCCTGACCCTCCCGGACAGGTTCATGCGTTCCCGGGCAGCGGCAGGGCAAAGTCCCGGCAAAGCGCGTCCCACGTGCCCAGCTCGGCCAGGGTGCGCAGAGTCGCCAACGTCGGCGGGATGATGGCCATGCGTCCCCGCTCGGCCCGTTGCAGCCCCTCGACCGGGGTGATCCACAGGCTTTCCGTCACCTCTTCCGAAACTTCCAGCGGCGTCTGCCCCTCCGGCAGGGCGGCCAGGAAAAAGCGGGTGTCGAAGCGCATGGCGTAACGCTCGGGCGTGGTGCGGTGATAGAAATAGACCAGCTTGCCGACGTCGCAGCAAAGCCCCTCGGACGCCAACAGGTCCGGGAAGCTCACCTCCCGGCCCAGCAGCGCCGTGCGCCTTGCCACCACGCGTTCCCAGGTCCGCGGGGCGACCGCCGCGCCGTTTTCCCGCGTCACGCACAGCAGCACCCCCACTTCCTCGTAGAGCTCGCGTATGGCCGCCACCCAATGGCCCATGGCATCCTCGGCGCTCAGATCGTCGCCAAGCCGTGTGCGGGCCTCCCTGGGCGAGAGCCCGCGACACATCTCCAGCATCGCCGGCGACGCATCCGCCCCCTTGACGGCGCCTCCCGGAAACACGAAGAAGCCCCCGAGGAAGCGCATCTCCTGCGGCCGTCTCGTCATGAATATCTCGAACCCGCCTGCCTGCGCCGGGCGCACGAGCACAAGCGTGGAGGCTTTCCTGGGAACGGACGGGAGCGGCATTTCCTGCATTTGTCCTTGGGTGCAACCGGTGGCCGGCGGCAACTTCGGCGTCACTGCGCGCGAAGCTTGGCCAGCAGGCTCGCATAGGAACTCCGGTTGATCACGCGGTTGAACTGGGCGCGATAGTTGTTGACCAGGCTGATGTCCTGGATGACGACGTCATAGATGAGCCACTTGCCGGCGGCCTCCACGCGGTGCAGGCGGTAGTCGATGTCAAACCTGCGTCCCTCCTGGTCCACGATCCGCGTATCGACCTGTGCATAACGGCCGTCGACTTCCTCGCCGGTGAAGTGCACACGCTGGGCCCGGTATGCGGCGATGCGGCTCGTATAGGTCTTCTCCAACAGGGCGCCGAAGAGCCGGGTGAATTCTTCCCGCTCATCCGGCGTCCGCCGGCGCCAGTGCGAGCCCAGCGAACGCCGGGCCATCTCGGGGAAGTCGAAGAGCGGCAGAAAGACCGCCCTGACCCTTTCGACCCTGGCGTCTTCCTGAAGGCCGGGGTCGCCGAGAATCGCGAGACCGGCGCGCAACGCCTGCTCGACCTCGCTTCTGGGACCCCCCTCCGCCCACGCGGACGGCACCAGGCAACACGCCACCACCAGCAAACTGCACAGCCACGAGCGTCCGGAGCTCATGCATGCGCCTCGCATATCCGCAAATGTCTGCTCCATGACACCCTGACCCACCCAATTTAAGCAATAATCTCCGGGAAGCCAAACAAGGAGCGGGCCGCGGGTCCTGGCCGGAGGGGCAGGCCCCGTGAATCAGGCCAGCCGGACCATCTTGGAGAAATCGTATACGGTGGGGACGTCGCCCTCGAACTCCCATTCCACGCGGGACGCGTCGGCCTCCTCGCCCATGTGCCGCTCCAGGAAGCGCAACAACAAGGCCCAGGCATCCTCGGCCGCTTCCGGCCGGTAGCGCCCCGGCATGGTGTCGTTGAGCCAGCCGTGAGGCGCGTCCCGGAAGATGCGGATGTTGTAGGTCTTCCAGGCATCCTCCAGGGCGCGCCGGAAACGGCGCACGTCATCCACCGAGATGATGTGGTCGTTGTCGCCGAACACCCCCAGCACCGGGCAGGACAGGCGCTGGATGAACTCCCCCACCGAGGTGGGGCGCTCCTCGTGAGGCTCCCAGTCCCGCTGGTAGATGCCGCCGTAGAACACCACCGCGCAGCGCAGGTCGTCCCGGTGGGCGGCCGCCAGCAGGGGCTGCCGTCCCGTCTGGCACACGCCCATCACCGCGAGGCGCCCGCCGTCGACGTCGTCGAGACCGCGCAGGTAGCTGACGCACTCGTCCAGGTCCGTGAGCGCTTCGTCGTCGCGGATGCCGACGCCGATGTCGCCGCGCGCCAGGGCTTCCCGGTCGCCGGTGAAGCGGGAGAACATGTCGGGCGCCAGGGCCACGTAGCCATTCCGTGCCAGTCGCTCGGCGATGTCCGTGGTGTGCTGGACGACCCCGTAGCGCTCATGGAGCTGGATCACGGCGGGATGGCGGCCGCCTTCGGCGGGTCTCGCCAGATAGCCCTTCTTGCCCGGAGCGAACTCGACCTCGGATATCATGTGCGGTCCTCCTTGGTACTCCGTGCGGCGGCACGGGTATAGACGCACCTTCTATGATGGTCGGAAACGTACCAGATACGGCCTGATGAAGCGACGGCCATTCGACGGGAGCACGGGCATCGTCCTCGAAGACCGCGCGGCGAGAGCGGCACCGGACCGAATGGGTTTCGAGAATTGTTGAACGAATTTGCAGCGCGCGGCATCAGATTGTACCCTTTCGGCTGACCGCTTGTCTCGAATCGCCCATGCCACGCATCACCGGAATCGAAGCGCGTCCCCTGGACGTGGCGCTGAAGGCGCCCTTCACCATATCCGGTGCGCGCCTGGACAGGGTTTCCAACGTCGCCGTGCGACTGGACCTCGCGGGCGGCGTGAGCGGGTGGGGGGAGATTCCGACCCTGCCCACGGTCACGCCGGAAGATCAGGCGGCGGCGCTGTCGGCGGCACACCGGGCCGAGGCGGAATGGACCGGCAAGGAGGCCCTGCGCTGGCGTCCGCTCCTCGCCGCCCTCTCCGCCGCCCTGCCCGGAACTCCCACGGTCCGGGCCGGCCTGGAAATGGCGCTGTTCGACGCCTTGGCGCGGAACCACGGCATCGCGCTCTTCGAATACTTCGGCGGCGCGTCGGCGTCCCTGGAGACCGACATCACCATTCCCATCTGTGAACCGGCGGAGGCTGAGACGCTCGCCACGGAATATCGCGCCCGCGGGTTCACCGCGCTGAAGACCAAGGTCGGCGGCGACGTTGACGGGGACATCGCGCGCGTCCGGGCCATCCGCGCGGGTCATCCGGAGTGCCGTCTCATCCTCGACGCCAACGAAGGCTACGACGCGGAGCAGGCACTGGCCGTGCTGGGCACGTTGCGCCGCCTGGGGCTGGAGCCCGCCCTGCTGGAGCAGCCCGTGCCGCGAGAAGATCGGGACGGCCAAGCGCGCCTGGCGCGCGAGGCGGGCGTGCCGGTGGCGGCGGACGAGTCCTGCCGCTCCGCCGACGACGCCGCGCGCATCGCCCGCGACGGCCTCGCGCAGGTGATCAACGTCAAGCTCGCCAAGTGCGGCGTGGCCCAGGCGCTGGAGATCATCGCCATCGCGCGCGCCTCCGGCCTCGGGCTCATGATCGGCGGCATGGTGGAGACGCGGCTGGCCATGGGCTTCAGCGTCCATCTGGCGGCCGGCACCGGCGCCTTCCAATGGATCGACCTCGACACGCCCCTGCTGCTGGCGGAGGACCCGGTGCGCGGGGGCTACACCGTGGACGGACCGCGCTATGAACTGAGGCATATCACCGCGGGCCACGGCGGGGAGTTGGCGGCACGGTGAATTTCCGGCCCGCCATCATCGTCCACGGCGGCGCCGGGCGCGGTTCGGGCGCGCAGCAGCGCGACCGTCTCGCCGGTTGCCTGGCGGCGGCCCGGACCGGTTGGACGGCGGTGCGCCAAGGGTGCTCGTCGCTCGACGCGGTGGAGGAGGCCGTGGCGGTGCTCGAGGACGATCCGCTGTTCAACGCGGGCACCGGTTCGTCCTTGAACGCAGCCGGCGAGGTGGAGATGGATGCCGCGCTCATGCGCGACACCCTCGAAGCCGGGGCCGTGGCCGCGGTCTCCGGCATAAGCAACCCCATCCGGCTGGCGCGCAAGGTGCTCGACGACGGCCGTCATGTGATGCTGGCGGGCCAGGGTGCCCGCGACTTCGCGCGCCGGGCGGGCATCGAGCCGGTGCCGGGCGACACCCTGATCACCCAGGCCCAGCGCAAACGCTGGAACGCCGGCCACGGCACGGTGGGCTGCGTTGCCCTCGATGCCCGCGGCCGCCTCGCCGCCGGCACGTCCACCGGCGGCACCCTGGGCAAGCTCCCCGGCCGTGTCGGGGACTCGCCGCTCATCGGTTGCGGCACCTACGCCGACGCCGTCGGCGCCGCCTCGTGCACGGGCCAAGGCGAAGCCATCATCAAGGTCTTGCTGGCCAAGACCGCGGTGGACCTCCTGGCCGCCGGGCTGACCCCCGCAACCGCGGCGAAGCGGGCCGTGGAACTGTTGGAGCGCCAGACCGGCGCCGAAGCCGGCCTCATCCTGGTGGACCGTTACGGCGCCGTCGGCTTCGCCCACAACGCCGAAGAGATGCCCGTGTGCGTCCTCACTCCGGAGGGGCAGACCGCCACGGCGTCCTGACGAGCCATTACGCCGCGCGCCGACACCCCATTTCGTCATTGATATGAAAATAAACAATTGTTCAATGATTTCGGATAGTTATGGAATCCCGCTACACCCCAATGAGTCATTCCCGCGGAAGCGGGAATCCAGGGGTGGGGGGGTGTGGCGGCCTCATTGCCCGGCCCCACCCCGCCTGGATTCCCGCTTCCGCGGGAATGACTCATTGGGGGGGCGCCCCATTTTCATACCCCTTTGTGTCGGCTGCAAGC
>JAJDXX010000152.1 GCA_022823055.1 Candidatus Binatia bacterium | reverse complement strand
TTCCCGCGAAAGCGGGAATCCAGGAGGGGTAGAGCGGGGAAACGCCGCTGTAGCGCCCTGCCACCACCCCTGGATTCCCGCTTTCGCGGGAATGACGGATTGGGGTTTGGTCGCCACGAAGCAGAGTATTGACACAGCCTGTTTCGCGGGAATGACGTTTCGTAAGGTCCCTGCCTCACGAGTTTGACACAGCCTGTTCCGTGGGAATGACGAATCGGACCTTGGCGCGCCGTGTCAGGTCACGCCCGGTGCGAAGCCGTCAGCTCCGCGACCACTTGGTCCGGGGAATCTCCAGCCGTTCGCCGTCCACGTGGATGGCGTCCACCCGCTCGTTGAAGAAGCACATCAGGTCCTTGATCCTGGGGCATTCGGGGATGGTTTCCTCGTAGCTCCAGACCGTGTCCTCGAAGACCTTGCCGGCCACGTTCGCCGACCAATAGCGGGCCGCGCCCTTGTAGGGACAACGCGACCTGGTGTCGCTGGGTTCCAGAAGGTCCGTGCGCACGTCTTCCCGCGGCAGGTAGTAGCGGATCAGGTGGCCGGTCTCGATCACCAGGCGGGGCTGCCGGGAATCCGCCACCACCTCGCCGCCCAGCGTCACCTGCACGTGGCGTGAGCTCTTGAGCACGTCCACCCGCTTGTAGGGGTCCCGGGCGTGGACGAAGATCTCGTCCTCCTCCTCGTACCAGCCGTCCATCCGGTTCCAGTAGAAGGAGACGTACCCGGCGATGTCGCGGGACTGCGCCAAGGGGTCGGGGTAGCTCCAGGCCGCCGATTCGGCCGTCTTTCCCCCGGCCGCCACGTCCCAGTAGGAAGCCTCTCCCTTGACGGAGCAGCCGGTATGGTGGTCGTTGGGCGTCAGGAACTCCATACGGACGTCTTCCGGCGGGAAGTAGTAGACGGGGACGTGGCCCGCTTCCCGCAAAAGCATGGCCCGCTTCGTGTCGACGAGGGTCTCGCCGCCGAACTTCACCCGTACGCGCCGGGGGCTTTCCTCGAAGTCGAGCCAGTGCTCGGAGTGCTCGCCGTAGCTCCGCGGCTTGTGTACCGTTTCCATGGGCTCCTCCGTTCCGGTTTCATGCCAGCGTCCCGGTCCCGGGACATGCGGATTCTGCCCCTGCCGGCTCCATGGTGTCAAGGCGTCGCGTGCCGGCTTGGCACGCGCCACCCCGCGTTGTAGAACATCCGGGAACGAACGACGGGAGGAAACCGACTGATGAAGCACAAGCCCGGTGACGAGGCGCCGGATTTCCGGCTGATGGACCAGCACGGCAAGCCCCACGAGCTCTCGGGCTACAAGGGAACGTGGGTGCTGCTGTTCTTCTACCCCAAGGACGCCACCCCCGGCTGAACGAAAGAGGCCCGTAGTATACGGGACCACATGACCGCGTTCGACAACGCCAGGGCCACGGTCCTGGGCGTCAGCATCGATCCGGTCAAGAGCCACGCCAAGTTCGCCGAGAAGCACCAGCTTCCGTTCACGTTGCTGGCGGACGAAGAGAAGGAGGTGGTGAAGCTCTACGACGTCTGGGGCCCCAAGAAGTTCATGGGGAGGGAATACGAGGGCACCCACCGGATGTCGTTCCTCATCGACCCCAAGGGCAGGATCGCCAAGATCTACGAGAAGGTGAAGCCTGATCAGCACGCGCAAGAGGTGCTCGATGACCTGGCGGAGCTGGCGTAGGAACTCGCGGATGCGGGCAGGGATGACGAACGGCCCGAGGCGGGGAACCGGGTTCCGGTCAGGATGAGCCGGTGACCGGCACACGGCAGGGGGACGAGGCATTCATGGCGCGGGCACTGGCGGAGGCCGAGGCCGCGGAGCGGGAGGCGGAGGTGCCCGTCGGGGCGGTGGTGGTGTCCGGGGGCTCGGTGATCGGCCGGGGACACAACCTGCGCGAGGCCTTGGGGGACCCCACGGGCCACGCCGAGATCCTGGCCATCAGGGAGGCGGCCCGGAAACGCGCGTCCTGGCGCCTGGATGACTGCACGTTATACGTGACCCTCGAGCCCTGCGTCATGTGCGCGGGCGCCATCGTGCAGGCCCGCATCAAGCGCCTCGTCTTCGGCTGCCCGGACCCCAAGGGGGGCGCCGTGAGGTCTCTCTACGAGGTTTGCGACGACCCGCGCCTCAACCACCGCGTGGCCGTCACGGAAGGAGTTCTGGGGGAGCGGTGCGGAAGCCTGCTCAAGCGGTTCTTCGCGGGCCTGCGGGGGGCCGATGCAGGCGGCGGCGCCGGCGCCGGATGACATCGTCGTGGACGCCACCGCGAAATACCTGAGCGGCTACGCCGCCGCCCTGGACTACCGGGACCTCCCTGCCGATACGGTTCACGAGACCCGCCGCCGTATCCTCGATTCGGTGGGTTGCGCGCTGGGGGCTTTCGCGGCCGAGCCGTGCCGCATCGCCCGGGAGCTGGCGCCCGCCGTCCACGGCGGGGCGGCGGCGCGAATCCTGGGGATCGGACAGGCGACCTCTCCGGACATGGCGGCCTTCGCCAACACCGCCATGATCCGCTACCTGGACTGCAACGACAGCTTCGTGTCGCCCGGCGGCGGGCATCCCAGCGACATGCTGCCGGCGGTGCTGGCCGCGGCCGAGGCGTCCGGCGCGTCCGGCCGCGCGGTGATCGCCGCGCTGGTCCTGGCCTACGAGATCTACGGGCAGTTCGCTGAACGCTTCGCCACCCGGGAGAAGGGGTGGGACCAGGGAGTCTTCATCGGCCCGGCCAGCGCCTGCGCCGCCGGGAAGGTCCTGGGGCTGCCGGCGGATCAACTCGCCCACGCCATGTCCATCAGCGCCGTGTCGCAGGTGCCGCTGGGTCAGACCCGGGTGGGCGAGCTGTCCACGTGGAAGGGCTGCGCCACGGCCGTGGCCGTCCGCAACGGGGTCTTCGCCGCGCTCCTGGCCCGTGCCGGCATGGAAGGGCCGCCGGAACCGTTCGAAGGACGCTACGGCCTGTTCGACCAGGTGACCGGAGCCTTGGATCTCGACGGTTTCGGCAATGCCGCGGCGGGCGTGCCGTTCAAGCTCGGCGACACCAGCATCAAGTATTTCCCGGTGCAGATCCACACCCAGGCCGGCGCGGCCATGGCCCTGGAGATGAGGGACGAGTTCGACCTGGACGACCTGGAACGCATCCGCATCGGCACCTACGCCGTGGCCGTCCGAAACGCCGCCGGCGAGCCCGAGAAGTGGGATCCCCAGACCCGCGAGACCGCCGATCACAGCCTCCCGTACGTGGTCGCCGCCGCCTTGACCGACGGCGCGCTGACGCCGGCCAGCTTCGACGAGAAGCGCATCGGCGATCCGGCGCTCCGGCCGCTCATGCGCAAGGTCGAGGTCGGCGAGGACCCCGAGGCCACCCGCAACTACCCCGCGCAGCAGCGCGCCCGAATGGAGATCGAGCTGCGTTCCGGACGCCGGCTGAGGCGGGCCGCCGATTACCCCAAGGGCCACGGCCGGAATCCGCTGTCCGATGCCGAGCTGGAGCAGAAGTTCCTGGGCCTCACGGCGGGCGTCCTGTCCCCGTCCCGGCAGAGATCCCTGTTGGCGCGGCTGTGGCGGTTCGACGAGCTTGAAAATCTCGATGGCTTGTTCGAAGCTGCCCGGGTCGAATAACGGCGTCTCCCGCCGAGAGCATCCATTCCAGAGGAGGTTTCATCATGTCCAAACTGACCCAGTTCCGTTCGTGGAATTTCAATGCCGAGGACCTGGACAAGACCGTGAGCTTCTACCAGGAGGTCCTTGGGGCGACCGTCCGCAAAAAACACGTGGTCGCCGGCGTCGACGTCGTCCGGCTCAACCTCGGCGGCGCCGTCCTGGGTGTCTTCGACGCGTCGAAAGACCGCCATCCGCGCGTGCCCCATCACACCTTCGAGATCGACGGACCACCGGCCGAGCCCGAGGACTTCGTCAAGGAAATCGAGGCCAGAGGCGCCAAGGTGAGCGAGGTCCGCCGCCACGGCGAGGGCAAGGGATACTCGGTCTACGTCATCGATCCGAGCGGGAACCGGCTGGAGCTTTCCACGTCTTCCGGATGACGTTCAGGCCGGCACCGCTTGGCGCATTGTGCGTGGCACTGGCGCTGTTCGTGTTCGCGGAACCGCCATCCGCGATGTCCGATGCCGTTCTGATCGCCAAGCGCGAGTCCGTTTACAACAACATCTACGTCTTCAAGGAAGGCCCCATCGTCACCATGACGTTCGGCCACAACCGGGCCCTCTACACGGAGACCGTGTACGACACGCGCGACGAGTTCGCGCTCCCTTCGCGATACACGCGGTACATGACCGCCGTCCTCGCCTACGCGGGCGACGTGGACCGGATCCTTGAAATAGGCTTCGGCGGCGGCCGGACTGCATGGTACCTGCACAGGACCATGCCCGACCTAGAAGTCGTTTCGGTCGAGCTGGACCCGGAGGTGTTCGAGCTGGCCGAACGCTACTTCGGGGTCCGGCTCGAGCGGAACTTCAATGTCTCCATCGAGGACGGCCGCCGCTACATCATGAGGCGGAGAACACGGTGGCCGGTCATCCTGATCGACGCCTATCGCAGCGCGTTCGTGCCGTTTCACCTGCTCACGACGGAGTTCTACAAGCTCGTCAAGACCCGCCTCGCCCCCGGCGGAGCCGTGGCGCAGAACGTCGAGCCCAACACCATGATGTTCGACGCCGCTCTCGTCACCATCGGCAAGGTCTTCGACCACGTGGACCTGTACGACGCGGGAGGCAACGTGGTCATGATCGCCTATGACGGGCCCAGGCGCGAACAGGCACGGTTGGCGTCGACCGCGGCGAGACTGGACGATGCGTTCGGGTTCAAGTACCCGTTGAGCGAAATGGTCTCCCAACGACGCAGCGTCGAGCGCCTGCCGGACACCGCCGCGCTCACGGACGACTTCGCGCCGGTGGAATCGTTGCGCGCGATCAAGATGCACAATCGCAAGCTGGACGAGTTCCTGAAGGGGAAGTGGTGATGGGACGTGCAATCGGTTCGGTATGGCTGTTCCTGTTGATTTTTCTTTCCGGCTTCGCCCTCATGGGCTTCGAGATGCTGGGAAGCCGGTACCTCAACCCCTACTTCGGCAGCGGCATCACGACATGGGCCTGCCTGATTGCCGTCGTGCTCTTCGCCATGATGGTCGGCTACACCGCGGGAGGCATCGTCGCCGACCGCTCCCGCGAGATCTGGATCGTCTCGAGCGTGCTCTCCGTCGTGGGGGTGTACCTGATCCTCGTGGCGTTCCTGGCAAACCAGGTCATGGAAGCCATCATGCTGTCCGCCGGCTATGATTTCTGGGGCATCATGCTCGCCTCCGTCGTCCTGACATTCCTCCCCGTCGCGCTTCTTGCCGCACTTTCCCCGTTCTTCGTGCGCCTGCTGCTCAAGGAACTGGAGTACGGCGGCCGCATCACCGGCGCGGTGTACGGCGTCTCCACCATGGGAAACGTCCTCGGCACCCTGGTGACCGTGTTCGTCTTCATCCCCAACGTGGGGACCAGCAAGATAACCGTGGTGTTCGGCGGCGTCCTGATCGCCTGCGGCGTGGCGTCCCTCGTGCTCAGCGTTTCCGGCCGTCTGCGGGGCGTGTAACGAGGCGGCTGAGGTTAGCCATGTCCGATGCCGGTATCAAGAAGGAAGCGAAGCGTCTGATGGAGAAACTCTCGGCAGACGCCACATGGGATGATTTGATGTACGAGATCTACGTACGGCAGGCGATTGAAGCAGGATTGACTGACAGTGCAACTGGCCGAACGCTAGATGTCCAGGAAGTCCGGGTTAAGTTCGCAGTTCGTTCGGCTTTCAGAGGCGGGCGCTAGATAAGGGCCTCATCCCGCCCGCGCCGCCTGGATCGTCCGCTCCACGTACACCTGCGCCAGATGGGCGCGGTAGGCGGGGGTGGCGTTGACGTCCTCGATGGGGTCGACGCCGTCGGTAACGAGCGCCGCCGCGCTTGCGATGGCGCTGTCGTCGAGCTTCTCACCGCGTAGTGCGGCTTCCACCTTTTCGGCGCGGAAGGCCACGTCGGTCATGCCGGTGACTGCTACCGAGATGTCCTCGCAGACGCCGTCGGCGGACTCTTTCAGGCACGCCGCGACGCCGACGATGGCGAAGCCTGCCGCCTGGCGCGACACTTTCTGGTACGACGTCTTGTAGCCGTCACGCGCGGGCACGCGGATCTCGGTGAGCAGTTCCTCGGGCAGGAGGCTCGTGGTGAGCATGGTGACGAAGAACTCGCTGGCGGGGATCCAGCGCTCGCCGTCGGGTCCGGCGGCCTTGAGTTCGGCGTCCAGGGCCAGGATGGCCGCGGGCAGGTCCTCTGCCGGGTCGGCATGAGCGAGGCCTCCGCCGACGGTGCCGCGGTTCCTCACCTGGACGTCGCCCACCACCACGGCGGTCTGAGCCAGCAGCGGGCAGCGGTTTTGGATCAGGTCGGACTCGGCCACGTCGGTGTAGGTGGCTAGGGCTCCGATGGCGATGTGGTCGCCTTCCTCGCGGATGTAGTTCAGTTCGGCGAGGCCGCCGATGTCGATGATGACCTCGGGCTTGGCAAGGCGGAGCTTCATGAGCGGCAGCAGGCTCTGGCCGCCGGCGAGCACCTTGGCGTCGTCCACGTTGGCGGACAGCAGCGACAGGGCCTCCTCCAGGGAGGCGGGTGCGTGGTAGTCGAACGCGCCGGGGATCATGCCTGGGCCTCCTGAATCAATTGCCATACCCGCTCGGGGGTGAGCGGCAGATGCCGGACCTTGACGCCGAAGGGCTCCAGGGCGTTCTCCACCGCGCTGGCGATGGCGGCGGGGGAGGGGATGGCGGCCCCTTCGCCCGCGGCCTTCTGCCCCAGCGGCGTGAACGCCGACGGCGAGGGCGCGTGTTCCACCTCGACGTTGGGGGTCTCGGCGGTGGAGCACTTGCCGTAGTCGGTCAGCGTGATGGTGAGGAGCTGTCCCTCGTCGTCGTAGACGAAGCCCTCTCCCAGGGCCACGGCGATGCCGTGGGCGGCGGAGCCGTAAATCTGTCCGTCCACCACGCCGGGGTTGATGATGGTGCCGTTGTCGCCCACGATGAGGTACCGCAGTACGTCGACCTTGCCGGTGCGCGGGTCCACTTCCACGATGGCTACGTGGGCGCCGGCGCCGAAGGTGAACTGGGCGCGGACGCGGCGGTCCTGGCCCGGCACCATGTTCGGCTGGGCGTGGGGGAACGTGTAATAGAACGTGGTCTGAAGCCCGGCGTCGATGCCCTCGGGCAGCAGCGACTGGTTGTTGTAGGCCGCCTTGCCCAGTTCGGCGAAGGTGAGCCTGCGCCGCGGGAATCCCGGAACGGTCACCACCCCGTCGGCGATCTCCAGGTCGGAGGGCTCGGCGTCCAGGATATGGCCTGCCACCTTGAGGACCTTCTCCCGGAGCTGCGTGGCCGCGCCGATGATGGAGCCGATGTCGTAGAGGTGGAAGTTGTTGCCGCTGTTGGCCGCGGCCACGCCCCAGGGCGCCACATCGCTGTCGAAGGGCGTGGTGGTGCTGATGACGTCGGGGCTCACGCCGAGAATGCCGGCGGCCACCTGGGCGGTGGTGGTCTCGTGGGCCTGCCCGCAGTTGGGCGAGCCCAGGTAGAGGGCGATGGTGCCGTTCTTCTCGAGCTTGATGGTGGCGCCGTTGATGCCGCCGGACCCGGGGGTCTCCTTCATCTCTGGGAAGATGGCCATGTCGCGGGCGGCGTTGCGGCCGCCGGGCTCCACCCCGATTACCACGCCGATGCCGAGATAACGGCCTTTCCCGCGCTCCCGTGCCTGCTCCTCCTTGAGCGCCGGGTAGTCCACCTTCTCCAGCGCGCGCTTCAGCAGGCCGGGATAGTCGCCGCTGTCGTAGATGTTGCCGTTGGGCGTGGTGTAGGGCATCTGCTCCGGCTGCACCAGGTTCTTGAAGCGCACCTCGGAGGGGTCCATGTCCAGGTCCTGGGCCACCCGGTCGATGATGCGCTCCCAGATGTAGCACATGCCGGGCTTGCCGATGCCGCGGTTGGGGATCACCGGACAGCGGTTGGTGACCACGGAGTAGCCGTCGGCGCGGATGTTCTGGACCTTGTACGTGTTGCTCAGGTTGTTGAGCTTGTTGGTGAAGTGGATAGTGAGCGTGCTGATGGAGCCGCCCACGTCGTCGATCTCCTTGAAGCGCAGCCCGGTGACCGTTCCGTCGTTCTTCACCGCGGCCTCGACGTCGAAGTGCTGCTCGCACGCGTGGCCCGCGGCCATCATGTGCTCGTTGCGGTCCTCGATCCATTTGACCGGCCGGCCCGACTTGACGGCCAGCAGCGCCACGATGACGACGTACTTCCGGATCAGGTGGATCTTCTGTCCGAAGCCGCCGCCGATGTCCGGGATGATGACCCGGATGTCGTCGATCTGGAGTGCGTCCCGCAGCGCGTCGTAGATGTTCTCCGGCACCTGGGTGTTGGTGCGCACCGTGAGCTTGCGGCTGAAGCGGTCGTAGGAGGCGATGCACGCCAGCGGCTCCAGCGGCGTCGAGCTGTAGCGGTGGATCTTGAGGTTCTCCCGCACGACCCGGTCCGCCTCCCGGAACGCCTTCTCGGTGTCGCCGTATTCCAGCGTGCCCTGCCAGGCCAGGTTGGCGCCCAGTTCGTCGTAGATGACGGAGGCGTCCTCGCCGGCTATGGCCTTGTGGACGTCGGTGTTGGCGGGGAGGATCTCGTAATCCACGGCGATGGATTCGAGAACGTCCTCCGCCGTGCTCCGGTCCCTGGCCGCCACCGCGCCCACGGGCTCGCCCACGTAGCGCACCTTGTCCACCGCGCCTGCGTATTCCGCGATGGGCTTCTTGAGGCCCGCGGCGTAACGGCCGGGGCGGAAGGGCTTGGTGTCCCGCTTGATGTCCTCCGGGGTGACCACCGCGAACACGTCCGAGCGGCTCAGGGCCGCCTGGGCGTCCACGCCGAGGATGCGCGCGTGCGCGTGCGGGCTCCGCAGGAACACCGCCTGCAACATGCCGGGCTCGGTGAAGTCGTCGGTGTACCGGCCCTGCCCGGTGACGAGCCGCGGCCCTTCCTTGCTCCGGGCGGCGAGGCCCACGTACTGTTTCGGATCTGCTTTAGCCATTGTCGACCTGTCCCGCGGCTTCCTTCACCGCCGCCACGATCTGCACGTATCCCGTGCACATGCACAGGTTCCCCGCCAGACCCTCGCGGATTTCCTCTTCGCTGGGGTTGGGGTTCTTCTTCAACAGAGAGTCCGCCGCCATGATCATGCCCGGCGTGCAGTAGCCGCACTGGAAGCCGTAGTTGTTGATGAAGGCCTCCTGCACCGGGTGCAGCGCGTCGCCTTCCGCGAGCCCCTCGATGGTGGTGATCTCCTTGCCGTTGGCCTGCACCGCGAACATCAGGCAGGACTTCACCAGCGTTCCGTTCACCTGCACCGTGCACGCGCCGCACTCGCCGATGATGCAGCCGATGTGCGTGCCGGTGAGGCCGATGGTCTCTCGCAGGAAATAGGAGAGAAGCTGGCGCGGCTCCACTTCCTCTTCGTACAACCGTCCGTTGACGGTCACCCGAACCGTCTGTTTCATGGCGTGCTCGTCGCTCCCAATGTGTTCGGATCGAGTTCCCGGCGCGTCCCGGTATGCTGATCGCGGTCCATAATCGAAGGCGCGGCCGAAGCGCCGGCCGCGCCCTGGAATCGCACAAAGGTGGCTTTATAACGGGGTGCCCTCGGGCGTGTCAAATTACGCGCTAGTGGGCGCCCTTCGATTTCGCTCCGCTACGCCGGTCCTGAGCTTGTCGAAGGGCTCAGAACCAACGGCTCGATGTCTTTCGGACCGTTCGTCCCGAGTCCTCGCCAAGCCGGTTCTGAGCTTGACTTCCGTCCAGTCAGTTCGCTCGTTTCTTCCGCCACGGCGCGTTGCGCCACACCGCGATGCGGTAGCCCAGCAGCACCGCGAGCACACCCGCGTAGATGAGCGGTTCCCGCAGGTCGGCCTTGACCAGCCACAGGAAGTGGACGACCCCGGCGATGGCGGAGAAGTAGACCAGGCGATGAAGTCGCTGCCAGCGGCGCCCGCCGAGCCTGCGGATCCAGCCGGCGGTGGAGGTGAGGGCCAGCGGGAGCATCAGCAGGAAGCCCACGGAACCGGCGGTGATGTACGGCCGCTTGAACACGTCCTGCAGGATCGCGGCGGGGTCGAAGAAGTGGTCCAGCACCACGAAGGTGGAAAGGTGCACGCAGGTGTAGAAGAAGGCGAACAGCCCCAGCATGCGCCGCAGCCGGATGAGGCTGGCGTAGCCGGTGATGCGCCGGAGCGGCGTCACCGACAGCGTGAGCATCAGGAACACCAGGGCGAAGGTGCCGGTGGTGTGGGTGATGAACTCCACCGGGTTGGCGCCGAGCCCGCCGGTGAAGAGCCCCACCACGAGCCGGGCCGCCGGAATCAACGACGCGGCGAAGACGAGGACCTTGAACCAGGTGAAGGGCCGGACCCAGGTGGATACTTTCATGGGTTGTGCGTCGGGCGGCGAAGTCCCTTTCCCTGGACCCGGCCGCGACCTTCCGGCCGGGCCGGTCCACGGAACGGATCGCGGCTCAGTAGAGCTTCTTGAGGTCCATCCCCTTGTACAGGTGCGCCACCTGTTCTTCGTAGCCGTTGAACATGAGGGTCTTGCGCCGGAAGAAATCGCCGATGCGGCGCTCACTCGCCTGGCTCCAGCGCGGATGGTTCACCGTGGGGTTCACGTTGGAGTAGAACCCGTACTCGTGAGGGGCCGCCATGTTCCATGACGTGGGCGGCTCTTCCTCCACGAAACGGATCTTGACGATGGACTTGCCGCTCTTGAACCCGTATTTCCACGGCACCACCAGGCGGATCGGCGCGCCGTTCTGGTTGGGCATCACCTCGCCATAGAGTCCCACCCCCATGATCGTCAGCGGATTCATGGCCTCGTCCATGCGCAGCCCCTCGGTGTAGGGCCAGTCGAGGATGCCCCGGCGCTGGCCGGGCATCTGCTCGGTATCGTACAGCGTGACGAACTGGATGTACTTGGCGTTGTTCGTGGGCTCCACCAACTTGATCAGGTGGCTCAACTCGAACCCGATCCACGGGATCACCATGGACCACGCCTCCACGCAGCGCAGACGGTAGACGCGCTCCTCCAGCGGCATCTTCAACAGCTCCTCGATGTCGAAGGTCCTGGGCTTGTGCACCTCGCCTTCGACCTCCACCGTCCACGGCCGTGTCTTGAGGCTGCCGGAATGCCGCTTCGGGTCCCCCTTGTCGGTGCCGAACTCGTAGAAGTTGTTGTAGCTCGTGATGTCCTTGAGCGATGTCTGCGGCTCGTCGGTGGAGAACTTGCCCTTGGCGACGTTATCGAGCTTGGTCGCTCCCCAGGCCGTGCTCATGGGGCCGAGCAGTCCGGGAGCCAGAAGCCCCGTGCCCAGAACGGCCGCGCCCGCTGACGCCGTTTGCATGAACTGGCGCCGGTTGAGATACAGCTCCTTGTCCGTGATCTCGCTACTCTTGATGTCCGCGGGCCTCTTGATCAGCATGTGTGCTTCCTTTCCTCGTCAGAGCACGTGACTGGTGTCGTGTAACGCTTACTTCAATTTGCCACGAGAACCCCTCATGTCAAATGACAAGTACAACAATTGTAAGTCTGCCACTGAACCCCATATCGTCATTCCCGCTTGCGCGGGAATGACGAAGCGGGGGGCGGAAATGGACCGTGCGGCCGTTTCGTAGTAGATTCCTTCATCCCCTTGAGCATGGATGGAGGCAACGCGATGCATGAGAAGATCGTCTATCTGAACGGCAGCTTCGTGCCTGAGAGCGAGGCCAAGGTGTCGGTTCTCGACATGGGTTTTCACGCGGGCGACGGCGTCTACGACGTGACCCGCACTTTCCGGCACCAGCCGTTCAAGCTGAAGGAGCACAACGACCGGCTGTTCCGCTCGTTGAAGTACACGCGCATCGACTGCGGCATGACCCAGGACGAGATGGAGGCGGCGGCGCTGGAAGTGATCGAGCGCAACAAGGACCTCCTGGGCCCGGACGACGACTATGCCGTTTGGCAGGTGGTGAGCCGGGGAGAGCGGTCTTCGAAGGGCGGACGGGCCAAGGGAAACGCCACCGTGGCGATCTACTGCCACGACGTGGACTTCACCGGGTTCTGCCGCCACTACGTCGAGGGCGTGACGATCATCGTGCCCGCCACCCGGCGCATTCCGCCCCAGTGCCTTGAGTCCAAGGCTAAGATCACCAACAAGATGAACCACATCATCGCCACCTTCGAGGCCAGGCAGGCGGACCCCAAGGCCATCCCGCTGATGCTGGACCTCGACGGCAACATCGCCGAGAGCAACGCCCACAACTTCTTCGCGGTCATCGACGGGAAGGTCTACACCCCTGGCTCCAAGAACGTCCTGGGCGGCATCACCCGGGCGGTGCTCGGCGAGCTTTCCGACCGCCTCGACATGGAGGTGGAGGAGGCCGATCTGACGCCCTACGACTGCCTGAACGCAGACGAGGCTTTTCTCACCAGCACAAGCCCCACCATCGTGCCCATCAAGAGCATCAACGGCGTCGGCTTTCCCTACGACGCCCCCGGCCCCGTGACCGTGCGGCTGCTCAAGGGCTGGTCCGAACTGGTGGGCGTGGACATCGTCGCCCAGGCCATCGACCACATGGAAGGGGCGGAGAGGGAAGAGCTGCGGGCCAAGTGGAACGAGAAGCAGGCGGCCCTGGGGATGTAACGCTGGGGTGAACGCGACCAGACGCCCGGCCAACGGGCTGAAACACTATCTCTACGTTGCCTTCTCCGGCCTGACCATGGGCGCCGCCGACGTCGTCCCCGGTGTCTCCGGCGGCACCATGGCCTTCATCATGGGCGTCTACGAAGAACTCGTGGACGCCCTCAAGTCCTTCAACTGGCGGCTGCTGCTTCTGCTGGTGCGCCTCCGCTTCCGCGACGCGGTGTCCGCCGTTCCCTGGCGCTTTCTCGTCGTGCTCGGCGCCGGCATCGCCGCCGCCGTCCTGATCCTGGCCGGCCCCATCGGCTGGCTGCTGGACCACCACCCGGTGCCGCTGTTCGCCTTCTTTTTTGGCTTGGTGCTGGCCAGCATCGTGACCGTGGCCGGGCGGTTGCGCTGGTCTGTGACCGCGGTGCTGTGCCTGTTGCTGGGGACGGCGGCCGCCTGGTGGCTGGTGGGCCTCGTTCCCATGGTGATGCCCCACGACGCCGTCACGCTCTTCCTGAGCGGCGCCGCCGCCATCACGGCCATGATCCTCCCCGGCATCTCCGGCTCCTTCATCCTGCTGGTCCTGGGGCAGTACGAATTCGTCATCGACGCCGTCCGGGATCGCGACCTGTTCGCTATCCTGCCCTTGGCCACGGGCGCCGTGTGCGGCATCCTGCCGTTCGTGCGGATCCTGAGCTGGCTGCTTCGCCAGCATCACCAGATCGTCATCGCGATCCTCATCGGCTTTATGGCCGGGTCGTTGCGGAAGATCTGGCCGTTCAAGGCGGCGGTGTCGGGGCAAGGTGAACCGCTCCTTCGTGAGGTCAATGTATTGCCGGAGGTCGACGGCACCCTCTGGCTGGCGCTTGGCTTGTGCGTTGTGGGATTGCTGCTCGTGCTGTGCCTCGACCGGATCGCCTCCGCAAAAACCAGGGGAAATGACTGGCGTGAGTAGTGCGTTTCTACGTATGGGATCGTTGCCCAAGGGTGACGAAGGAGTCGCCCTTCGCGAGTTGTCGGTTGACAACCTCCGTTGAAAGGATTATGTGTTGCCAAGGAAGGTGCATCCGAACAAGGAGGTCGAGGCCGCACTTTCGGCACTGGAGGCTGTGGGGTGGATCGTCAACGAAGCGAAGGGACGTAGTGCACACGCTTGGGGTTTCGTGCTCTGTCCGGCCAACGCAGGGGATGCTTGCCGTTCCGGTATTTTCTGCCGGATGTCGGTCTGGAGTACGCCGCGCAATCCGGGTGCCCATGCACGTGAGTTGCTCAGAAAAGCCGATGGCTGCGTAATGAAGGAAGACAGCGATCATGACTGAGATGGAGTTCGAGTTCGACCTGGTTTACTCGTTGCCGGGGGAGGCTAACGAGGGGGCTATTCTCGATGCCCTTTACGATGTTGGGTGCGATGACGCGGCGGTCGGTCTCGGCGCCTCGGGGCTTGTCGGATTGGGATTCACACGTACCGGGCGGGATCCGGAGGCTGTTATCTCCGCGACGGTGAAGCAAGTCATGGTGGCCCTTCCGGACGGGACGAAGCTTCGGGAGGTGAGGCCTGATCTCGTCAGCTTGGCGGACGTCGCGGCTCGACTGAAGGTGACGCGGCAAGCCCTCCAAAAGAGGCAGATGCCGCCGCCGTCTCTGGGCGGATTGTACAGAGCATCGGAGATGCCTCCATACCTGGATGCTGTCCCGGGGAAGCTCAGAGACGGTTTTCAGGCCGCGCGGGCATGGTTTGCTGCCGCTCCGGGAGCGCAACGAGTCAACGCCAGGATCAGTTTTGGGGAGCCGGAGGTTCAGCGATAAGAATCTGCTGAAAGTAGTTCAGGGCAGTAGGCGTAGACGTCTCGCAGTTCCATCAAGCAGACCTGCTGTTCACGACCCGGGGCGAAGTCGATGATCAAACGGTGGGTCGCAAGATTGTACTGCCCGTTGTGAAGCTGGATCAGATTTTCTTCGGAGACGTGCCAGCCGGCGTTAGTTAGCGCGCCTTGTTGCTGCCACGCTCTGTTCGATTGTTTCGACTGACTGCATTCTGCACAGAGTCGCCTCGCGACGGGGTTTATTGACGTTGCAGATCGTTTTGAAGGTGCAGGTAAGCAGCAGCATACCGCTCACCGAATGTCCGCAACGAGCGGGCGTCGTAGTGGAGGCTGTCGCCTTTATCGGTCAGGCCCTCCGCGTTGACGAAAGCGGAGTGTAGGAGGGCGTCCGGGATTTTGCGCAACTCGGCGTTTACCGTGTGGTAGTGCGGGAAGTCGGGGCGCGCCACGAGATAGGCTCCGAGTTCTCCCAGGATCACCGGCAGTGATGGCGTGCCGAGCCGCTCTCTCAGGGTCCTCACCATGGTAGTGAATCGCTGGAGGTAGCTGGAAGCGTCTGCCTCGGACTTGGAGTCGTGCTCGCCCTGGTGCCACAGGACGGCCTTGATGGTGCCTTCACGAGCGGCTTCACAGGCAGCGGCCATAGCGCCTTCGTAGAGGTCGGCGCCCGGCATCCAGCGTTCGAGAGGGGTCGAGCCCACGGCCCGGGGCACCAAGCCAATATCCGTGTCGGGGTCGGCGTCCAGCATCGTCCGGGCGAAGCTCATGGCGAGGCCGATGCCGGCGGTGGGGCGGTCGTGGTGCAGGGGCTCTTCGGCGACGGCCCAGCGGCCATCCTGGAACACACGGATGCGCTCGTCGCGGATGGGCTCCACGTCTTCCAGGAGTCCGCGGCCAGCCATGTTGGACTGACCCATGAGCAGAAAGATGTCCATCGCTATCCTTGAACCGATGCAGATTTGTCCGTGAACCGGCGTGCACGCGGCGGGAAGCGGCCTAGTAGGGCAACCGGGTCCCGACACCTTCCTCCAGCGCCTTCCGGTAGAGCCACGCGGCCAGCGAGATGTCCTGGTTCACCAGGCCGATGGCGCGCATGAAAATGCGTTCCTGGTCGTCTTCCCGGCCGGGGACCTTGCCGGACAGGACGTCGGGGATCTCGGCGTAGACGTCGTCTCGCGTGAGGAAGCCTTCCCTCAACATCCTGTCTACGTCCGACTTCTTCTTGCACTGGGCCCAACTGTCCACCACGAACTTTCCCATGCCCTTGTAGGCGGCGTTCTCCAGTTCCTGGTGCTTGCCGATGGAGTAGACGAACGCGCCCTCGGAGATCCATTCCTGCTTGACGAAGGGCTCGGAGGTGGTGGTGGCGGAAACCACCAAGTCCGCGCCGTCCAACGCCTGCGGGGCAGTGTCGCAGGGCACGACGTTCAGGTTCAGCTCCTCGCCGACCTCCCGGGCGAAGGCCTCCCGGGTCTCGGGGCGGCGGGACAGCACCCGCACTTCCTTGAGGTCGAAGGCGCGCGCCATGACCGGTACGGTAGCGCTGGCGGTGTCGCCGACGCCGAGCATTGCCATTACCGACGCCCCTTGGCGTGACAGGGCTTGGCAGGCCACGGTGGCGGCGGCGCCGGTCCTGACGGAGTGGCACCAGTCCTCGTCCATGATGGCCGTGACCTCGCCGCCCTCGCGGTCGCTCAGGATGAGGATGCGGCGGGGGCCCTGCGGCGGCCGCGACGGGTCGCGGCTCCCGCCCGCGGCCTTGATGGCGCGGAAGCGAAAACCGGCTGCGACGTCCAGCGAGCAGCCGGTGACCCAGTACTGCCACCCTTGCTCGGGCTTCACCGCCAAGTCCTCGGGCACGGACCAGCCGACGCGCCCGGCGCTGTGGTCCTTGAGCGCGGCCTTGACGATGTCGACGGCCGCGCCCAGGTCGAGGATGCGTTTGACGTCTTCGTTGGACAGGTAAAGGATTCCGTTGGCCATGGCGTTTTCCCGCTAGCCTCCCTCGCGCGCGGCGTGGCTGCCCGGCGGAGGGTTCATTCGATGACGTAAAGCCGCTCGGCGCCGGCGGTAAGCGGCTCGGCGCCGCCGGCCGTGATGAACACGTCCTCTTCCAGGTGCACCGATGCGCCGGGGATGCGCACCTTGGGCTCGATGGCCAGCACCATGCCCGGCTCCACGGTGAGCACCTCGGCTTCGCTGATGGAGGGCGGTTCGGCCCGGGCCATGCCGATGCCGTGGCCTATGCGCTTGGGACTCGCCACCTCGGGGTAGCCGTTCTTGGTCAGCTCGGCGTTGGCCACCCGCGGGATCTCGGCGATGGGGGTTCCCGGCTTCATGGTCTTGACGCATTCCCGGATCAGGTGCAGGGCCAGCCCGTGTTCCTTCTTCTGGTCCTCGCTCGGCGCGCCGAAGATAGCCATGCGGGTGATGTCGCCGTAGTAGCCGGCGTAGCAGGCGCCGAAGTCGGCGATCATGCGGTCGCCCTTCTCGTAGCGCCGCTCGTCGTACTTGGTGGAGGCGTTCAGCATGAGGAAGCCGGGGTGGCGCGGGTGGGCGCCTTCCTCGATCATGGCGATGTAGAGGCGCTCGGCCACCTCCCGGCGCGTGACCCCGGCCTTAAGGTCCGGCAGCATGCGGTCGTAGGCCCGCTGGGAGATGTCGCAGGCCTTGCGCATGTTCTCCATCTCAAGTGCACTCTTGTAGAGCCGCTGCTCGGTGAGCGCCCGGGAGCCGTCCTCGATCTTGGCCTTGGGCAGCGCCTCGGTGAGCCGCGTGAGGTAGTTCACCGGAAAGCCCAGCCGCTGGTCGTCGTCCAGCTCGAAGCCCAGCCTCGCGGAGCCGTAGCCCATGTCGCTCAGGAAGTCGCTGATCATCTCGCGCGGAAAGGGCACGTCCACGTAGCTCCGCACCTCGCCGAACCAGGGCAGCTCCTCCGCCTTGCCCTTGTTGTTGCCGTACACCAGGGCGAAGGGCTTGCCTTCCCTGGGGATGAAGCAGATCTCCGGCCGCATCAGGTGGTCGAACTGGTAGCTGACGAGGCCGGTGAAATACCAGAAATTGTCACGCGCCGAGGCCACGATGAGGTCCAGCTCGTCGCGCTCCATGCGCTGTTGCAGCTCCTTGTGACGCGCTTCGTACTCTTCCTGGGGAAAGGGTGCTTCGATCATGCGCAAGCCTCCGGGTGGGTGTTGTGATCGGACCGCTGGAACATATCAAGGGGCGCTTGGGGCTGCAAATCTGTCCGGTCAGAACTCGGCGAAGCCGGGAACGCGGGGGAAGGGGATGACGTCGCGGATGTTGCCCATGCCGGTCATGAACTGGACCAGGCGCTCGAAGCCCAGGCCGAAGCCGGAGTGGGGCGTGGAGCCGTAGCGCCGCAGCTCCAGGTACCACCAGTACTCCTCTTCCGGGAGGCCGCATTCCCGGATCCGCTGCCGGAGCTGCGCCAGGCGGTGCTCGCGCTGCGAGCCGCCGATGATCTCGCCGATCTTGGGCACCAGCACGTCCATGGCCGCGACGGTCCGCTCGTCGTCGTTGAGGTACATGTAGAACGCCTTGATCTCCTTGGGATAGTCGATGACCATCACCGGCCGCCCCACGTGCTCCTCCACGAGGTAACGTTCGTGCTCGCTCTGGAGGTTGACTCCCCACGACACCGGGTACTCGAAGGTCCGCCCGGAGCCCTGGAGGATGTCCACTGCCTCGGTGTAGGTCATGCGCTCGAAAGGCTGCTCCACGATGTTCGTCAGGGTCTCCAGCACCGTGTCGTCGATGCGTTGGTTGAAGAAGGCCATGTCCTCCGGGCAGCTATCCAGCACGTCTCGGGTGACGTCCTTCAGGAACGCCTCGGCCAGGTCCATGTTGCCCTGGATGTCGCAGAAGGCCATCTCTGGCTCCACCATCCAGAATTCCGCCAGGTGGCGGCTCGTGTTGGAGTTCTCCGAGCGGAACGTCGGACCGAAGGTGTAGACGTTGGTCAGGGCCAGGGCCGCGATCTCCGCCTCGAGCTGGCCGGACACCGTGAGCCGCGCCTCCTTGCCGAAGAAGTCCTGGGAGTAGTCCACGTTTCCCGACGCGGTGCGCGGCGCCTTGTCCGGGTCCAGGGTCGAAACCCGGAACATCTCGCCGGCGCCCTCGCAGTCCGACAGCGTGATGATGGGCGCGTGGAGATGGATGAAGCCCCGCTCCTGAAAGGCTCGGTGGATGGCCCGGGCGGCGGCGTTCCGCACCCGCATCACCGCGCCGAACGTGTTGGTGCGCATGCGCAGGTGCCCCAGCGTGCGCAGGAACTCGAAGCTGTGGCGCTTCTTCTGGAGCGGATAATCCTCGTCCGAGTGACCCACCACTTCCACCTGTTGCGCCTGGACCTCGTAGCGCTGCCCCTTGCCCGGTGACTCAACCAGCCGGCCGGCCACGCGCACGCAGCAGCCCGTGGTGAGCTTGCCGACCTCGGATTCGTAGTTGTCCAGCTCCGGCGCGGCCACGGCCTGGATGCCGGCCATGCACGAACCGTCCGAGATGTCGAGGAACGAGACATTCTTGCTGTGCCGCACGGTCCTGAGCCACCCCTCCACGGTCACGTCCGTGTCCGCCACGCCGCGGTCCAGCAGGTCCTTGATACGTTCCTTTGCCATGGCTCTTCACTCCTCACTTTTTTGGCCGGTTCAGACCCCCACCCCCAGGATCATCCGGAGCGCCAGCAGCGTCACGACCCACTTGAGGATCTTTCGGAACAGGGCCTCGGGGATCCGGGATCGACAGCGGGTCCCCACCCAGGAGCCCAGGGTCGCGGCCAGGATCATGCCCGCCATGAGATAAAGGTACGGCGCAAAGGTGAATCCAAGCAAGAAGAAAGTCGACACCTTGATGATGTGCACTGCGGTCATTTGGGTGGAATGCGTGATCACCAGGCGGTCCCGGGAAAGCCCCTCGCGAATCAGGAAGGGCATGTTCAGGGGCCCCACCACGCCTACGAACAGCGAGAGAAAGGTCTGCACCGCTCCGATGATGCCGAACTTGCCGGGAATCTGCGGCACGCTCCGGATGGTCGGAGCCCAGGTGATGAGGAGGATGAAACAGCCGATGATCACCGGCAGGTAGTCGGAGCTGATGTCCACCAGCAGCATCGAGCCCAGGGCCGCGCCCAGCACGGCACCCGCCACAAAGGGCGCGAAAAGCGACCACACCATGTGGCGCAGCCCGAACAGCGTGCGGGTGAGGTTGCTGAAGATCTGCACCATCCCGTGCACCGGGATGATGGCGAAGGTCGGAATCAGCCCCGGCATGACCGAGATGAGCAGGATGCCTCCGCCCAGGCCCACCACTGCGGCGGTGGTGGAGGCGACGAAGGTCACGAGGATGAGGAAAAGCTCGGACATGGCGTCCTTCGACTTCGCTCCGCTCGCGCTTCGACAATCTCAGGACGAACGGAAGATTGTTTCCGCAACCGTTCGTCTTGAGCGTAGCGAAGCGGAGTCGAAGGACGCCTTGACGCACGCCGGTAGAAAATCAGGAATCCCCGACGTTCACTCCGCATCGGATTCCCGCACCACCGGATTGCGCAACGTGCCGATGTGATTGATTTCCACCGCCACCACGTCGCCGTCCTTCATGTTCTCGGTGGCGCCGTCCGTGCCCATCCAGAGCACGTCGCCCGGCACCAGCGTGAGGTAGCGGCTCATTGCGCTGATGTAGCGGGCCACGCTGAAGATGGCGTCCTTCACGTCGTATTCGCCCACCACCCGGTCGTTCAGGGTGATGGTCACGTGCAGGTCGTCGGGGTCGAGATCGGTGACGATCCAGGGGCCCATGGGCTTGAAGGTATCGGTGTTCTTGGCACGCCACAGGGTGCGGTCGGAGCGCTGCCACGTTCGCTCGCTCACGTCGTTGCCGATGGTGTAGCCGAACACGTAGTCCAGCGCCTCGTCCTCGGACGCGTTGCGGCAGGCGCGGCCGATGACCGCCACCAGTTCGCCCTCGTACTGCACCTTCTCGGAGGCGTCATGGGGAATGACGATGGCGTCTCCGTCAGCCGCCAGCGCGTTGACCGCCCGATACCCCACGTCTGGTTTGGGCGGAAACACCGGTTCCTCGCCGCGCACCTGTGCGGCGAACGTAACGTGCTCGCGGTAGTTGACGCCGGCGGCGTAGAAGGTCGGCGGCACCACCGGCGCCAGCAGCTTCACGTCCGCCAGGGCGTGGGTCTCGCCGGTGACGGTGTAGTTCTCGAAGGGGCTGCCGCCGATGACGCTGACGGTGTCCGCGTCGTCGATAAAGCCGAACGCCGTCTTGCCGTCGCTCTGGAATCTGCACCACCTCATTCGAACGTCTCCTTCTATCCGTCTGCCACCACCCAATGATCCATGAAATCCCGCACCCGCATCGCTTCCAGGACGTCGCGGGAGGCACACGCGTTCAGGACCGCCTCGCACTGGGCCTTCGGTAGGCGCGCGGCGAGGTGGCGCTCAAACTTCTCTTCCAGGAGCGGGACGGCCTCGCTCCGCCGCCTGCGGTGGCCGATGGGGTAGGCGACTTCCACCCGCGCCGTGGCGGTACCCGCCTTGAAGTGCACCTGCACCGCGTTGCCGATGGCGCGCTTGTCCGGGTCCATGTAGTCCACGGTGAATTGCGGGTTCTCCCGCACCTCCATCCTGTCGCGCAGTGCGTCGATGCGCGGATCCCGGGCGACCTCGTCCTCGTAGTCCTGCGCGGTGAGCCGCCCGTGAATCAGCGGCACCGCTACCATGTACTGGATGCAGTGGTCCCGGTCCGCGGGGTTGTCCAGCGGTCCGGTCTTGTCGATGATGCGCGAGCCGGCCTCCTGGGTCTCGATGACGACGCGCTCAACGTCGTCGAGCCGGTCCTTCACCGCGCCATGCAGCTCCAGCGCCGCCTCCACCGCGGTCTGGGCGTGGAACTCCGCGGGGAACGAGATCTTGAACAGCACGTTCTCCATGACGTAGCTGCCGTAGGGCTGGCTGAACGAGAAGGGCCGGCTCTTGAAGAGCACGTCGTAGTAGCCCCAGCCCTTGGCCGAGAGCGCCGACGGATAGCCCATCTCTCCCTGGAGCGCCATGAGCGCCAGCCGCACCGCGCGGCCGGTGGCGTCGCCCGCGGCCCAACTCTTGCGCGAGCCGGTGTTGGGCGCGTGGCGGTAGGTGCGCAGCGCGCCGCCGTCGATCCAGGCGTTGGACAGGGCGTTCACCACCTGTTCCTCGCCGCCCCCCAGCATCGCCGCGGCCACCGCCGTGCTGGCCACGCGTACCAGCAGCACGTGGTCCAGTCCCACGCGGTTGAAGCTGTTCTCCAGCGCCATGACGCCCTGGATCTCGTGGGCCTTGATCATGGCCGTGAGCACGTCATCCATGGTGACGCCGCCGTCGCCGTCGCCCGCGCGGCGGTCGAGGTAGTCCGCCACCGCCAGGATCGCGCCCAGGTTGTCCGAGGGGTGGCCCCATTCGGCGGCCAGGAAGGTGTCGTTGAAGTCGAGCCAGCGGATCATGGCGCCGATGTTGAAGGCGGCCTGCACGGGATCCAACTCGTAGGCGGTGCCGGGCACCCGAGCGCCGCCCGTCATGACCGCGCCGGGCACCACCGGCCCCAGCAGCTTGGTGCACGCCGGGAACTCCAGCGCCGCCAGGGCGCAGCCCAGGCTGTCCATGAGACACAAGCGCGCGGTCTCCCGCGCCTCCTCGGAGAACGGCCCGCCGGAGAGGGCATAGGCCGCCATGTCGGAGAGGACCGCGTCGGGCCGGGGCCGCTGGGCGTCGCGCACGGAAACGTCAGTCATGGCGAAAAGGGTTTGGGGTTGCTTGGTGTTATTCCTTGCTGAACAGGGCGTCCAGCTTCTGCTCGTAGGCGTGGTAGCCGAGCACGTCGTAGAGCTGCTCGCGGGTCTGCATCCGTTCCGTGAGCCCGCTCTGGGTGCCGTCCTCGCGGATCGTGCGGTAGACGTCCATGGCGGCCTGGCTCATGGCGCGGAACGCGGACAGGGGATACAGCACGAGCCCGACCCCTGCATCGCGCAACTCGTCCACGCCGAATAACGGTGTCTTGCCGAACTCCGTCAGGTTGGCGAGCACCGGCACCGCCACATTGTCGCAGAAGGCGCCGTAGTCTTCGAGGGTGTACACGGCCTCCGGGAAGATCATGTCCGCACCGGCTTCGACGTAGCGCCGCACGCGTTCCAGCGCCGCGTCCAGCCCTTCGTTGGCGAAGGCGTCGGTGCGCGCCATGATCACGAACTGGTCGTCGGTGCGGCCGTCGGCGGCGGCCTTGATGCGGTCCACCATCTCGTCCGTGGGGACGATCTGCTTGTTGGGCCGGTGGCCGCAGCGCTTGGCCGCGACCTGGTCTTCCATGTGCACGGCCGCGGCCTGCGCCCGGATCATCTCGCGGATGGTGCGGGAGATGTTGAAGGCGGTGCCCCAGCCGGTGTCGATGTCCACCAGCAGGGGCAGCGGGCTTGCCGCGGTGATCCGGCGCACGTCCTCGAGCACGTCGTTCAGGGTGGTGATGCCCAGGTCGGGCTGGGCGAAGGAAGCGTTGGCTACTCCCGCGCCGGAAAGGTAGAGCGCGCGGAACCCCTGGCGCTCGGCCAGGAGCGCGCAATAGGCGTTGATGGCGCCCACCACCTGCAGCGGGCGTTCTTCCTGCACGGCGCGGCGGAACCTGGCTCCCGGTGATCTTTCGTGTTCCATGTCGTCCTTGTCCCCGGTTGTCTCCGCGCGGTTTAGAAATAGGACAGGTCCAGGGCGCCCACCCGCTGCAGGTGGGTGATGTCGCCCCAGGTCTCCAGCCCCCAGACGCCGTCCTGGAACTTGAAGGTGTTGACGCTGGCGTTCTTGAACGAGAAGCGCCGTGGCGCGTCCAGGGAGATGTCCAGGGTGTGGCGGAACAGGGCGCTCAGGACGCCTCCGTGGGTGACCACCATGATGACCTCTCCGGCATGGCGTTTCGCCAACTCCTCCAGGCAGACCATGTTCCGTCGGGTCTGCTCCCGAAAGCTCTCGCCCTCGGGCACGGCGTGGTCGGCGCCGCCGTTGCGGTGCTCCTCGTACTCCCTCGGGTAGCGCGCGCGGATCTCTTCGCCGTCGAGCCCCTGGAAGATGCCGAGGTTGCGTTCGCGCAGGCGCTCGTCGGGGACCACCTCGTGGCCGGTCTTTTCCGCGATGATCCTGGCGGTCTCGAATGCGCGCCCCAGGTCGCTGCTGTAGATGGCGCTGCAGCTCTCCGGAGAGAAGCGCTGCGCTAGCGCTTCCGCCTGGGCGCGCCCCTTGGCCGTCAGCGTGCTGTCGAGGTGGCCTTGGCGCCGTCCCTCGGTGTTCCACTCGGTCTCGCCGTGCCGCACCACCATGACGTAGGTCGCGTCCATGCCGGACATCCTAGCCAATGGACCTTGAAATTTCTATCGGAATGCGGGATAGGCCACTAACGGAGCCCGTCGCGGCGCAAGATCACCGGACATTCCCAAGGAGGAGAACCATGGAAGCCCAGACCTTTTCGGTAAAGACCCCCTGTATCACCGGCGGCCGCAGCCACATGCCGCTGGTGCGGACCGACGTCCTGATGAGCGGTCTCAATTACTACGCCCCCGGCCGCAAGAACAAACTCCACACCCATCCCGGCGAGGACCACATGTTCGTGGTGCTCGACGGCGAGGCGACGTTCTTCGACAAGGACGAGAAGGCCACGGTGCTGGGGAAGGGCGACGGCATCCTTCTCCCCGAAGGAGTCTACTACCAGTTCGAGAGCACCGGCGACACGCCGCTGGCGCTGCTGCGCTTCGCCGCCTACAAGCCGGATCGAAAAGAGATCCGGCGAGTCGACGCTACGGGGGAGAATCCCCGGACGGAGGACGAGATGGACTACGTGTGCGTCGACGGCGAAGTCGTCGAAGGGGAGGAGTGGACGCTGGGTTGAGAGTCGCGAGGTAGAGACCTCCCGAATCGTCACTCCCGCGGAACAGGGTCTGTGAGAACTCTGCTCGGAGACGAATGGCACCAACCCCCCGAATCGTCATTCCCGCGAAAGCGGGAATCCAGGTGGGGTGGAGCGGGGAACGTCGCTGTAGCGCCCCGCCACCGCCCCTGGATCCCCGCTTCCGCGGGAATGACATTCTGTGACGTGGGTGCCTTGGGCGTCTTGACACGCCTTGGGAAGCGGGAATGACGGCGAGGGAGTCGTCGCCATCTAGTGCTCGAGCGGAGCTGGACACCAGTCGACCGCACGCATCAGATGTGGTTTTCGACCTCGTCCAGCGGCGTCACCCAGATGCGGTCTGTGTCGATGGGATAGGCGCTCCCCTGCGGCACGACGACGAACAAACGGTCCAGGTCCAGCAGATCGACAGCGGTACGGTTGCCCTTGGTGAGGCTGGGGCTTGATGACGTCTTGAACTCGAAACCGATCCGCTCTCCACCGCGCTCCACAATCAAATCGATTTCCTCACCGGTGCGCGTCCTGAAAAAACCGTACATCCCGCGCGGCTGGAGCAAAGAAAGGACGTTCTCCAGGGCAAACCCTTCCCAACACGCACCGTAGACCGGATGGCCGTACAACTTGTCGAAGCTGTCCAGTTCCAACAGGCAGGTCAGCAGCCCGGAATCCCGGACATAGAGCTTGGGTGATTTCACCAGCCGCTTCTTCGTGTTGACGGCGAAGGGCGGCAGCCGGCGCATCATGAACGTGGCTTCGAGGATGTCGATGTGCCGCTTCAGAGTAGGGTGCGTTCGGTCCAGGGATTGCCCGAGGGTGGAGTAGTTCATGATCTGGCCATGCAGGTGGCAGCACATCAGCCAAAGCCGCCGCATGTACTGCGGCGTCAGGTCGATCCCGAACTGCCGCAAGTCCCGCTCGATGAACGTCTGGATGTAGCCTTCGCGCCAACGAAAGCTGCTTTTGTGGCGCGGCGGGTTCCCTCCGAGCTACCTGGCAAATGGGTGATAGCGGCGACCCTCTGCTGGTGCGACAATTTGCGAAACAGAGGGTCCCGCGGGAGGGACAGAACATGCTGACCGAGCGCATTGTGAGGGACGCGAAGCCGACCGGCAAGACGTTCACGGTTTGGGATGCCTAGGTGAAAGGGCTTGGCCTCCAGGTGACGGAAGGCGGGACGAAAAACTACGTCATGAGGTACAAAACGCCGGACGGCCGGAAGCATCAAGCCCTCCCGGCGCTGACCGAGGCGGCTCTGTATGCATTGGCGGACAAGCCGAAGCCGTCCGAGGGCGCGCGTCCTGATTCCCACCGGAAAACCGTAATCGTGGAGACCGTCGAGGAACTGAAAGGCATCTTGGGAACCTATGCGGCCGCCTATGAAACCGTAGCCGATCGCCTGGAGTGGGCGGACGCGGAGTCCGTCCGCGCGCCCTGGCGCGGAGCAAGAGCACGGCGGCGCTTGCCGCGGCGGTCGAGGCCTCATTGACGCGGGAAGCCCGGCTGCCGGTCGGGCGGATCGTTCCGACTGCCGGTGTCCCGTATCAGACCAGGGACTACGGAGATTTCCATCGTCAAGGGCGGAATCACCGTCGCTGGCCCTGCGCTGTCCGGGTGAAGGTGAACTGAACGCGGACTGGGCTTCCCGGTGATGAAATCCGCTGCCGGGGCTTCCTGACGACTGCTGAACGGGAGGGACAGAACCGTGGTGGCTACTGAAGCGGAGATTCGTCGGATTCGTCTAAGAGTAGCGAGAGCGATTGAGCCAGTTGAACCGCCTGTGGGATGGTCAGAAGGAGATATTCGTCGGTTTCGGGAAGGTCGCCTTCGACTTCGGCTTCATCTTCCCGGTGAACGTTCACGGCAAGATATACCCGTGTCGATTC
>JAJDXX010000135.1 GCA_022823055.1 Candidatus Binatia bacterium | reverse complement strand
TGGCAGGGCGCTACAGCGGCGTTTCCCCGCTCTACCCCTCCTGGATTCCCGCCCCCGATCGGGGTCGAGGGCAAGCTTTCGCGGGAATGACGTTTCTGGGGGTTGTTGCCTCTCTTGAATGGTGTTTTGACACAGCCTGTTCCGCGGGAATGACGAATACGGGCCTGGAAAGGAAATCGAATGGCTTCACTCAAGGACAAATACGCCATCGTCGGCGTGGGGCACTCGGCGCTGGGCAAGGTGCCCGAGCTGAGCGACTACGGCCTTCAGGTGATGGCCGTGAAGGCCGCCCTGGATGACGCCGGCCTCAAGAAGACCGACGTCGATGCGGTGATCACCCACAGCCACCTGCTCGGCGCGGTGCGGGTGCACCACCAGAGCCTGTCGGAGCGGCTGGGCATCGACACCGCCTTCGGCGTCTCGCTGTCCGCGGGCGGGGCCACCTCGTGCCTCATGGTGCAGGTGGCGGCCGCTGCCATCGAGGCGGGCTTCTGCAAGACCGTGCTGTGCGTGCACGGCGACAAGGGCGCCACCCGCAAGACCCCGACCCGGGGCGACGGCGGCGGCGAGTTCGGCCCGGAGTACGGCCTGTACGGCGCCGCCGGAGCGCACGCCTTCGGCCTTACCCGGCACATGCACGAGTTCGGCACCACCCACGACCACATGGGCGCCATCGCCGTGGCCTGCCGCAAGCACGCGCAACTGAACCCCGTGGCCGCCATGCAGGGCGACATGACCCTCGAGGACTACCACAACTCGCGCTGGATCGTGTGGCCGTTCCACCTGTTCGACTGCTGCCTGCGGAGCGACGGCGCAGCCGCGGTCATCGTCACCTCGGCCGAGCGCGCCAAGGACATGAAGCAGAAGCCGGTCTACGTCATGGGCATGGGCCAGACCAACAACTCCCGCGGCTACATCTGGGGCGACCACATGACCGAGCTGGGCGCCAAGGAGTCCGGCGCCCAGGCCTTCGCCATGGCCGGCCTCCAGCCCAAGGACATCGACACCGCGCAGATCTACGACTGCTTCACCTACATCCTCATGGCCACCCTGGAGGACTACGGGTTCTGCAAGAAGGGCGAGGGCGGCCCGTTCGTGAGCGGCGGCCGCATCGAGCTGGGCGGCGAGCTGCCCACCAACACCTCCGGCGGCATGCTGTCGGAGTGCTACATCGAGGGCATGCTCCAGATCGTCGAAGGGGTGCGCCAGTTGCGCGGGGAATGCGGCCCGCGCCAGGTCCAGGACGCCGAGACCGCCATCATCAGCGGCAACGGCGGCAACGCCGTGTGCCACTCGACGCTGATACTGCGCAACTGACAAGGGAGCCGAGGGACGCGGGCCGGATGCGCGAAGCGTCGTCCGACAAGCCGACGCGGACAAGGTCCGCCCGCTGTTGCCAGGAAATGCAGAACGATACAGGGAGACCGCCGTGAGCGACTACGCCAAACCCATTCCGACCCCGTCCGAGGACTCCCAGCCCTACTGGGAAGCCACGAAGAACCACGAGCTGAAGCTCCAGCAATGCCGCGTGTGCGGCGCGTTCCGCTTCCCGCCCGCCGAGGTGTGCCCCGAGTGCACCTCCGAGGACTACGAGTGGAAGGCCGTCTCCGGCAAGGGCCGCGTCTTCTCCTTCGTCATCTACCACCGCGCCTACCACCGCGGGTTCGCGGACGAGCTTCCCTACGTGGTGGCCGTCATCGAACTCGACGAAGGACCGCGCATGCTCTCCAACGTCACCGGCTGCAAACCCGAGGAGGTGCGCTGCGACATGCCCGTAGAGGTGGTCTACGAGGACATCACCGACGAAATGACCCTGCCCAAGTTCCGGCCGGCGTAAGGCCCGCGTTGCGTAATTCCGCCTCGTCCTCCGTCACGCCCGGCCCCCCAATTCGTCATTGATATGAAAATAAAATCTTGTTCAGTGATTTCTGGTAGTTACGGAATCCTGCTACACCCCAATTCGTCATTCCCGCGAAAGCGGGAATCCAGGGGTGGTGGTGTGGCGGCTCCATTGCCCCCGCCCCACCCAGCCTGGATTCCCGCCCCCGATCGGGGTCGAGGGCAAGCTTTCGCGGGAATGACGAATTGGGGGGCCGGGCATGACGAATTGGGGGACCGGGAATGAATTGAGGGGCCGGGAATGGCCAAGGTTCCCGCCAGTGGTGAGAGGTCGGGAATGACGGTGGTGGGCGGAATGACGGTGGGGCGATGCCGTCGGTGGTGACGCCTATTTCCCCGAAGGAGAGCAACCATGTCCTACCGTGACCTGAGAGAATGGCTGGAGCACGTGGACGCCATGGGCGAGCTGCGCACGGTGCCCGGCTGCGACTGGAACCTGGAGATCGGCGCCCTGGCCGAAGTGGCCGGGCGCGGGGAGAACTCCCCCGCGATCCTGTTCGACGACATCAAGGACTATCCCAAAGGGCACCGGGTGCTGGTGGGCATGGTGGAGTCCTTGAAACGCGCCGCCCTCACCACCAACCTGCCCACGGACATCACCCGCAACGAGTTCATCGCCGCCTGGCGAGAACGCCTCAACAACCCGGCACTGATCCCGCCCGAGTACGTGGACGAGAGCCCGCTCTACGAGAACGTGTTCACCGGCAAAGACATCGACCTCTGGTCGCTGCCCGTGCCCAAGTGGCACGACGAGGACGGCGGGCGCTACATCGGCACCGCCCACGTGGTCATGACCCAGGACCCGGAGGAGGGCTGGGTCAACATGGGCGTCTACCGCACCATGGTGCACGACGAGAACCGCCTGGCGGTCTACATCTCGCCGGGCAAGCACGGCCGCATCCACCGACAGAAGGCCTTCGACCAGAACAAGCCCCTCAAGGTGGCCATCTCGTTCGGCCAGGACCCGCTGCTGTTCCTGCTGGGGTCGCGGCAGATCCCCTGGGGCGACCAGGAGCTGGACTACGCCGGCGGCATCAAGGGCGCGCCCGTGGACGTCATCCGCGGCGAGTTCACCGGACTGCCCATTCCCGCCCGCGCCGAGATCGCCATCGAGGGCGAGATCATGCCCGACGAGACCCTCCCCGAGGGTCCCTTCGGCGAGTGGCCCGGCTACTACGCCAGCGGCTCGCGCGAGGAGCCGGTGGTGCACGTCAAGAGCCTCATGTACCGCAACAACCCCATCCTCACCGGCTCGCCGCCCTTCCGGCCGCTGCCGGGCGCCGACGGCTGCGCCTCGCTGATCCGCGCCGCGTTCATCTGGGACTCCATGGAAAAGGCCGGCGTCCCCGACGTCACCGGCGTCGCCTGCTACCAGAACCGCTTCTTCACCGCGGTGTCCATCCGCCAGCGCTACCCCGGCCACGCCAAGCAGGCCGCCATGATCGCCAGCCAGAACCACACCGGCGCCTACCTCGGCCGCTACGTGGTGGTGGTGGACCACGACATCGACGTCGCCGACCTCAACGACATCGTCTGGGCCATGTGCACCCGCTGCAACCCCGCCGACTCCATCGACATCCTGCGCCGCACCTGGAGCGGCCCCCTCGACCCCATCATCCCCCGCGACCAGAAAGGCCACAACTCCCGCGCCATCATCGACGCCTGCCGCCCCTACGAATGGATCAAGGACTTCCCGCCGGTATCGGGCGCGAGTCCGGAGTTGAAGGAGGAGGTGTTGGGGAAGTATGGGGGGTATTTGAAGGGGTGAGGGCCCTTCCCCTTCCGTCATTCCCGCGAAAGCGGGAATCCAGGGGCGGCAGCGGGGTGCGGCAACCGAGTCGTCCCCGCCCCAACCTCGCCTGGATTCCCGCTTTCGCGGG
>JAJDXX010000035.1 GCA_022823055.1 Candidatus Binatia bacterium | reverse complement strand
CCATGACAGCGAAACAAGTGCTCGACTTTGCCAAGAAGAACGGCGCGGAGATCGTCGACCTGCGCTTCTGCGACCTGCCCGGACTGTGGCAGCACTTCTCGATCTCCACCAACGAGTTCGACACCGATCTGTTCGAGAACGGCATCGGCTTCGACGGCTCCAGCATCCGTGGGTTCCAGACCATCGACGAATCCGACATGCTGCTGTTCCCGGATCCGAACACCGCCTTCATGGACCCGTTCACGGCGCTGCCCACTCTCACCCTGGTGTGCAACATCAAGGACCCGCTCACCGGCCAGCCCTACAGCCGCGACCCCCGCTACGTAGCACAGAAGGCCGAGGCGTACCTCAAGTCCACGGGCATCGCGGACACGAGCTACTGGGGGCCGGAGATCGAGTTCTACATTCTCGACAACGTCCGCTTCGACCAGAGCTACAACTACGGCTTCTACTACATCGACTCCGACGAAGGTTACTGGAACTCGGGCAACGGCGACAGGCCAAACCTCGGCTACAAGCCGCGCTACAAGGAAGGGTACTTCCCGGTGCCGCCCATGGACAGCCTCCAGGACATCCGTTCCGAAATGGTCAAGACGCTGGAGTCCTGCGGCATCGTGTGCGAGGTCCATCACCACGAGGTGGGAACCGCCGGACAGTCCGAGATCGACATGCGCTTCGGCACGCTGACGGCCATGGCCGACCAGGTGCTGAAGTACAAGTACATCGTCAAGAACGTCGGCCTGCGCAACGGCAAGACCGTGACCATGATGCCGAAGCCGATCTTTCAGGACAACGGCTCGGGCATGCATACCCACCAGAGCCTGTGGAAGAACAAGAAGAACGTGTTCTACGACGCCAAGAACTACGCGCTGCTGAGCGACACCGCGCGCTACTACATCGGCGGGCTGCTGAAGCACGCCGCCGCCCTGTGCGCGTTCATCGCCCCCACCACCAACTCCTACCGGCGGCTGGTGCCGGGCTACGAGGCGCCCATCAACCTCATGTACTCGCAGCGCAACCGCAGCGCGGCCGTGCGCATCCCGACCTACTCCACCAGCGAGAAGGCCCGGCGCCTGGAGTTCCGCAGCCCGGACCCGAGCTGCAACCCCTACTACGCCTTCCCGGCCATGTTGATGGCCGGGCTCGACGGCGTGGCCAACAAGATCGAGCCGCCCAAGCCGCTGGACAAGAACCTGTACGACCTGGCACCGGAGGAGGCCGCCAAGGTCGAATCCCTGCCCGGCAGCCTCGACGAGTCGCTCGACGCCCTGGAGGAGGACCATACCTTCCTGCTGAAGGGCGATGTCTTCACCAAGGACGTGGTCGAGACGTGGATCGACTACAAGCGCACCAATGAGGTCGACCCCATGAGGCTGCGTCCGCATCCCTACGAGTTCGCCCTGTACTACGACATCTAGGAAACCGCACCGCCGAATGTAGACGGACGAACCCGGGTTGGGGCGGCCGAAGGGTCGCCCCAACCATCCTCGGTCCGGTCGGTCAAGGGGGGCGAGGGCCATGGGGTCCTCGCCCTTCGTGCGTGGTAGCTCCGGGCGCGCGCAGCGGTCAGGGTTCCGGCGCCCCGTCTTCCCGCGGCGCGGTCAACAGTTGCACGGCGTGGTCGAGGTCCGCGTGGCTGCCGAGCAGCACCAGGATGTCGCCGGGGCGCAGCCGGTAGTCCATGGGAGGGCTCTCCACCGAGACGCCCTCCCGCACCAGCGCCAGGACGCTGGTGCGCCCCTGGAAGTGCTGCTTCAACTCCCCGATGGTCATGGACGCGCCCGGCGCCTCCTCCTGCACCAGGAACGTGTCCGCGGTGGCACCGGTGAGGAACCGGCTGAACCGGTCCAGGCCCTTGCCCTCCAAGCGCAGTCCGCGCAACATGCCATAACCCTCCCGGCGCACCATCTCCACCTGCAAGGTGATGACATTGCGCGGCACATGGTACTCCTGGAGGACCCGGGCGAAGATCTCCACCGAGGTCTCGAACTCCTCCGGGATGACCTCGTTGGCGCCCAACCGCGTGAGGCGCGGAATCTCCGCCACGTAGCGCGTCCGTACGATGATGTAGAGGTCGGGGTTCAACCGCCGCGCGTTCGCGACCACGCGCGACGTCGCCGAGGGGTCGCTGATGGCCACCACCAGGACGCGCGCCCGTTCCACTCCCATTCCGCTCAGCACCGCCGGACGCGTGGCGTCGCCGAAGTCGATGCTTTCGCCCTCGGCACGCGCCGTTCGCGACGCCTGGGGGTTAAGGTCCAGTATTCTGTGGGGGATGTCCACCTCGCGCAAGACCCGCGCCAGGTTCCGGCCGTTGAGTCCGTAGCCTACGATGAGGACGTGCCCGGCCACGGCGTCTTCCGGCGGCTCCGCGCGCGCCCCGGCGCCGCCGTGCAGCGCCATCCCCAAGCGGCTGCCGGCGAGGATCAGCAGCGGGGTCGCGAGCATGCTGAGGATCGCGACGGCAAGGAACATCTGCTCCTGGCTCGGAGAGAGAAGCTCGAAAGCGCCGCCCATGCGCGCCAGGATGAGCGAGAACTCGCCCACTTGGGCGAGCGCCAGTCCCAGAAGCAGGCCGAGACGGAACGAGCGCTGCAGGACCGCGAAGATGGCGGTGATGAGGCCGCCCTTGATGAGCATCACCAAGAGCAAGGCGCCGATGGTCAGCCCGAGCTTGTCGCCGACGAAGTGGAAATCCACCTGCATGCCGATGGAGATGAAGAAAATGCCGGCGAAAGTGTCGCGCAGCGGGTGGATGTCGGCGATCACCTGGTGGCTGTATTCCGAGTCGGAGATCAACAGACCGGCGATGAACGCCCCGAGGGCCAGGGAGATCCCGGTCTGAAACGCCGCCCACGCGGTGCCGAGACAGATGAGCAGCACGAACAGAACGAAGACCTCCTGGCTCCGCAAGCGCGCCACCTGGTGCAGGAACCACGGCACCACGAAGCGCGACGCCGTGAAGATCAGGAAAACGGCCAGAATCGCCTTCCCCAGCGTGAGGGCCACCACCTGGAAGGACAACGAGTCGGTCTCCCCCAGCACCGGCACCGACAGCATCATGGGGACGGCAATGATGTCCTGAAGCAGGAGGGTACCGATGGCGAGCCGGCCGTGGAGGGCCGACAACTCGTCGCGGTCGCTCAGGATCTTGAGCACGATGGCGGTGCTGCTGAGGGACGCCAACATGCCGAAGAAGAAGCTGATGCGCACGGGATAGCCCAGGTGGACGCCTACCGCGGTCACGGCCAGGGCAGTGAGGGCCACCTGCAGCAGACCGCCGGTGATGATCGGCCCCTTGACGGCGAGAAAGCGCTCGAAGGAAAACTCCAGACCGATGGAGAACAGCAGCAGCACGATGCCGATCTCGGCCAGGAGCTCGAGCTCCTCCCCGTGCCCGATGACGCTCAAGCCGTGGGGACCCATGACCACGCCCACCGCGAGATAGCCGATGACGGCGGGGAGCCTCAGCTTGTGGAACACGGAGACCGTGGCCACCGTAACGGCCAAAACGGCCACCAGGCTGGTGAGAACGTGGAGCATGTTGCGTCACGAAGTCCGTTGACCAATATGCGCAGGATTTCCCGTCTCCGGCAAGGTGAGCTTGTTGCCGGGTGTTGAATTGTGGCGGGGGTTCCATGATGATGAAGCGGCAGACTTCACGTGCGCGGCAACGAGGAGACGATGAGCGAAGCAGACAGAGTCATGGGCATCGACATCGGCGGCACCGGGGTCAAGGCGGCGCTGGTGGATACCGCGAGCGGAGAGCTGGCGACGGAACGCGTGCGCCAGCCCACGCCGCAGCCGGCGACGCCGGCGGCGGTCATGGAAACCATCAAGGAGTTGCGGCGGCAACTGCAATGGCGCGGCGCCGTGGGCTGCGGCTTCCCCGGTCTGGTCAAGAGCGGCCGGGTCCAGCGCGCGCCCAACCTCGATCCCTCATGGATCGGCTATGACCTGGCCGGCCGGCTCGAGACCGAGCTGAACGCCCCGAGCGTGGCCATCGGCAACGACGCCGACGCCGCCGGGCTGGCAGAGTTCGAGTTCGGCGCGGGCAAGGGCGTGGCCGGCACCGTGCTGGTGGTCACCCTGGGGACCGGCATTGGATCAGCCGTCTTCCGCGACGGCGTCCTGCTGCCCGACACCGAACTAGGCCACCTCGAGATGCGCGGCAAGGCCGCGGAGAAGAGAGCGGCGGCGAGCATCCGCACGAGCAAACGCCTGAGCTGGAAGAAATGGGGCAAGCGGCTCAACGACTACCTGGTCCACGTCGAGTACCTGCTGGGAGTCGATCTGTTCATCCTGGGTGGAGGGGTCAGCAAGCGGCCCGAACGGTTCTTCCCTCACCTCAAAGACGTGGGCTGCCGGGTGGAGGCCGCCCGCCTCGGCAACGGGGCCGGCATCATCGGTGCGGCGATGTTCCCTTCGCGCCGCTCAACGCGGCCATAGGCCGCGGGGTCGAGCGGCGGCCGCCCTCGGCCCGCGCACCGTGATCCGAAAGGACGCCTACAACGGCAGCAGCCAGGGCAGCAGCAAGGAGTACGGCGGCTCGGTTTCGCGCAGGCTGCGGCTGAACTTGACGAACAGCCCGCGCACCTTGGCGCACTCCCGGTCCCTTTCCGCGCGCATGCGCGACACCAGCACCTCCGCCGCCGGTAGAGCCGCGCCGCCTCCCCCCTCGGACAGGGCGCGGGCAAACTCCCCTGTCCGGGCTTCGTGAACGGTCAGGTCCTGTATCCTTCCGAGCGCGTCCTGAAGCTTCTTGAGGCGTGACACCACGCCCCGGACCTCCGGCGACAGTTCCGCGAGGATCTCGGTGAGGTAGCGGAGCTGCTTGCACTCGATGCGCAGGGAATGCAGCGCGTCCGGATCGGCGTTTTCGGGGATGGCGTAGCCCTGCTCCAGGACGGTGCGGCACTTCCTCGCCACACGCGCGCCCACCACCTCCGCGAGGGGCTCCGAGCCGTACCGGCCCGGGGGAAGTCCTGCCTCCTCCTCGACACACGTCCGCCAGCGCTCCAGCGCATCCCCATAAGCGGCCGAGCGCATCACGGCCGTGACTTCCCGCTGGACCGCGGCCCGCGCCCGCGCGCCATGATCGAACAGCGGCGTGAGATCGCCCGCCAAGGGATCGCTGAGCAGGGCCTGGTATTCCTTCCGGTGTTCCAGGTACACATCCAGATCGCGCAGGGCATTGGTGGATCGACCCAGCCGTGACAGGCTTTTCCTCAGCTCGGCCGCGGGAGCGGGCTCGAAGACGTCGCGGAGTTGTCCCAGGAAAGAGCGCGCACGCCGGACGGCCACACGGAAGTCATGCAGGAACTCGGCGTCCGTGTCGTTGCGGATGCCCTCCTCGTTGGCGCGAGCCACCCGATATTGGGCGTGCAGCACCGCCCGGACCGCGTCGGCCGCGGACATGGAGGCGGAGAGCGGGGTCCGGGGCAGGGTCGTCATGCGCACTGGGTCCAGGTCCAGCGCCTTGAGTCCCTCACCGAAGCGGGAATTAGCCTCGGGCTCGACGCCCTGCCGCGCCAACCATTCGCATACCTCGCGAAAGGCCTTCTTGTAACCGCGTACCTGACGGACCACCACACGGTGATCCAGCCGCTCGGAGCGCCCGCCGGACGCCGCCTCTTCGTCAAGGAGCGCCAAGCGCAGCACTGTCTTCTGTTCGCGATTCGTCAGACACCAGGCACGAACGTCGGAGCGGATCGAGAATAGCGGCAGCAACGCGCGATTCCCGGTGAGCGGGCGCAACGCTTCCCGCAGCGCACCCGGAGGAAGCCCGTCGGCGAATTCAGGCGAGCCATCGAAGGCTACGCAAGCCACTTCGTGGGGCGAGTCGAGACATTCGAGCGTCAACTCCCCCTGGGCGAGGCGCAGCGCGCGGGAGCGGGCAAAGAGGCGCCCGTCGAACGTGTCGTGGTACAGCGTTTCCACCCTGGAGCGGCCGTCCTCGCTCAAGGCAAAGGTCCGGCGCAAGTCGCACAACACGCCCCGGCCCGCCTCGCCGGACGGGACGAGGAAAGACTGTTCGACGAGTGGGGAGGCGGCCGGCGACTTCATTCCAGAACTTCGCGTACCGGAAACGACCGCACCCAAGGGTCCGTTTCCGGGTCGCGGCCATCCATGCGTCCCGCGACCTGTTCCCACAACTCCCGGAAACGCCGGGTCGCGACGGCTCTCGGGGAACGGACCGGAAGCGGTGCCCGGGCGAGGCCCATGCTCTCGACGTCCACGGTGTAGGGGATCGTCGCCGGCAACCATTGCGGGAACTGTTCCCGCATGGCCTGCATCGTGGCCTGGTGCATCTTCTTGCGGGCTTCCACCATGGAAAAGAAACCCCACACCTTTGCTTCATCGTATCCCTTGCGCCTCAGGAAAAGGCGCAGGTTCGCGTAGGCGCGGGCCGCGAGGGTAGACGGGACCACCGGAACCAGCAGCATGTCGGCGGCCACGAATATGCACTCCGCCAGCAGAGTGGCGGTGGCCGGGCTGTCCAGAACGATTAGGTCGTACTCACCGCGGAACGGATCGAGAATCTCCCTCAGCCGCCTCTTGGATCGCTTGACGCGACCTAGCAGGGACGGCAGATGCCGAAGAGACCAATCCGCCGGCAAGAGATCCAGACCTTCGTAGTCGGTTCCCTTGATGTTGTCCGCGACGCTCGCGCCGCCCTTGAGGAGTACCCTCCGGGCGTGTTTGAGAGCCGGCTTGACGCGGAAGAAATAGGTCGTCGAGCTTTGCGGGTCGAGATCGCAGATCAGCGTCTTGAGACCCGAAGCAGCACTCAGATACGCAAGATTGACCGCGGCGGTAGTCTTGCCGACCCCGCCCTTCAAATGGTAGAGGGCCAGAACCCTGCCCCGTCTGGACTCCCCCGCCATGGTTCAACTTCCACCGAGTCCATCAGGACACCGCGCCGTGTGGAGGCCATCCTCCCATGACCTCCGGCCTGGGGCGGATCAGCTCCGCGGTTTTCTCGGCGGTACGATGGCGTCCTTGCAAGCCTTGGCTACACGAAACTTGACCACCCTCTTGGCGGGAATCTTGATCGTCTCGCCGGTGGCGGGATTGCGTCCCAAGCGGGCCTTGCGGCTGTCCTTCACGAGGCGGCCGATGCCCGGAACGATGAAGACGCCGTTTTTCTTGACCTCCTTGACCGCCAACGCCGACAGATTGTCCAGGAAATCCTTGGCCACCGTCTTGCTGAGATCGCACTTGGCCGCCAGATCGGACACGATCTGTGCCTGGGTCATTCTCGTCGCTGTCTTGGCCGCCGTCGTCCGGGCGGCCTTCGCCGGTGTCTTTGTCGCTGCCATAACCCTCCCTTCCTCACCCCGGTGGCCGGGATGTCATTCCAATTTTAACCGGTAAGACTAATAGTATGCCGCTTTAACGAAGTTGTAAAGAAAAAGTTGAGCATGCGCGGTCATGTTACGCCGACGGATACTCACGAGCGACTGCACCGTTGCTAATTTCGCGATACGTAAACGGCGGAAGATCCGCCATGATGCCCGAATAGTGTCTCATAAGGATCAGGTAACGCTTCACCAACTCCGGAAGCAGAAAGTTCTCGTGCACGTGCTCCCGCCCTCGGCGCCCCAGGGCCGCCGCGGCGTCCGCGTCGTCCAGCACCGCCGCCATGCGCCCGGCGATGGCGTCGACATCGCCGGGCTCCACGAGATGGCCCGTGACTCCGTCGATGATCTGGCGCCTGATGCCGCCCACGCGGGAGCCGATGACCGGCGCCCCCTGCCACAGGGCCTCCGCCACCACCAGCCCGAAGCCCTCGCGGGTCGAAACGTGTACGAAGCCCCGTGCGATGCTCATCAGCGCCCCCACCACCCGGTCGTTGTCCTCCACGTTGACCCAGAACCGGACGTCCGCGCGGTCACCGGCCTGCTGCCGCAACTCGTTCAGCACCGCGTCTCCTTCCGGGTCGTCGGTGGCGGTGTTGCCGATGAAGAGCAGGTAGGGCCTCGGGCCCCGCGGCCGTTCCTCGACCAGCCGCGAAAACGCCTTGAGGATGGTCCCTTGGTTCTTGTGACGGTCGTAGCGGGAAATAGCCGCGAAGATGGGCCTTTCGGGGTCCACGCTGTCGGCCGTGAACAGCGGCAGGAGGATGTCCAGCGCCTCGGCCCGGGTATACTGCCGGTTCTTCGGCGCCAGTGGGTCGATGCACGGCATGATCTCGTACACGGGGACCTTGAGCCCCGGCCCCACGAACTCGCGCGTGGTGAAAATGGCACCGTCATATTGGTTGATGTACGGCAGGAGAAAGCGCCATACGGCCTTGTTGGGTATCGAGGTATCGATGTGGCAGCGCCAGAGCGTCTTGCCCAGAATCGGCGCGTTCATGATCATGGCCGCGGGCTGCGGGTCGTGCAGGACGGTGAGGTCCGCGGCGATGAATGCCTCGCGGGCGTTCTCCTCGATGGTGTCGAGGTAGGCGCCGAATATTTCGTCCAGGGTAATCGGCCCGTCCGCGCCCTGCAGCAGGTTGTGGAACTTCTTGGTGACCTGGAAGAACGCGTCGTTGCCGCGGATGGTGCACCAGCGGGCGGTCAGCCCCAGCGCCTGCGCGAAGGGAACCGCGCTGCGCAGCATCTCGGCGACGCCCCCGCCCACGGAGGTGGAGTTGACGTTGACCCACGTGCGTCCCGTCAACGGCTCCGCCAGCCGCTTGATCTCGTCCATGCGCTCCCCGCCGATGACCGCCACGTAATCGGACAGGTCGAAGGAGCCTTCCGGCCGCTGTTCTTCAAGCCCCGCGAGAATGTCGTCGCGCCCATTTCCGCCGAGGGGTCCGGACGGAGAATGCTCCAACGCATCGGTGGTGTCGTTGAGAAAGGTCAAGTTCTGTTCTCCTGTGCTGCGAAAACGGGCAGGGATTTTGCCGACTGTATAACGACTTAGACAAAATTGTCAATACCGCGTCGAGGACTTTCCGGGGACTCTTGCCACGGTGGTGGGGTTCACGTATCCTTTGCGCCATCACACGCGCCGAACGAGTATTCATGCAAGCGAGAAAACCTCATTTCCTGCGAAACGCGATGATCACGGGGGTGCTGATCCTGATCCCCCTTTTCGTGACGTACCTGCTGATCGCGTTCCTGTTCAATCTGCTGAGCAACTCGGGCACGCCTGTGCTGAGGTGGGTCCTGTCGGTGTTCAACCTGGATGGGCTTTACTGGCTGACGCCGCTGGTCCCGTTCATCAACCTGCTCATCGTCCTGTCGCTGATCTTCCTCGTCGGAGTGTTCGGCACCAACATCGTCGGTCGCCGCGTCCTGGCCGCGGTCAACCGAATGGTCATGCGCCTGCCGCTGGTCAGCACCATCTATGGTGCCGTCAAACAGTTGGTGGAGACGCTCCACGGCCCGCGCCGGAGCTTCCAACGGGTGGTGCTGCTCGAGTATCCCAGAAAGGGGGCCTGGATGATGGGGCTGGTGGCCACGCCCCGGCCCGACACGTTCAACCTCTCCTCCGCCGACACGATGCTGTCGGTCTTCATCCCCACCACCCCGAACCCGACGTCCGGCTTCCTGGTGCTGGTGCCCGAGAACGAAGTCATCGACACCGACTACAACATCGAGGAGGCATTCAAGTTCATCGTCTCCTCGGGCATCGTCGGCCGCGAATTCTCCCCGCCGGAACACGCCGGCCTGCCCGGGAAGGTTCCTCTGGCAGCCGCCCCGGACAAGTCGTAGTGTCGTCGGCTACCCGGACGCCTCGGCGGGCGGATCCGCCGGGGGCGCCGCGTCCGTCCGGCCGCCGGGGTTGGTGAACTGGTCGTTGAGGGTCTGCACGTAGCCGTTGGCCTCGGTGATCACCTCGGAGAGTTGCTGCCGGGTGGCGGGGTTCCAGCCGGCCGGACGCGCCGAGAACACGTTGCGCCAGAGGCTCGTGTTCTTGCGGAATGCCGCGGTCAGGGCGTCGAGCACCTCGGTGTCGCGCTCGGCTCCCAGCGAGCGCCGGAGAGTTCGCAGGACCCGCCCGGCGGCCAATCGCCGGACGGTGTGGTGGACATAGCCGGCCACCAGGGCCGCGACCGCCAGCACGCCGTAGGTCCACGCCGACGCCCCTGAAAGCACCGCCCAGTAATCACTCCATGCACCCTTCCAGACCGCCCACCCCAGCGCCGCGGCCAGCAGCACGGCGAAGACGGCGCCGTCCAGCCGCCGCACCTGGCGGCGCCAGTCGGTGATCATCTCCCGGAGCCGCGGCACCAGGCGCAATTCGATGTCGCGCGCGGTGTGCTCCAGAACGCCCATGATACGATAGCAGCGATCTACTCCCACCTGCCGGACGCGCCCATGGATCTCCGAAAGATCCTCGTCCCGCTTCTGCTCGAAACTCCCCCGCAGGCCGTCGTCCTCGATGACGACGGCGGCGTTGGGGCTGTAGATGCAGTAGAAACGCCCCGCGGTGAGCCCCTTCTGCGCCAGCGCACGCTGCCAGGACCCGACGATGTCCTCCGGATTGTTCTCGCGCGCCGTGTGATCCATCTGGTTCAGGATGTACAGGAACTTGCTCGAATCCGTCCGGTGAATGGTCTCCGCCACCAGGTGCTGCAAGGTGTCCTGCATGGCGCCGGGCTCGGGATGGCGGGCGTCGAAGAACACCAGCACCAGATCCGCCAGATCGATGATGCGGTCCGTGATCCTCAGGGTGGCGGTGCGCTGCTGATCCGCGTCGAAGCCCGGCGAATCGATGAGGATCCTGCCGCGCAGCACCTCGCCGGGACAGGTCTTGAGCTGGAGGTAGGCGTCGATGCGGCTTCCCTCCCCCGGGCTGATCTCCTCGATGGCCCGGCTCATCTTGTAGAACGGGAAGCGCGGGTCGGCGTCCAGCGCCACTCCGGGCAGCACCCGTACGTCCGGTTCCGTGCCGAAGCACAGCACCGAGAAACGATCGTCCACCGCCTGATTGCCCGTGTCCTGCACCCGTCGGCCGAGGAAATCGTTGATGAACGTGGACTTCCCGGACGAATAGGTCCCCAGCACCGCGACCAGCGGCCACCAGGGGATGCGCGTGGCGTAGGACTCCTCCTCGCCCAGCAACCCCAGCCCGCGGGCGATGCCGTCGAGCCTGCGAAAGCTCTGCACCGCGCCCAGCAAGACGGGGTTCTCCGCGCGCAGGTGATCCTCCAGGCTTCGCAACCGTGCTTCCAGTTCAGCGGGTACCGCCATGGCTTCCCTTTCCGGCCCGGTCAAACGGGGGCCGCATCCGGGCCGGCGGTTGTGGCGCCGACCTCCGCGAGTTGCCGCAGCGCGCGCGTCACGTACACCCGTGTCATGCGCTTGCGATACCAGTAATCCATGTCCGCGTTGTCCAGCGGATGGGACACACGCATGGCCAGTTCCGCCGCTTCCTCGATGGCGGCGGCGTCCACGGGCTTGCCGCACAGCACCCGGGGCGCATCCTCCACCACCTTCGGCGCCGACGCCACCGCGGTCAGGACGATGCGGACCGCCTCACAGGCTCCCGCCGCTCCCAACCGCAGCGCCGCGGCCACCCCCAGCACGGGGAAGTCGAAGGAGCCCCTGCGGCGCAGCTTGAGGTAGACGTTGCGCCAGCCGAACGACGACTCCGGGATCCAAACCCCCTGCAGCAGCTCGTCGGGCCGCTTGGCAAGGTAGTCGATGCCGTCGTCGCGGTACAGGGTTTCCAGCGGCACCCGCCGGTTGCCCCGGGCGCTCACCAGAACCGCCTCGGCGCCCAGGCTGCTGAGCACCGGCGCGGTGTCCGAAGAACAGATGGCGAGGCAGACGCGACTCTTGGGCGCCACTAGGCAGATGTCGCCGTCCTTCTTGAGGCAGAAGCCCACGGCCTGGCGCCAGAAGAACGACTGGTCGTAGTAGTTGCAGCGGGTGTCCACGAACAGGTTGCCGCCGATGGTGCCGGCGTTGCGGAGCTGCAGGGTCGACACCAGGCCGGCCGCGGCGGCGAGCGCGGGAAACTCCCGGCGCACCGTGGCGTGTCCGGCGACCGCGGTCAAGGTCTCGCCCGCGCCGATCCACAGCCCGCGCGCCTCCTCCCGGCGGATGCCCCGGTGCTCTTCGACACGGCTCAGCGACACCAAGTAGCGCGGGGTGAACTGACCGCGCTTCATCTTGGGGTAGACGTCGGTGCCGCCGGCCACGGCCATGGCTTCCGCCCCCAGCTCCTGGAGCACGCCGGCCGCTTCCGCCAGGGTGCGGGGCCGGATGTAGGTGAAATCGGGAAGTCGCAGCATCAGCCCGGTCTCAACTCTCTCAGCTCTTCTGGGGCACTTCGACCCCCTGCCCCGGCGCCCAACGGATGGGCGCGGGAAACGCGAAGTCCGGCACCGTGGGGTCCTTGAGGCGCTGGTCCAGCGCCCGCAGGATCTTGTCCGGGGTGATGGGGATCTCGTGAATGCGCACCCCCACCGCGTCGTACACGGCGTTGGACACCGCCGGGATCACCGGCAGCAGCGGCCCCTGGCCCGCTTCCTTGGCGCCGAAGGGACCCTCGGGGTCGTCGGTCTCCACCAGGATGGTCTCGATGGGCGGCGTCTCCAGCGTGGTGGGGCTCTTGTACTCGAGGATGGAAGGGATCTTGTGCACACCCGACTTGCGGAAGATCTGCTCTTCCATCAGCACCTCGCCCAGGGCCATGTAGACGCTGCCCTCCACCTGCCCCTCCACCCACAAGGGATTGAAGGCACGGCCGCAGTCGTGGGCGATCCATACCTTGTCGATGCGGATCTCGCCGGTGTCGGCGTCGCAGTGGAGCTCCACCACCGCGGCGGAGTAGCTGTACGACGGCGTGGGGCCGACGCCGGCGCCCTTATAGTCGCCCGGATGGCGCGGCGGCCGGTAGCTGCCGGTGGCGCCCAGGGTGCCGAAGCGGGTCTCGGCGCGCTCGACGCACTCGGCGAAGGCCAGGCCCAGGTCCGGCAGGCTGCGGCTGCGCACATGCCCTTCCTCCATCTCAAGGTCGTCGGCGGGCACCTCCAGCACCTCCGAGGCCACCTCGAACAGGCGCTCCTTGAGGTTGCCGCAGGCCTGGATGGCGGCGTTGCCGGTCATCACCGTGACCCGGCTGGAGTAGCTGCCCAGGTCCACGGGCGTAAGGTCGGTATCCGCGGTCACCACCCGCACGTCCTCCGGCTGAAGCCCCAGCTCCTCGGCCACGGCGAAGGCGAGGATCGAGTCCGAACCCTGGCCGATGTCCGTGGAGCCGCAGAAGACCGTGACGCCGCCGCCCCGGTCGGCGCGGAGCTGCACCCCCGAGTGGGGCATGTCGTTCCAGTAGATGGGCAAACCCGCGCCGCTGATGTAGGAGCTGGCGGCGAAGCCGATGCCGTGGCCGTCGGGTAGCGCGCGGTGCTTGTCCTTCCAGCCCGAGCGCTCGGCCACCTTCTCGATGCATTCCCGCAGGCCGATGGTCGACACCCGCAGTCCGTTCACCGTGACGCTGTCGGGCGCCACCACCTGCTTGAGGCGCATTTCCACCGGGTCCAGCCCGAGCTTTTCCGCGATCTCGTCGAGCTGCACCTCCATGGCGAAACGCGGCTGGGGGGTGCCGTGGCCGCGCTTGGGACCGCACGGCGGCTTGTTGGTGAACACGCGCACGCCCTCGAACTTGTAGGCCGGCAACTCGTAGGTCACCGTCTGCAGCGCACCCGTGTAGTAGACCGTGGCCAGGCCGTAGCTGCTGTAGCCGCCGCCGTCCAGGAACGAGCGGAACCACATGCCCGTGAGCGTGCCGTCCCGCTTGACCCCCGTGCGCATCCACATCTTCACGGGATGGCGCCCCCGGTGCACATAGAACGACTCTTCCCGGTTGAGGGTGATCTTCACCGGCCGCCCCGTGATCATGGCCAGCTTGGCCACCGCGATCTCGTGGGAGAACGGGTCGCTCTTGCCGCCGAAACCGCCGCCCACCGGCGTGGCGACGACCCGGATGTGCCCCATGGGCAGGCCCAGGACCCGGGACAGGGCGCGGTGCACGTAGTGCGGGGTCTGGGTGGAGGACCACAGCGTCAGCTTGCCGTCGGGAGTGTAGCTGGCCAGCGCGCAGTACTGCTCCATGGGCAAGTGGGTGTTGCCCTGGAAGAAGTAGGTGCCCTCGAACACCTCGTCCGCCTCCGCAAAGCCGGCGTCCACGTCGCCGAACTCGAAGGACACCGCCTTCTGGATATTGGCGTGCCGGTTCCAGGTGTGGATGCGGTGGTCCTCGGCCGCCAGCGCGCCCTCGATGGACAGGATGGGGTCGAGCACCTGGTAGTCCACCTCGATGAGGCCGAGCGCCTCCTCGGCCGCGTCCTCACTCACCGCCGCCACCGCCGCCACCGGGTCGCCGACGTAGCGCACCTTGTCCACCGCCAGTGCCTCCTCGTCCTGGGTGGAAGGCATGATGCCGAACTTGGTGGGCACGTCCGCGCCGGTGATGACCGCGTGGACGCCCGGCAGCTCCAACGCGCGTTTCGCCGAGACGCCGTGCACCAAGGCGTGGGGGTGCGGGCTCCGCAGCAGCCGGGAGAACAGCATGCGCGGCAGCACCATGTCGTCGGCGTAACGCGTGTCGCCCGCGCACTTGGCCGGACCGTCGATGCGCGGCAGCGGCTTGCCGATGACGGAGAACCCGTTCTTCTTCATGCGCGCGTACCTTCCTGGACCTGGACTTCCCGGACAGCCTGCTCCACCGCCTCGATGATCTTGGTGTAGCCGGTGCAGCGGCACAGGTTGCCCGACAGCGCCTCCTCGATGTCGGCGCGCGCTGGATTCGGCTGCTTGTCCAGCAGCGCCTTGGCCGCCAGCAGGATGCCGGGAATGCAGTAGCCGCACTGGGCCGCGCCCAGGTCCGAGAACGCCCGCTGCAAGGGATGCGGACGACCTTGAAGGGCGAGGCCCTCGACCGTGGTGATCTCCCGGCCCTCGGCCTCCACCGCCAGCATCAGGCACGAGTAGACGGGCTCGCCGTCCACCAGCACCGTGCAGGTGCCGCACTCGCCCAGCTCGCAGCCGTGCTTGGTGCCGGTGAGGGCCATTTCCTCCCGGAGCACCTCCAGCAGGCTGTGGGTGACGTGGCCCGCCACCTCGTGCGGCTCGCCGTTGACGCGCAGGCGCATCAGGCGCTTGCCGGTGATGGTCTCGCTTGTGGACATCGCGTTGCTCAACCTCGAAAGAACCGCCGAGCCTTCAACTCGAAACGGGGCAAAGTCCCCGGCGCCACAACCTCCACCACCGGGCGGATGTGCAGGTTGTCCCGGACGGACTCGACCACGCCTTCCGCAAGCCCGGCCGGCGCTCCCGCCGCACCCGGCTCCACCGTGATCTTCAACTCGGCCATTCCGTCGCTCTGCACCACGTCCACGCGGAACTCCTCCACCTCGGGGAACCGCCGAACGATGCCCTCCACCGCGCTGGGGAACACGTTCACTCCCCGCACCACCACCATATCATCCACACGCCCGAGAACACCCCCCCGCAACACCAGCGAGTCGCGCCCGCACGCGCAGGTGCCGCGCCGAGGCTCCACCAGATCGCCGGTGCGGTAGCGGATGGCCGGGCTTCCCACCCGGCCCAGGTTGGTCAGCACCAGTTCGCCCCGGGCGCCGTCCGGCAGCGACGCGCCGCTCTCCGGGTCCACCACCTCGGCGATGAACTCGTCCTCGTTGACGTGCACCTCCTCCGCCGGGGCCTCGCACGCGAAACCGAAGGCGCCCACCTCGGTGGCGCCGGTGTGGTCGAAGCAGCGGGCGCCCCACGCCTCCTCGATGCGCTGCCTGGTGGACGCGATGCTCGCGCCGGGCTCGCCCGCGTGCACCGTGACCCGGACCGCGGAGTCGCGCGCAAGGTTCATCCCCGACCGGCGCGCCTCCGCCGCCATGTGCAGCGCATACGTGGGGGTGCACACCAGCACGGTGGCGCCGTAGTCAAGGAGGCTCTTGAGCCGCTGCTGCGTGGACTGTCCGCCGCCGGAGACGGCCAGCGCACCCACCTTGCGGGCGCCTTCCCAGCCGCTCCAGAACCCTATGAACGGTCCGAACGAGAACGGGAAGAAGATCCGGTCCTCGGACCCCACTCCGGTCGCCTCCAGCACCGTCTTCCAGCACTCGCCCCACCAGTCCCACGACGCCTCGGTATCCAGCCAGTACATGGGCCGGCCGGTGGTGCCCGAGGTCTGGTGCACGCGCACGTAGCGCTCCACCGGATAGGTCAGGTCGCTGCCGAACGGCGGATGCCGGAGCTGGTCGTCCACCAGTTCCTGCTTGGTGGTAAAGGGCAGCCCGGACAACGGCTCCGGCCCCGCCAGCGGCAGCGCGAAGCGGCCTTCGAGCTTGCGGCGATAGAACTCGTTGGTCCGGAGCACCTCGCCGAGCATGTCGTTGAGCCTGTCCAGCCGGGCGCGTTCCATGGTCTCCCGTCAACTTTGACACGGAAGGCTGACGCGGCTCAAGCTTTCAGGGGCGTCGAACCAATGGGGCGGCAGGCCGGGCGGAGGCGGTCAGCCCAGACGCCCGCCGGGACGGATCCCGGCCCCGCCGGCGTATTCGGCGGCGGCGACCTTGGCCCGGGAGTCGTGGGCCCTCACCCGTTGCACCACGACGCTACCCTCACCCGCCGCCACCGTCATTCCGGCATCGGACAAGTCCAGAACCTCGCCGGGCGAGCCCGAGGCGGCACCCAGACGGCTGCCGAACAGCTTGAGGCGGTTGCCGTCCACGGTGGTCCAGGCGCCGGGCTGGGGGTCGGTGCCGCAGATGAGCCGGTGTACCTCTTCCGCGGGTGTGGACCAGTCGACGGCGGCGTCGTCCTCCCCGCACCAGCCTTCATAGGTGGCGCGGCTGTGGTCCTGCTCGATGCGCGGCGCCTTGCCGGCGCGCACGAGGTCCACCGCCTCGGCGAGGGCGTCGACGCCCATGGGAAACAGTTTGCCGAAGTAGAGGCTGCCGACGGTGTCGTCCTCGGCAATCTCCACCTCCTTCTGCAGCAGGATCGGACCCTCGTCCAGGCCGTCATCCGGCCAGAAAACGGTTAGGCCCGTCTTGCGGTCTCCCTGTATTCGCGCCCAGTTGATGGAGCTGGGCCCGCGATGCAACGGCAGCAGCGAAGGGTGGTACTGGATGGTGCCCAGTCCGGGCGCGTCGAGAACCGGTTGCGGCACCAGCATGGTCACGTAGGCCATGACGCACAGGTCGGCTTGGCAGGACTCCATGAGCTCCAGCGCCTCGTCCGTCTTCCAGGTCGCGGGCTGGTGCACCGGCAACCCGCGCTCCAGCGCTGCTTCCTTGAGCGGGTCCACGGGCCGGCCCTGCTGGTCCGGCGGACAGAAGACCCCGATCACCTCATCGGGACCCGCCACCAGCCGTTCCAACACGCCCTTGCCGAACCCCTGCTGTCCGTGGATCACAATGCGCATTTCAGCGTCCGAGAGAATACCGGATCTGGCGGGAACAGGGAAGTCTGACTCCACCGCCGGGAACTCGCTACCGTCTAACTGAACGAAGTGGTGCTTTCGTGCCAGGGAACCGGGGCAGAGAGTACGGTTCCGGCGATGCTTGCCAGGACAACCGGGAGGATACGACCATGTCGCTACGGCATTTTCTCACCGCGTTGGCGGTTCTCACGTGGGCGCTTGTTCCGGTGCCCGAAGCCGCGGCGCAACCGGCGGACATCATCGTCTCCAACGGAAGAATATTGACGGTGGACCCGGAATTCTCCATCGCCCACAGTCTGGCCATCGATGACGGCCGGATTGTCGCGGTCGGTTCCGCTGGGACGGTGGCCCGCCACAAGGGTCCGAATACCCGGATCATCGAGCTGGGGGGCAAGACGGTGATCCCCGGCTTGATCGACAATCACTTTCACTTCATCCGCAGCGTCTGGAACTATCAGCGCGAGGTTCGCCTCGATGGCGTCATGAGCCGGTCCAAGGCCTTGGCGATGATTGCGGCGAAAACGGCCTCGGCGCCAAAGGGTCAGTGGATTACCGTAGTCGGCGGCTGGTCGCCGGGCCAGTTCCGGGACGAGCCGGGCGGCTTCACTCTCGCCGAGCTGGATGCGGCGGCGCCCGACAATCCTGTCTATATTCAGCAAAGCTACCGCACGGCTTACGCCAACAGCGTGGCCCTGAAGGCGGTGGGCCGGGACCCCGCCGAAGGCGCCCGGATGCGCGGGCGGCAAAGCTTCCGGCCCTTCGGGCGCTTCATAGGCTGGCGCAACAAGAGCTCCAGCAAGAAAGCGATACTCGCCTACATGGCCGCGCTGAACCGGGTGGGCCTGACGACGGTCTACGATATCGGACGGCCGAGCGAGGGCAAACTGGCGCCGGTTGCAAGCCTGGCCGCCGCCGGGCCGATGCCGCTGCGGGTCTTCCACACGCTGCGCTACCGCGCCACCGATCCCCAAAGCACGGACGATGCCCTGAAACTCATAACGGGTGGCGCCGCGAAGCCGTTCAGCACGACGGATCAATTCGGCGTGATCGGACTGGGCGAACACATATACGGGCCGATGCACGACCGGGCCAACCGCCGGGAACGCTGGGAAGACTCCGTCTGGGGTCCCGTACGCACCATTTCGCGCGCCGCCGCCAGGCATGGTTGGCCGATCCACGAACACACCATGAGCGGGCCTACCATTTCCCAGTTCATCGACCTGGTCGAAGAGATCGCGTTCGACACCCCGGAGGTCAAGGAGCTGCGCTGGACGCTGGCGCATTCGTTGGGCATCACCGAACCGGACCTGAATCGGGCCCGTGAGCTGGGGGTGGCCGTTGCCGTGCACTCCCAGGCGATGATGAACTCGCGGTCACGCAACCGTCCGCCTCTCGGCAGCATCGAGCGTTCCGGAGTGCTATGGGGGCTGGGCTCGGACGGCGCCATCGTCGCGCCGATCAATCCGTTCCTGACCCTCGGCTGGGCCGTGACGGGCCGTAATATCGCGGGACAGAAGGCCTGGAGCGAAGATCAACGCGTCTCCCGCAAGGCCGCCCTCATCGCCCATACGATCAACAACGCGAAATTGCTGTTCAAGGAGAACAGTCTCGGGTCACTGGAGACCGGGAAGCTGGCTGACCTGGTCGTGCTCGACCGTGACTACTTGACGGTCCCGCCGGACGAAATCGCGGCCATCCGGCCCGTCCTCACCATGACGGGCGGCCGGATCGCGTTTGAAGAGAAATAGGCCTGCCCCGCGCCGCCGCTTCACGGTTCGACTGGTGTCGCTTCCGGTTCATTCGCCCCCGGCACCGCCCAAGGCTTCCAGCATCGTCCGAAGCCTCGGCTTCGAGACCTGGGGATCGCTGAGCATCCCGATCAACTTCCGAGTCACCTCAATGTGACGCGCACATGCATCCATGAGGCTGTCGGCATGGCTGCCGTCCACCAGCACCCGCAGGCCGTCGTCGAGCAAACGATCCTCGCCTGCCGCGATGACGGCGTCCACAGCGGCTCGGCGGACCAGGGGCGAGGAGTCGTGAAAACCCGCCGCGGCTCTCTCCGGATGGACGGCGGCAACCGCCGTCACCGCCGCCGCCCGGACCGAGGGGTCGGGGTCGTCCAGCAGCGGGATGAGTTGTCGCGCGTGGTCGAGACCCGCCGCGGTCAGGCCGCGGACGGCGGCGCAACGCACGCGCGCATCGTCGGAGCCCAGTGACCGCGCCAGGACAGCCCGCAGGACGGGCGCCAACGGCATGGCCGCCGCGCGCTGGGCTATGGCCTCGAAGACGGCCGCCCGCAGGTCGGATTCCGTCGACAGGGCGGTTTCCGCCAGCACCTCGTCCATGCCGTTGGCGCCGCAGTCCGCGGCAAGCCGGACCGCCGTCAGCCGAATATCGGCGTCGACGTCGTCCGCGCCCCCCACGGGCACGCGGCGGGACCGGACTCGCCCGGCGGTCGCCGGTGACGCCGGCGGACGCGGGGACCGCCCGGGTGCCCCGAACCCCGTCGCCTGAATCGCTTCGAGAGTGGAGCGCGGGTACGGCGGTGCTTCGGCGCCCGTGCCGGAGTCGGACGAACCGGAAACCTCTGGCGTCTCCTTCGCGGGGACTATGTCGCCCTCGGGCGCAATGGCGATGCGTCCCCTTTCACCGGGCCCGGGAACTGCCGCACCGGAAACAGGTTCCTCCGTAGCCGTTTCCCCACCGAAGGCCTCGGTTCGAAGATCGCCGCACATGGCGCCGATCAACAGGTTCCGCGCCCCGGCCTCAAGCCCGGTGCGGATCAACGCGGCCGCGGCCGCCAACGCCGCCAGACGCACTTGGCGGACGGAATCCACCGCTGCAGCACGCAACACGTCCACGGCCTCCGGCGTGCCGACCTCTCCCAGGCCCTTGAGCGCGGCGATACGCACCTCGACAAGCGCTTCCGTGGCCGCCGCCATCCGCCGCAGCGGACCCAGTGCGGCCCTACCCGATACCTTGGGCAGGGCCTCCGCACACGCCGCCGCCAGGCGGGCGTTCCCGTCCCGAAGCCAGGCTTCCAGCTTCGCGGCGAGCGCGGGCCGGTCACCCGGGGACACGTGCGCGGCAAGCGCCTCGACGGCCGCGGCGCGTACTCCCGGTTCGGGATCGCCCAGAGCCGACCGGACGATATCCTCCCGGACCGGCGCGACTCGCGTCAGCGCGGCGGCACGGACCGCGGGGTCAGGGTCCTTCAGGGCGAGGGCGGACAGTACCGGGTCGTCCGCGTCCAGGCAATCCACCGCGATCCGGCGAACCCCCGCGCTCCGGTCGCCGATGAGACGGTCGCGCAACGGCGTCAACCCGCTTCCGCCGACACCCGACAACGCCGTCAGAGCACGCTGCCGGACCCGCGCGTCGCCGTCCCTCAGGAAATCGAGGAGGGCCGCGACTCCGCGTCCGGGCATCTTCGCCAAGGCGGCGAAGACCACGTGATCGAGCTCCTGTCCATCCTCGTCGGCCCGTACCCGGACCAGGTCGTCCACCGCGGACTCGGCGCCCATGTCCCCCAGGGCGGCGATGGCGGCCACCTGCACGTCGAGCCAGTCGTCCCACGAACCCTCTTCCCACGCCACCTCCGGCTCGCATCGGTCCTGCGCCAGCGCCCGCAGCAACTCCGTGGACGCCGTGTCCTTGAGCCGGCCCAGGACCCGCACGGCCGCGGTCTTGACGTCGCCCGCCGGATCGCCCTGCAACGAGCGCCGGATCGCCGGCGCGTCCTGCGGCCGGGCGCAACGCACCAGCGCCGCCATGGCATCGGCGCGCACGTCCGGGTCCGGGTCCAGCAACGCGTCCACCAGAGCCGGTGCCGCGTCCTCGTCGCCCAGCACGCCGAGAGCGCGGGCGGCGGCGCAACGGATCGGTTCCTCCGGGGCCCGAAGATACGGGGAGATCAAACTAACGGGATCGGTCATGGTCCTTCGACGATGAAGACTTCGGCCCCCCATACGTCATTCCCGCGAAAGCGGGAATCCAGAGGTGGTGGTGTGGCGGCCCATTGCCCCAGGCCCCACCCCGCCTGGATTCCCGCTTTCGCGGGAATGACGTATGGGGGGCCGGGAATGACGACGGGCGGGAGCCACGAGGGTCGGGCTTGAATCGGGGGTGGCTGGCCGGCGCTATTCCATGGCGATGTCGCGGCGGCCGAACGACATGCTGCGGAACTGGCGCTTATAGGGGCTCTCACCCATGCGCCTCAGCCGTCCCACGCCCATCTTGTAGTTGTAGTTGCCGCTGATCCAGTCCACCACCCGGCCCGAGAGGGCATTGGCCGGCTGGCTGGTCTGCAGGAAGTCCATGAAGCCGACGCCCTTCTTGATGGCCGGCGTCACGATCACCACCGCGGTGATGGCGCCGCGGGTCAGCTCGATGTAGCCGTTGCGGAGGAGCGCGGCGAAGTCGAAGTCGTCGGGCTCGACGCCGAGGATCGTTTCCTTCTGCACCGGGATGCGGTCGGAGTAGACCATCGCGTAGTCGCCCGACTCCAACCCGCGGGCGCGGGCGTCGTCGGGGTGCAGCTCGATCCAGTTCTCGGGCCAGCGCTGCTCGATGTAGGGGCGCCGGCGGTCGTCGTAGCCCGACTGCCAGCGCTCGTTGATGCGCCCGGACGTGACCCAGATCTCCCCTTCCCGCGGTTTCATCCACTCCCAGTAGCTGGAGAAGAGCTCCCACGGCGCCTTCTGGAGGTTCAGTTTCCCGGTCTGGGTGTTGAAGTGCGTCAGCTTCTTGTTGAAGACCGTGGCGCCTGCCGGGCCGTCGTCCGGCAGCACCCGGTTCACGTCGTGGAGGCGCTTGGTCTCCTCCAGGGTGCCGTCGGCGCGCATGAGCACCGGGCCCTGGATGCCGTTGGTGCCGAACTCCCGGAGCTTGTCGTGAAGGGTCTTGCCCTCGCGCCGGGCGGCCACCTTGACCGCGAAGAAGTCCTTGCGGGAGCCCCGGGAGAAGCGAGCGCCCTCCTCCAGCACCTGGTTGGAGTCCTGCCAGTCGAAGCCCTCGAAGCCCATCTTCCGCGCCAGTTGCGCGATGATCCACCAGTCCGGCCGGGCCGCGCCGGGCGCGTCGTAGAACTTGGGGTAGAGGCGGATGCGCCGCTCGCCGTTGGCCCGGGTGAAGGTCTCCTCGCCCCATCCGGCGGCCGGGAACACGATGTCCGCGTAGCGCGCGCCGATGGGGTCCACCAGGTAGATGTCCTGGTGCCACACCACCATGCCGCCCGAGTCCGTCCGCCGCTTCAGCGTCTCTACGACGTCCTTGCGGTCGAAGCTCCGTACTTGGTGCGGGTTGCGCGTCGTCAGCTCGTCGAACTTCTCCTGCAGGGACTGGGTGCCGCACATGCCCTGCACCCAGGTGTTGCCGATGACGTGGGCCAGGCGGGTATGGCCGGCCATCAGGTAGCGGTCGGTATCCAGCGCCCGCCGGCGCCGGCCCGGCAGCTTCTCCGGGCTCTTGTTGCGCGGGTAGCTGCCGCCCCGCAGGCCGCCGCGCTGGTGTCCGCCGGCCCGCCCCACCACCTGGCCGGGCCGTCCGCCGGCGCCGCAGACGATGCCCAGGGAGGCGATGGCGTTGGTGTTGCCGGTGTTGTTGGACCAGTAACAGCCCTTCTCGATCATGATGGAGGTCTTGGGCCGGGAGCCGTCCTCGCGCGGCTTCGCCATCCACTCGGCGGCCGTATGGATCTTCTTGACGTCGATTCCGGCGATGGCGGCGGCCTTCTCCGGCACCGTGTAGTCTTGGGCCAGCAGCCACCTCTTCCAGTCCTCGAACCCGTCGGTCTGGAACATCCCCCAGGTGGTACGCCACTGCCACGGCGTATTGCGCGTCCCCTGTCCGAACCCGGACGAGCTTTCCCACTTGGAGTTGACCCACTTGCGGATCCACTCCCCGTCCTCCCAGCCGTTCTCGACGATCACCCGGGCGATGGCCATCAGCACCGGCAGGTCGGTGCCCGGCTGGATGTCGATGTACAGGCCGCCCTGGCTTTCCGCGTAGGCGACGCCGGCGGTGCGGCGCGGCAGCATGAAGATCGTCCTCTGCCCGTTCTGGATCCCGGGCATGACCCAGTCGGTGAACAGGATGGTCTTGGTCTCGTAGGGGTCGGTGCCGCAGATCAACAGCACTTCGGCGTCGCGCCAGTCCTCGTAGGACGGCCCGAAGTTGTCGAACCCCGCGTCGCGGAAACCGGGCGTGGAGGTGACGTCGGACGGCGTGTCGTGGAACGTGAAGTTCGCCGTCCGCACGTTCCGCAGGGCGTACTTGGTGATGGCGTAGGTGTTCTCGAGATAGCCGTAGGAGAAGGTCTTCACGGCGTAGGCGTTGGTGCCGTGCTTCGCCAGGACGTAGTTGCCCACCTCGGCGGCGACGTCGAAGGCGAAGTCCCAGGTCACCGGCATCAGCACCCCGAAGATCCGCACCAGCGGCGACCGGAGCCGGTCGCGGGTGGGCTTGTCGGGATTGTAGACCTTCTGCGCGATCAGGCCGCCGCGGACCGAGGAGTTGCCGGTGTGGTTGACGAAGTCGGTGTCCTTGTCCGGGAGGATGACCACGTGGTGCGGCCGGCCCTCGTGCATCACGATGTTGTGCTGGTCGCCGCTGACCCAGGAACCCAGGGGCTCCACGGGGAAGTCCGCGCCGAGGGCGTTCTCGGCGGCGGCCGGACCGCCGTCCTTCCCCCGCCGCACGGGCCAGCGGTACACCTTGTAGCCGCAGGCCACCACGCAGTAGTCGCACGCCGTGGAGATGACCTCCGCGTCCGGAGGCGGCAGCGGAACGCTCTGTTCGGGGACGTGATACGGAGTAGCCATGTCAACGGATCCTCAGGACTGGAGATTGTCGAACCGGCCGTAGATCAGGCCGAACATGCCGACGGCGTAGATGTCGTCGCCGTCGAGCTCCAGCAGCACCTGGGGCAGCGACTGGTAGGCCTGCCCCGAGATGAAGATGCCGTGGCGCGTGAGGTCGAAGGTGGTCAGGTGCAGCGGGCACGGACCCAGCGCCTTGTCCTCGGGCCGGTAGGTGCCCTGGAGCGGGCCGCCCTGGTGCGTGCACGTGTAGTTGAACGCCACCACGTCGCGGCCGGGGCCGATGCCGCCGCCCGCGGGGGTGCCGAGCTTCACCAGGATCGACTCCGCGTAGTCTCCCTCGTCAGGATATTCGAAGTCGACGGGCTCATTCAGCTCCAGCGAGGACAGCTTGCCGATGAGTTTGCGCGGGTAGGTGGACACCACCGCCGGCGTCTGCGCCCCGGGACGCCCGGGGATGCCGACCATGATCACCGCGGTGGTGATGCCGCTCCACAGGAGGAAGCTGCGCCGGCTCACCAGGCAGGGTGTCGAGCCGTCGTTTGCCCCGTCGCCCGCGGGCTGCCGAGGGAGGTTTCCGCAGGATATCGTCATGGCACTGTCCTCCGGCGTCCGCGGACGCTACTTCCCCTTCCCGCCCGGAGGCGGCAACGGCTCCATCACCGGGAGATCCGGCGTCTCCATCAGGATCTCCTTGCCCGAAAGGCCCTCCAGGAACGCCACCAGGTCGTCCATCTCGGCATCGCTGAGGCCCAAGGGCCGGATCAACGGGCTCTTGGTGGCGGCGAACTCGTTCTTGCCGCCGCCGCGGTTGTAGAATTCCACCACGTCGGGCAGGGTCGCCAGCATGCCGTTGTGCATGTAGGGGGACGTGTACCTGGTGTAGCGGAGGCTCGGGGTACGGAACTTGCCCAAGTGCTTCTTTTCCTTGGCCCGGAAATAAAGCCCGGGGTCGTCCTTGGTCTTGCGGTACATGGCCTCGGTGACGCCCTTGGCGTAAAGCTCGAAGCGGAAGGTGATCTGCGCCACCGCGTCGTCTTCCCAGCCCGTGTAGGGGGGCACGCCCACGTTGTGGTACTTCTCGTCCGTCAGGAGCGGCCCGTTGTGACAGGCGATGCAGTTGGCCTTGCCGGCGAACAGCTCGAGGCCCCGCTTCTGCGAGGCGTTCAGCGCATTGTCGTCGCCGCGCATGTAGCGGTCGAAGGGCGTGTCGGTCTGGACCAGGGTGCGCTGGAACGCGGCGATGGCCATGTAGGCGTGGCGGATGTTGGGCCAGTCGTCGCCGAAGACCTCCTTGAACCGCCGCCGGTACTCGGGCACGAAGGCGAGCCGCGCTTCCATCATGTCGTCCTCGCCGTTGCCCGCCACCGCGCCCCGGGCGGCGGAGCGCGCCTGGGACTCCAGCGACTTGGAGGAACCGGCCCAGAAGAGCTTGCCGTAGTAGGCGGCGTTGATGATGGTCTGGCTGTTGCGCCAGTGGATGGTGCCGGGGTAGCCCGTGCTGACGGGCTCCGGCACCGACCAGCCCGCCTCGGGAAAGTGGCACACGGCACACGGCATGGCGTAGTTGCCCGAGAGGATGGGATCGAAGAACAGCAGCTTGCCGAGCTCGACCTTCTCCGCCGACATCGGGTTGTCCGCCGGAACGGGAGGCGGACCCAGAGGCGCCAGCTCAGGCGGCCGCACGGCGTTCGCCGGCGCCGCGGCCGCCACCAGCACTGCGACCGTCAGGACAACGAGAATCGTTCGGACGCCGTTCACCGTGCTCTCCCTCAGTTCGGTGCCTTGCGCCAGTTCCGGACCGGCTTGTAGTCGTAGTCGTCCGCGCGCCAGACGAATTCGTCGGTATCGAACGTCTCGCCGCTCAGCGCCTCTAGAAAAGCCACGAGATCGGCCTTCTCTCCGGGCGTCAATCCGAGCGGCTTGAGTCGTGGGTCCTTCAACGGATCGTCCCCGCCGCCGGCGTCATAGAAATCCACGACCTCCCCCAGCGAACCGAGCACGCCGTTGTGCATGTAGGGCGCCGTCCACTTGAGCTCCCGCAGCGTCGGGGTGAGGAAGCTGCGGCGGGTCTCCGGCCGGTGGGTGCGCACGTAGGCGCCGGGATCCTCGCGCAGGGCCATGTAGTTCTCGATGCCCATGAACTTGGCGTAGGTCACGAAGGCCGAGTGTCGTCGCGGATCGGCCCAGATCTCCGGATTGTCCGGGACGCCGGTGTTGTGCGGCTTGTCGTCGGTGTATCGCGCCCCCGAGTGGCATGAAGCGCAGCCCGCCCGGCCCTGGAACAGCGTCTGTCCCCGCCGGGCGGCCGCGGACAGTTCCCCCGTATCGACGGGCGCGCCGCGCGAGACGATGGTGCCCAGGAATACGGCCAGGGCCCCGCGGGCGCCGCCGTTGGACGGCTCCCCCAGCCCGGCGGCGCTGAACATCTCGACGTAGACCGGATCCTGCTTGAGACGTTCCTGCATGAGCCTCATGTCCATGTTCATGAGGTAGGTCTCGGTGATCATCTCGCGGGTGACGTCGTTGAGGTTCGTGCCCAGGCGGCCGTCGTGCATCCACGCGGCGCGGCGGCCGACATTGGCGAGGGTGGGGGTGTTGCGGAAGTGGGCGGCGCCGGTGTAGGCGGCGGACAGAGCCTTGCCGTCGCTGAACGCCTTGTCCGGTTGGTGGCAGGTCGCACAGGCGAAGTTGACGTCGCCTGAAAGCCGCTCGTCGTAGAACAGCCGCTTGCCCAACTCGGCCCGGACCGCCGCGACGTCCTTTCCTCCCTCGGCGCCCGCGCTCGCCGCCGGGGCAGCCAGCCACAGCAAGGCCACCAGGACCAACCCGAAGGTCATTCTCGTAAGCACCACCTGCCAAGCCTCCTCTTGCATGAGACCTTCTACGACCGACTCGAGTCAACTCTGCCAGCCGCCTCGAATCCATCCCAGGACAGGTGACCCCAATATACCACCGGTACCGGCACCGAAACAACGAGAAGCCAATTCCGTGGGTCTTCCGTTTCTCTTTCAATTCCCGCCAACAGTACCTAAATTGTAGAGAGGCTCACACGGACTCGTGGCCCGTAACCCATCCACGGTGAGCACGGGAGGTTTTACGATGGCACCAGGCATTCTCCTGTTGTCGGCGCTCATGGCATGGGCGGCTTTGGGTGCCAACGCGGCCTTCGCCGAGAATGACCTGGCAGCCGGCAAGAAGGTCTTCAAACGTTGTCTTGTGTGCCATACCGACGTGGAGGGCAAGCACAAGACTGGACCCACCCTCCACAAGGTCCTGGGCCGCCCCGCGGGACAGGCCGAAGGGTTCCGATACTCGCCGGCCTACGTGCGCGCGGGCAAGGAGGGCTTGGTCTGGAGCGACGAGACCCTGTTTCAATACCTCAGAAACCCCAAGAAATTTCTCCGTGGCTTTCTCAAGGACCCCAAGGTCAAGTCGCGCATGACGATGAAATACTTCAGGGAAAAGGACCGGCGCAACGTCATCGAGTACATGAAGTCCCTCGACGAATGAACGTGACGAGGCCCGTGCGTCGTTGACACTGGAAACCCGGTTTGGTATCGGCGTCTCATGATCCGCAAGGGTCGGTTGCCGAGGAATACCCGGCCTGCCAGCCGAAGGGAGGCAAGCAATGACAAGACATGAACCGCGCGGCGTCGTGCATTGGATCGATCACTTCATCGTGGGCACCAACGACATGGTCGAGTGGGTCGACTGGGCGGTGAACGCCACCGGCATCACCCGGCGGCCGATCCGCGGCATCACCACCACGGGGCGCAAGAAGGAGGTCCCGATCATGTGCTTCCTGTGGTGGGACGGCGAGTCGTGCCGCATCGGCGCGTTCCTCCAGCCCGAGGTCTACCCGACCGCCAAGCCCTTGGGCGACGAGTTGCCGCGATGCGGCTTCTACATCCGCCCCGAGGACGTGGACCGGCACCTCAAGCGGCTCGACCGCCACGACATCCCCCACACCGACCCGGTGCGCACGGCGGACGGCGGCGACGAGGGCACGGTGATCTACTTCGCCGACCCCGACGGCAACCAGTTCGAGTTCTGGGCGCCGGAGCACATGCCCGAGGGCGCCATGGAGATCTGCACCACCGAGGGCGTCGGGCGCATCAGCCACGCCGTGTACGGCTCCCGGGACCTGAGCCGCACCGCCGACTTCTTCGGCAAGTACTGCGCCCTGGAACCGGAAGTGAACCCCAACGTGGCCGAGGGCAACCTGGTGCTGCGGCTGCAAGCCGGCGGCCGGCTCATCTACAAGCTCACGGACCAGGTGGACGAGCGCGTGGCCGGGCACGGACCGTGGTGGGACATGCATACGGCGCTGACCGTGCGGGCCGAGGAGTTCATGCCCAACTACCGGCGCATGTGGGAGACCCTGCCCGAGGAAGCCATGGCCAAGGAGGACGACACCCTCACGCTGGAGCAGGAGGACGCGCTGCCGGCGCGCACCGGCCTGCACCGCAGTCCGGTGGGCTACCGCTGGAAGGCCATGTTCGAGCGGGGCGACGAGTTCTACGACTGGGACGGCCACGCCTTCCACTTCTTCGGCGGCCGGCCCGTGAAGGACGACGGCTCGCTCGCCTTCTACACCATCGTGGAGCAGGAAGAGTACCTCACCGACGTCGCCGTCGAGGCCGAGAAGGCCCACGCCGCGCAAGGCTGACGGCTGTTTTCACCCCTGGTCAAAATTGGCCGTGGCTGATTTTGACCAGGGTCCAAAATGGGCGTACAGCGGCTTGCCTTCGAGCCAAGCCTCGAGTCCGTCGCTGTCTGCGACATCCATTATTGTCGATTGCCTTCTCGCCAGCCTACGCGACCTGCCGCGGGGTGGCGGTCAACAGGACGTCGAGGCTCACACGGTCGTATGGCACACGCGGGATCAACGCGCCCCGTCGCCCTTCCTTCAATTCCACCAAGCCATACCGCGATATCGTCTTGAGGGTGCGCGACAGATTCGACTTGTGTCTCCCGGACAGCTCCGCCAGTTCCGTGAGCGAGCCCGGCTGTTCCCGTGCGATCAGCGTCAAGAGTTCTCGATTGCGCTGCGAGAGCACCTTCGCGAAACTCTCTACCGATGTGAACCAGACCTTCGGCTCACCCTTCGCGGGCTTGTACTCGCCGCGGGCAATCGCCATGGTGCGCGCCTTCATCCGGTCATAGCCGGCGATGCCGATCTTCAATGTCTTCATGGAATCGACCCTTTCATCCTAAGGACCTTGTCCACTTCATTCCAGAAATCAAGCGAAATCTGGATAGGCGAGGCAACCGCGTGAGCCGTTGAAAAACCCTCCCCGATTTGCAACCATTCCGCGACGGGCACGTAACAGCGAGGAGGCTCTCATGGAAGTGGTCAAGGTCGACTTCAAGGGTACCAAGGGGATTCCGCCGTCGGGTCTGTGCGTGGGCGTGCACCGCGCCGGCGCCATGCACCAGAAGATGGTGGAGAAATACGGCAACGGCATCGCCGTGTGGTCCTTGAGGCCCGAGAACGACTTCATCGCCTTCAAGTCGCTGGAGGACGAGGAAGGCATCCGCTCCACCAACGACATGGACTCCATTAAGGACGAGAAGCTCATCTACGGCGTGCGCGGCGCGCCGCCGGAGATCCGCAGGCAGGCGAAAGAGCAGGGCCTGGAGCTTCTGGCCGACGCCACCTGCCCGTTCGTGATTCAGCAGGAGGAGGCGGAGCTGGAGCTGCTGGACCAGGGCTGCCACCTGGTGATCCTGAGCAGCCGCACGCACCACGGCATCCCGCGCCTCATGGGCATCGCCAAGGAGAAGGAACGGGAGGTGTTCATCGTCGAGAAGGAAGAAGACGTGGCCGACATCCGCCTGACCCGCTTCGAGCCCGTGGGCGTCATCGTCCAGACAACCTTCTGGATGGAGAGCTATACCGGGATCATGAGCCGGATCCTAGAACGCTTCGCCAACGTGCGCATCCGCAACACCGCGTGCATTGACTCGCTGCAACGGTTGCCCAAGGTGGAGGAACTGGCGCGCGACGTGGAGGCGGTGGTCATCTTCGGCTGGACCGAGGGCATGACCAACCGCATGGAGGAGGTGGCGCGGGCGTTCAACGACAACGTCCACCGCATCGAGAAGGTCGACGACCTGGAACGCTCCTGGTTCACCGGCATGTCCCGGGTCGGCATCGTCGGCGCCAACGAGACCACCGACGATTTGGTGAACGAAGCCGTGGAACGCATCAAGTCCATGGCCGCCTGAGAGGAAACCATCCGAGAGGAACGAACTGCATGTCCACCACCGAAACCATGGAAGCCAGACTCCCCTACCACGACCTCCGCGAATGGATGGCCCGGGCCGACGCCCTGGGCGAGTTGCGCACCGTCACCGGCGCGAGCTGGGAAGAGGACATCGGCTTGGCCGCCGACGCGGTGATCCGCGTGGACGACGGGCCGGCGGTGCTGTTCGACGAGGTCCCCGGCTGCCCCAAGGGGTTCCGCGTCCTGATCAACGCCTTCGCCGGCAAGCGCCGGAACATGACGCTGGGGTTTCCCGACCACCTCACCAAGCAGGAGTTGAGCCAGGCTTTCTTCGACCACTACATCAAGGTGCAGCGGCGCCTGCCCCACGTGGTGGTGGACGACGGGCCGGTGTTCGAGAACATCCTCACCGGCGACGACGTCGACGTCATGAAGTTCCCCACCCCCAAGTGGCACCGGGACGACGGCGGCCGCTACATCGGCACGGGCTGCTTCTGTGTCACCATCGACCCGGACGAGCGCTGGATCAACGTCGGCACGTACCGCGCCATGGTGCAGAGCCCGAAGTCGGTGAGCCTGCTGTTCGTGCCGGGCAAGCACGCCTACATGCACCGCAAGAAGTACTTCGACAAGGGACAGCCCATGCCCGTGGCGCTGGTGGTGGGCAGCGACCCCATGTCGTTCTTCGTGGGGGGCACGGAGTTCCCCTACGGCGTGTGCGAGTTCGACGTGGTGGGCGGGCTGCGCGGCACCCCCGTGGAGGTGGTGCGCGGCAAGGTGACGGGACTGCCCATCCCGGCCAACGCGGAGATCGTGCTGGAAGGGTTCCTGACCCAGGACGAGCGCGCGGTGGAGGGGCCGTTCGGGGAATGGACCGGTTACTATGCCGGCGGCGCCAGCGCTCAGCCCACCCTGGACATCCGCGCCATCTACCACCGAAACGATCCCATCATCCTGGGCGTGCCGCCGCTGGGCGCGGGTTCCGACGAGATGGCCCGCTACCGCGCCATCATGCGCTCGGCCATGCTCAAGCACGAACTGGCCAACGCCGGCGTGCCCGACGTCACCCAGGTATGGTGCCACGAGGTCGGCGCCTCGCGCCTGCTGCACGGCATCGGCATCAAGCAGCGCTACCCCGGCCACGCCAAGCAGGCGGGGGTGCTCGCGTCGTCCTGCGGCTCGGTGGTGTACGGCTGCAAGTTCGTCATCGTGGTGGACGACGACGTGGACGTGTCCAACCTGGACGAGTTGATCTGGGCCATGCTCACGCGCACCGACCCCGAGACCTCCATCGAGATCCTGCGCAAGATGCGCACCTCCCCCGCCGACCCGCGGGTGACGCCGGACCAGCGCAAGGTCCAGGACCTCACCAACTCCCGCGTAGTGGTGGACGCCTGCCGTCCCTACGAGTGGTTCGACAAGTACCCCAAGGTGAACGCGCCCGGTCCGGACGTGGTGCGCAAGGCTCATGAGAAGTTCGGCTACCTGCTGGACTGAGAGCTGACGGTCTGTATCCCGCGGAGGCACGGCAAAATGCACCGGCGGATTGCTGAGCCCTTGTGCGTACAGGCCGTCGGGGAGGATTCGTGACGCCCGATGCCGCACGCTTCGCCCAAGCCGCGCTGGTAGGGGACTCGGACGCATCCTACGACAATCTGGCGCTGGCCGAGCAGGCCGGCGACATGCTGGCCCGTCGCGGCATCACCCTGGTCACCGGCGGCCGTGGCGGCGTCATGGAAGCGGCCTCGCGCGGCGCCGCCGGCGCCGGCGGCCTCACCGTGGGGATCATGCCGGGCACGGACGCGCGCTCTGCCAACCCGTGGTGCGATGTCGTCATCCCCACCGGCTTAGGCCATGCGCGCAACGTGCTGACCGCGCTGGCCGGCGACTTCATCGTGGCCGTGGGCGGCGGCGCCGGCACCCTTTCCGAGTTGTGCTTCGGCTGGATTCACGCCCGGCCCATCTACGTCCTGGGGGGATCGGGCGGGTGGTCCGACCGCCTTGCCGGTGGCGCGCTGGACCACCGCGCGTCCTCGGTGATCGTTCCCTGCGACAGCATCGAGACGCTGGAACGCGAAGTGACGCGTTTTTGCGCCGCGAAGGGACTGAGCCTTCGGGATCCGGACGCGAAGTGACCGTCACGAGCGGTTGGAGACCCCCGTCGCCGCCGGCAGGGCAGCGCGGGGCAAGGCCATGAGTACCCGCAAACGGCGGCTGGAACGTACCGGACGCCGCGTTAGTCCATGAACCCTCGCTCACAAGCCCTGTTCTGGCTGCTGGTGCTGGCGGCGACGCTGCTGCTGGTCTGGCTCCTGAGCGCCATCCTGTTCCCCTTCGTGTTGGGCATCGCCCTCGCCTACGCCCTGGACCCGGCCGCCACCGCGCTGGAGCGACGGGGATGCTCCCGCACCGCGGCCACGGTGCTCATCGGCGCCGGCTTCTTCGGCTGCGGCATGGTGCTGTTGTTGCTGCTGACCCCGCCGGTGGCGGGGCAGGCCGCGGACCTGCTTCAACGGCTTCCCGGCCTCGTCGCACGCCTCATCGAGGCCGTCGGCCCTCTCCTCTCCCGGGCGCTCAACGCCATCGGCGCGGACCAGCCCGAGGGCCTGCACCAGACCATGGCCGGGAACCTCCAGCGCATGGCCGCTTTGGGGCTTGCGCTGCTCAAGGGCGTTCTTGGGGGCGGCGCCGCGGTCGTCAACGTCGCCACCCTCCTGACCATCACTCCCCTCACCACGTTCTACGTGCTGCGGCAGTGGCCCGACATCGTCCAAACCGTGGACGACTGGCTGCCCCGGGATCATGCCGACGCGGTGCGCGGCATAATGCGCGACATCGACGTGGTGCTCAAGGGTTTCCTCCATGGCTCCGTCATCATCTGCGCCGCGCTGGCCGCCTTCTACGGCATCGCGCTTTCGCTCGCGGGCCTCGACTACGGACTCACCATCGGACTGGCCACCGGCGCCCTGTCGTTCATCCCCTACGTGGGAACTCTCTTCGGGCTGATTTCGTCGGTGGGAGTCGCCTTCCTCCAGTTCTGGCCGGAATGGACCCGCATCGCCGTGGTCCTGGGGATCTTTCTCGCGGGTCAGCTCCTGGCCGACTACGTGCTGACCCCGCGGGTCATGGGCAGCCGCATCTCCGTGCATCCCCTGTGGCTGATCTTCGGCCTCCTCGCCGGCGGCGCCCTCTTCGGCTTCGTCGGCATGCTGCTGTCGGTGCCTGCCACCGCCGCCGTCGGCGTCCTCGCCCGCTTCTTCATCGGACGCTACAAGGAATCCTCGCTGTATCGAGGCGCCGGCGGCGCATGAGTCGGTGGCGCCGCCGACAACATCCGTCGTTACGAATATGTCATTCCCGCGGAGGCGGGAATCCAGGCGGGGTGGGGCCGGGACAATGGAGCCGCCACGCCACCACCCCTGGATTCCCGCTTCCGCGGGAATGACGATTCCGGGGGGCGTGCCCTTTCCTGTTCAGTGGGGTTTGACACAGCCTGAAGAGCGGGGGTTCAGGAGGGTCACTGCGTCAGCTTGCGCTGCATCAGGCGGGTGGCGTAGGCCACCAGCGCGCCGGAGAGGCCGAGGATGTAGGCCACGTCCCAGACTAGCGTGGTTGACGGCTGGCCGGAGAACGCGGCGCGCGCCAGACGCACGGGATGGAGCAGCGGCAGGCACTCGGCGACCCAGAGCCAGGACGCGGACAGGCGTTCTTCCAGGGGGAAGAAGACCGACGAGAAGAGGAACAGCGGCGTCAGGAACAGGGTGAAGTAGAAGCTGTAGAGTTCCATGGTGCCGATGCGCAGGGTGAAGGCCAGCCCGATGGCGGAGAAGAGCAGGCCCGTGAGCGGTATCACCGCCAGCACCCACAGGGCCTGGGGCAGCGGCGCAAGTCCGGCCGCGGCCACCACGAGGGCGAAGCACAGTCCGTACATGCACGACCGGGTCATGGCCCACAGCAACTCGCCCGCCACCACGTCCACGGGCTGGATCGGGGTGGTGAGCATGGCGTCGTAGGCCTTCTCGATGTTCATGCGCACGTAGACGTTGTAGGTCACCTCGAAGCTCGCGCCGTTCATGGCGGCCACGCACACGAGCCCCGGAGCGAGGAACTCGATGTAGGAGGTGCCGCCCATGGTGGTGATGTAAGCGCCGAGGCCCACGCCCAGGGAGACGAGGTAGAGCACCGGCTCGAAGAAGTTGGGCAGGATGTTCCATCTCCAGGTCCGGCGGTACATCGTGGCGTTGCGCCGCCACACCGACAGGGCGTGCCGCCAGGAGAGGTTCACGGGTCGTCCTCGAGGCGCGTACCGGTGAGGGCGAGGAAGACGTCCTCCAGGTTCGTGGGACGCGCCACCATCGCCCGGTCGTCGAACTCCGGGCGCTTGCGGATACGCTCCAGCAACGGGCCAGCCTCGTCCGTGTAGAGCATGGTGCGATTGCCCGCGCGGTAGCGCGGCGGGCTCTCTTCGAGGCCGCGCAGGAGGGCATGCTCCTCCTCGGGCGTGGCGTCGAGCTCCACGGTCTCGCGCGCCAGGTAGCGCTCGATGAGCGCTTCGGGCGCGCCCTGGGCGATGACGTCGCCGGCGGACATGATGGCGACCACGTCGCACAGCCGCTGGGCCTCGTCCATGTAGTGGGTGGTCAGGAGCACGGTGGTGCCGCCTCGGCGCAGCTCGCGCACCCGCGACCAAAGCGCCAGCCGCACCGCCGGGTCGAGTCCGGTGGTGGGCTCGTCGAGGATCAGCAGCTCCGGTCGGTTCATCAGCGAGAGGGCTACGGCCAGCCGGCGCTGATAGCCGCCGGACAGCTTGTTCACCGGCACGTCCGCGTGGGAGCGCAACTCCAGGAAGTCGAGAAGCTGTTCCACCCGGCGCGCCAAGTCCGCGCCGTCCATGAGGTGGTAGCGGCCGAAGACGGTGAGGTTGGCGCGCGGCGAGATGGTCTCGATGAGGACGTTCTGCTGGAGCGTCACGCCCAGCCGCCGCCGCACCGCGCGCACGTGGCGCGCCGCGTCCATGCCGAAGACGCGCACCTCCCCGCTCGTGGGCAGGGTGACGCCGTAGATCATCCGGAGCGTCGTGGTCTTGCCCGCCCCGTTGGGACCCAGCAGGCCGAAGCAGACCCCCGCGGGCACGTTCAGGGTCAGATCGTCCACCGCCACCCGTTCGCCGAAGCGCTTGGTGACTCCGGAAAGATGAACGATCACGCCCCGGCCGCGGCCGAAGGGCGGAGCCTCAGTGGAGGCCGTAGAAGCGGCGCGCGTTGTCCCCAAGGACGGCGACCTTGTCCCCTTCCGACAGCTCCGCGTGGTCGCGCGTCTCCTCGATCATCTTCCGCGCCGCGGGCAGGTCCACCTCGTGGGGATAGTCCGAGGAGTACGCGAAGGGCTCGATGCCCACGCGCCGGGCCAGGTACGGCAGGCTCGCGTCGTTGCCCTCGCAGCCGATGAGGATCTGACCGCTGGCGATGTACTCGGGCAGCGGCTTGCACGACAGCCCTTCCAGCTCCGCGTCCCGCTCCATGCGGTCGGCGATGCAGGTGAGCCAGGCGCACCCGCCCTCCAGGAACGCCACCTTGAGGGTCGGGTAGCGGTCGAACCAGCCATGGTAGATGAACGACACCAGCGCGATCATCAGCGGCACCGGGTGATGCAACAGCCGGGAGCCCAGCCGGCTGCTGAACGAGTCCAGGCCCACGCCGCGGTTGGAGCCGCCGTGGATGCCCAGCACGCAGCCCAGCTCCGCCGCCTCTTCGTAAACGGGCGCGTAGAACTCGTGGCCGAGATGCAGCCCCAGGCCGGTGGACGGGAGCATGCCGCCCAGCAGTCCCAGCTCCTTCACGCACCGGCGCAGCTCCGCGGCCGCGGCCTTGGGATCCTGCATGGGCAGCAATGCAATGGGATGGAGCCGCTTGCTGATGCCGCGGTAGCGCTCCATCACGTAGTCGTTGTAGGCGCGGCACACCTTGACCGCGTAGCTCGGCTGCTGGATGAAGCCCAGGGACAGCCCCTCGGTGGCGTAGAGGACCGAGTCGGTGATCTCCGCCTTCTTGACGAACTCGAAGATGTCCTCGCCCGAGCCCGCGCGCTCGTCGCTGGCCCGCACCGGATGGACGCGGCTCTCCGCGGTCATCTCCTCGGTCTCGGGGTAGTGCATCCCGTCGATGGACGGGAACACTCCCGCGCGGTTGCGCGGCGGATGCAGCGCGTACTCCTTGGCATCCGCCACCATGTACTCGGCCATCTCGGGTATGGACTCGATCAGGTGGCCGTCGGCATCGACAACGGAAATCTCGCTCATGGCAAACCTCCGTGGGCTTAGGGTTACCCCGTCACTGACGTGAGAAACTTAGTCACATGAACCAGCAGGTTACAAGTCCCGTGTCACGTGCGACGTGGTTCCCGCCTGTGACTTCATTCCCGGTCCCCCGGTCCGTTATTCCCGCGCAAGCTTGCCCTCGACCCCGATCGGGGGCGGGAATCCAGGCGGGGAGAGGCCGGGGCAATGGTGCCGCCACACCCCCACCCATGGATTCCCGCTTGCGCGGGAATGACGGACCGGGGGACCGGGAATGAAGTCGCGAGAGAACTGTCGTTTCAATCCCTGCGAAGCCGCAGAGGAATGACCATGCACGCCCCCACGAGCAGGCAGACGCCGGGGAAGAAGAAGGCGGCCATGATGCCGAAACGCTCGCTGAGATATCCCGCCAGCGTGGGCGCCGGAACCACCAGAATGTGTGTGCCCAGGGACACCAGTCCGAAGGAGGATGCCTGACTCTCCTTGTCCGCCACGTCGAGCGCAACCGTCGTGGTCACGTTGGCCACCGTGTAGAAGAGAAACCCCATGGCGAAGACGACGGCCCCCAGCGCCAGGCCCGGGGGCGCCCATCGCAGCAGGAAATAGGTGAGCCCAAGGGCCACCAGCGAAGGCGCCAGAACCACCTTGCGGCCCAGCCGGTCCGACAGCACTCCCATTATGGGCTGGGCGATCAGGCCCGACACCGCCATCGGCGTCAGATAAATTCCCATCTCGGGGTTGGACAGGCCCAGGTGCTCGACGATGTAGATGGGCAGGAAGGTAATCGCCACCTGCCGCGCGATCTGGTTGAAGCTTCGCACCAGCGTCACCACCACGATCGCCGGGTTCCGCGCCAGCACCTTGAGCTCCTGGAACGGCCTGGGTTTCTTCGTCGGAACCTCGTCGCCCTCGAACATGCGCGCGCCGTACAGCCACACGAGGCCGGCGCACGCCAGCGCCACCAGGAGCTGGCTCTCCGCCAGGGCCTGCCACGAGAAGCTGGCCAGCAGGAAGCCGACTGTCACGTAGGTGACGGTGTTGCCCAGGGTGGCGCCCATGCCGTAGAGCGCCACGGCCGTGCCCCGGCTCTCCGGGAACCGGTTCGACAGCGAGGCCACCGACGCGGGATGGAACAGGGTGGTCCCGGTGGCCAGGAGCGCCACGGCGAACAGCGCCCAGCCATACCCGGGCAACGCCCCCAGCACCCAGTAGCAGAGTCCCATGCACACCAGCGAGGCGGTCACGATGAGCCCGCGCAGGCGCACCCAGGTGTCGGCAATGATGCCGGACGGAACGTCCTGGGCGGCCTGGCCGAACATGCGCATGGAGGACAGGCCACCCACCTGAACGTCGTTGAGCCCCATGCCGGCCTTGAGGGTGGGAAGGAGCATGGTGATAAGCTGCATGAACCAGTGGATGGCGAGGTGCGCCAGGGTGATGAAACCAAGGAAGCGGAGGCGTTCCCGGCCCACTTGCGCGGCCAGGCCGCGAATCTGTTCAAGCGCCTTCATGAGGGTCCTTGGAGCAGCGTGCCGCCCGCCGTCACCGGCCCGCCACTCCGTTGTCGCCGCGGGCCTGGAGCACCAGCCTGGTCTTCATCTCGTGGAGGCGCGCCTCCAGTCCGACAGGATATTCGTGCGGGTTGACCCGGCGCTTGATGCTGTTGTGGAAACACGACAGCTCGGCCTGGGTCTTCTCCTTGGCCGCGTGCACCGAGGGTACGTCGTACACCAGCTCGCCGCCGCGGAACACCGGCACCAGCAGGTCCTGGCACTCGGTGCCGGCGGCGATGTGCTTCCTGCGGGTCATGTTCATGGGGTCGACGATGGTGCAGCCGTCGGCGATACTCAGGTTCTCGTCGTAGATGGCGTCTGCCACGTACCGGTCGCCCTGGCGAAAACGCCGCGTCTGGAGGATGCCGGGCGTCGACACCTTGACGGCCTGTTCCGAGAGCTTCACCTTGTTGATCCACTCGTTGCCGTTGTCCACGGAACGGACGCAAGACAGCTTGTAGACGCCGCCGAGAGCAGGCTGGTCAAAGGCGGTGGCGAGCCGTGTGCCGACGCCCCAGACGTTGATGCGTGCGCCCTCCTCCTTGAGGGACGCGATCAGGTGCTCGTCCAGGTCGTTGCTGCCGACGATCACCGCATCGGAGAAGCCAGCTTCGTCCAGTATGCGGCGCGCCTCGATGCTCAGAAACGCCAGATCGCCCGAGTCCAGGCGGATGCCCACCATCTCGTGGCCGCGCTCCCGCAGCTTGCGCCCCACCTCCACCGCCTTGCGCACCCCGTTCAGACTGTCGAACGTGTCCACCAGCAGCAGGCAGTTGTTGGGCATGGCGTCGGCATACGTGTCGAAGGCTTCCATCTCGTCGTTGAAGGACAGCACCCAACTGTGCGCGTGGGTGCCCTTGACCGGAATGTCGAAGAGCTTGCCGGCCAGGGCGTTGGAGGTTCCCGCGCACCCGCCCACGTAGGCCGCACGGCTCGCCGCCAGGGCGCCGTCGAACCCTTGGGCGCGCCTGAGCCCGAACTCCAGCACGGCCTCCCCGCGTGCCGACTGGCACACCCGCGCCGCCTTGGTGGCAATGAGAGTCTGGAAGCAGAGGATGTTGAGCAGCACCGTCTCCAGGATCTGGCATTGCAGGATGGGGCCGCGCACCCGCACCAGGGGCTCGTGAGGAAACACCACCGTTCCCTCCGGCACCGCGTCCACGTCGCAGGCGAAGCGGGCCTCCCGCAGATAGTCCAGGAAGGCGTCCTCGAACATCCGCTCGCCGTCGTTGCCGCGCAGCCCCGACAGATATTCGAGGTCGCTGGCGTCGAACCCGAACCGGGTGAGCACCCCCACCACGTGCCCAAGGCCGCAACCCACGGCAAAGCCTCCTTGGTAGGGGTTCTCGCGGAACGAAAGATGGAACACGGCTTCCTTCGTGTCGGTCCCGGACTTCCAGTAGGCGTACGCCATGGTGAGTTGGTAGAGGTCCGTGAGAAGCGCGAGCGAATTGGTGTAGAGCTGTTCGAGCGTGTGCATGAATGAACCCCGGGGCATTTGCGCCGTGCGGCCGATTTGTTACAAATCACCTCCACGGCCCTGCGTCAACACATGGGTCAAGGGACGGTTGCAAGGAGGCAAAAGTGGCGAAGCCTGAAGAAACACGGTTGTACGACCGGGAGGCGGCGCGGCAGGCGCGGGTGGATCTCGCCGCCGCCTACCGGCTCGCGGTGCGGTTCGGCTTTCACGAGGCCATCGACAACCACTTCAGCCTGCTCCTGCCCGGCCAGGACGAGCTGATGCTGTTGAACCCCTATCCGCTGCACTGGACGGAAGTGACGGCCGGGAACCTCCTGCTGGCGGATTTCGAGGGGAACCGCCTGGAAGGCGAGCACGAGGTGGAGCCCACCGCGCTGCACATCCACGCGCCGCTGCACGAGGCCAACCCGCGCGGGTTCCGCTGCGTGCTGCACACCCACATGCCCTACGCCAGCGCCATCGCCTGCCGGCAGGGCGGACGCCTGGAGATGGTGCATCAGGTGAGCAGCCGGTTCGACGGCGACGTCGCCTACCTCGAAGATTACAACGGACTCGTCCTCGACCGCACGGAAGGGAACCGCATCGCGCGGGTGATGGGCGACAAGAACGTGCTCTTCATGGCCAATCACGGCGTCATCACCGCCGGCAGAACCGTCGCGGAAGCCTTCGACCGGCTCTATTTCCTGGAACGCGCCTGCAAGGTGCAGGTGCTGGCGGAGATGGGTGGACACCCGCTCCAGCGCATCACGCACGAGACCGCCGAACTGTTGCGGCGCCAACGGGGTGAAGGCGAGAACCCGGCCGCCGAACTGCACTTCGCCGCCCTCAAACGCATTCTCGACCGGGAAGAGCCCGATTACGCCGACTGACGCGGTCCCGGCGCGGGCCGTTACGGCTTGCGCCCGAAGAGATACGCCACGCCGATGCTCGCGAGATAGAGGCCGATGAGGGGGCCCGCCAGGAGCACCTGAGAGACCACGTCCGGGGGGGTCAGCACCGCCGCGAGCACGAACATCACCAGAACGGCGTAGCGGAAATGGTGCCACAGGAAGCGGTGGTCCCAGATGCCCGCACGCGCCAGGAAGAACGAGAACACCGGCAGTTGGAAGGTCACGCCGAAGGCGACGACGATGCGGAAGAAGAACGAGAAATACTCGGAGACGCGGATCTCCGGTTCGACCTGCAGGGACCCGTACTGGTCCAGGAAATACAGAAACGCCACCGGCAGGACGGTCCGGTAGCAGAAAAGCGCGCCGGAAAGGAAGAACATGGTGGTGGCGCTGACGAAACCCACCATGTATCGGGTCTTTCCCTCGGCGCCAAACGCCGGCGCCACCATGCGCCACGACTGGAGGAAGATGACCGGGCTCCCGGCGAGCACTCCGGCGAGAAACGCCACCTTGATCTCGACGAAGAAGACCTCCGCCACGCCCGTGCCGATGAGGCTCTGCCCGGGTTCAAGCCGGCTCTTGAGGGGCTCTACCAGGACTTCGAAGAGTTGCGGCGCCAGCAGAAAGCCCAGGACGAACGGAACGAACACCGCGGCCAGCGACCATGCCAGGCACGAGCGTATCCGCTCCATCTGGTGGACGAACTTGGGCAGGATCGGATCGTCGGTCATATACGGGCGTTCCAACGGCCGGCGCGCCGGGTATCCTTCGCCCGCGGGCTGCGGACCCGGGTCTACCTGTGTGTATCAGATCATCGGACAGCACGCGACGAAAGCGGCGTTATTTGCCCCCACCCGGCTTTAGACGGCCGGAATTGAGAACAAACTGTTGAGTTTTCTTAAGATTCAAGCTAAGATGCCGCGCAATCCACGTCACTCTTAACGTGATGTCAAAAACATGACGTCCCAGAAGGAGGCACCTGTGAAGCTTTCAACGAAATTCGCCAGTTTGGCCGGAAGGTCCGCCATCGCATTGGCTGCCGTGGCGCTGCTCGGCACCGGCTGTATTCCCGAGCACGAGCATCCGGACTACAAGGTGAACGTCCAGGCGGTGGAGAACGCGACCAAGAAGGCGGAAGCCGCGGGCTCGGGCGCGAATGCTGCCGCCGACAAGGCCTCGGCCGCTGCCAAGCAGGCTGAAGCCGCCGCCGCAAAGGCCGGCGAGGCCGCCGCTCGCGCCGAAGCCGCGGCGGAACGCGCCGAGCGCGCTGCCGCGAAGGCGGAGGCCGCGTTCGAAAAGTCCATGAAGAAGTAAGCGGACACGCTTACAACCCCACCTCACCTCACTTCTTCTCGTGGAAGATGGGGAGTCTCTCGATCAGAGAGATTCCCATCTTCCGGGCGAGCGGCCAGTCCGGACTGCGCAAAAGCTTCGCGGCCGTAGCGTACAGCACGACTCCGCCCGCAAGCAGAGCGCCGAAAATCGGAACCTGCGCGAACAGCGTCGCGGATCCCCACTGCACACGTGCCGCCACCAGAGCCAGCGGACCGGCCATGACGGCGGCGGCGGCGAGATTGCGCCAAAGCGACGACCCGTAGTCACTCCAGGCGAATCCTCCGAGCCGTCGCGTCATCAGCCACAAGAGCGCCGCGAACTGGAAGGTCGCCGACAGCGAGTTGGCCAACGCGAGCCCGGCGTAAGAGAGGCTCAGCAGCCCGATGCCCCCGCCGAGGGCCGCCACCACCGTGACGAAAGCGTTGCCCGCCCCCGCCGTTCCGACCGGTCCCATCAGCGCCAGGCTCAGAAGGAAGTTCAACACGAAGGTCAGGAACGCCACCCGCATCGGCGTTCTCGTGTCCTGCATGGCGTGGAACACGGGAACGAGGACGCGCGCGGCGGAGACGCCCCACAAGCCCAGGGCCAGGAAGACCAACGCATGAGCGCAGGCGGCGACGTCGGCCGCGTCGAACGCACCCCGTTGGAACAGCAGTGAGAACGCCGGCACGGCGACGACCATCAGCCCCAGGGCGGACGGCAACGAGATGAAGTTCACCATCCGTAGCGAGTAGCCGAGTGTCGTCCGCAATCCGTCGATGTCCTGACGCGCGGCCAGCGAGGAGAAGCTCGGCAGCGCGGCCGTGCCCAGGGCCACGGCGAACACCCCCAAGGGGAACTGCAACAGACGGTCGGCATAGTAGAGGTAGGAGACGCTTCCAGGCTCCAGCAACGAGGCCAGGATGGTGCTCACCAGCACGTTCAACTGGTAGACGGCGGCGCCGATGACCGCCGGACCCATGAGCCGCAGAAACCTGTAGAGCGCGGGGCTGCGGAAGTTCGGGTTGGGGAGCCAGGAGAAGCCGTGCCGCCGCAGGAAGGGGAGCTGCAGTGCGAGCTGCGCGGCGCCGCCCAGCAGGACGCCGTAGGCCAGGCTCATGACCGGTTGTGACAGCAGCGGGATCAGCAGAAAGGCCGCCGCGATGATGGACAGGTTCTGCAACACCGGCGCCAGCGACGGCGCCATGAAGTGGCGGAACGTGTTCAGGTACCCCATGCACAGCGCCACGAGACTCATGAAGAAGATGCTGGGGAACATGATGCGGACCAGCCGGACCGTGAGGGAGAACTTCTCGGGCGCGGCGGAGAAACCCGGCGCGAACAGCCAGGTCAACGGTGCCGGGAAGAGCACGCCGGCGGCGGTCACCACCAGGAGGAAAAGCACCGCGAAGGTCATGATCACGCGGCTCGCCTCGATCGCTTCCCGGCGCCCCCGGGTGGCGAGGACCTGGGACAGGACCGGCACGAAGCCGGCGGACAGGGCGCCCTCGGCGGTCAAGCGCCGCAACAGGTTGGGGATCCGGAAAGCAACGAAAAACGCGTCGGCGGCACTCCGCGCCCCGAGCAGGTACCCGATGACGACATCCCTGGCAAGGCCCGTGAAGCGGCTCAACAGGGTCATGGAGCCCACGATACCCGTGGCCTTCGCGACCCGGCCAAGCTCCCTCGCCGTTGACTCTTCACTCATGCGGTGCTACAGAAACAGCCTCTAGGAGGTACATCTTGGCGAACCACAAGTCGGCCATCAAACGGCACAAGCAAAGCGTGCAACGCCAACTGCGCAACCAGGCGTTCCGCTCCCGGGTCAGGACCCTGGTCAAGAAGACCCGGGTGGCGATCGAGAGCAAGGACCGCGATGCCATCGCGGAGAAGATCAAGGAAGTGAACGGGCTGCTCGACAAGGCCGTACTCAAGGGCGTGCTCAAGCGCAACACGGCCTCGCGCAAGATGGCGCGGTTGGCGCGGGCGGCGCATCAGGCCGCTTCCTCGTAGACGGCCGCCCAGGGCGCCCCTCAGAACCCCTCCGCCATCCGCTGCCGGATGACACGAGCCAGCCGCAGCAGCAACCGTTCCCTCGCGGCCATTCGAGAACTCTCCGCAATCGCGGCGTCGCTCAGACGGCCGACGTCGCCGGTATCGATGGCGTCGCGCAGAAATTCGCCGGAACCGGGGACCACGGCCCCGCGGGCGCCCTCGTAAACTTCCCGCAACCGCACCACCTGCCGCGGCCACAAGACTTCCCGCGACGACCGCCGCCGCAGCGTGACCTCCGCGTCGAGCCGGGCTTCCGACTGCAGCACCCGGTCCGCTCTGTCCACCGACAGGTTTCGGCTGCCATAGTGGCGAATCACTCCCGAAAGGACCGCGTCCGCGTCCTCGAACCGGTCCACCACCCGCGGCCGCTCCGCGCCGGCGAGTTCCCGTCGCAACGCCAGCCCCACCCCGTGTTCCAGGCCGGTGACGCGGGTCTGATTGAGGAAACGCTCGAGGTAGACGGTTCGGACATCGTCCGGCAATCCCGCACCGGGACCCACGAACCGGTAGCCGCAGGCGCCCGCCAGGAGCGCCGCCGCCAGCGCGAACGCCAACCGCAAGGCGCGCCGGCCGTGCAAGCTCTCAACCCCCGATCACGATATTGACCAGGCGTCCGGACACCTGGATGACCCGCTTGACGGGGCGGCCGTCCAGGAAACCCGCCACCTTGGGGTCCGCCAGCGCGGCCGACTCGACATCCTCCCTGGCGGCGTCGGCCGGCACCGAGATCTTGCCGCGCAGCTTGCCGTTCACCTGGACGACGATGAGCCGGGTCTCTTGCACGAGAGCGTCCTCGGAGTGCTCGGGCCAGGCCACGTCCGCCAGGGATTCAACGTGTCCCAGGCGCTGCCACAGCTCGCTCGCCACGTGCGGCACAAACGGCGCCAGGAGCACCACCTCGGTCTCCAGCACCGCCTTCACCAGCGCCGCGTTGCCGTCCTGTTCGAGCTCCTCGGCGCTCAACGCGTTCACGGCGTTGTGAAGCTCCATGACGGCGGCGATGGCGGTGTTGAAGTGGAAGCGCTCCACGTCGTCGGTGACCTTCTTGATGGTCCAGTGGACGCGCCGGCGCAGCTCCTTGAGACCGTCGGACGCGGGCTCGGCGCCGGCATCGGCCGCGACGCCCGCGAGCCGCTCGCCGTGGCGCATGGCGAAGCGCCATACCCGGTTGAGGAAGCGGTGCGCGCCCTCGACGCCTTGGTCGCTCCAGTCCAGATCCTTTTCGGGCGGGGCCGCGAACAGCGTGAACAGGCGCGCGGTGTCCGCGCCGTAGCGCTGGATCAACTGATCCGGGTCCACCACGTTGTTCTTGGACTTGGACATCTTGGCGCCGTCCTTGATGACCATGCCCTGGGTCAGCAGGTTGCTGAAGGGCTCGTCCACGGCAAGCCAGCCCATGTCCCGCAGGACGCGGGTGAAGAAGCGCGCGTAGAGCAGATGCAGCACCGCGTGCTCGACGCCGCCCACGTACTGGTCCACGGCCATCCAGTAGTTGGCCCGCTCCCGGTCCAGCGGCTGCCGGTCTTCGTCGGGGCAGGCGTAGCGCGCGAAGTACCATGAAGACTCCACGAACGTGTCCATGGTATCGGTCTCGCGGCGGGCCATCCTCTTGCACGTGGGGCAGGCGGTCTCGTGGAACTCCGGGAGGTTGGCCAGCGGCGAGCCGCCGGCGCCGGTGAACTCCACGTTGGTGGGGAGCCGCACCGGCAACTCGTCCTCCGGCACCGGCACCATGCCGCAGGCCTCACAATACACCACGGGGATGGGCGCGCCCCAGTAGCGCTGGCGCGAGATGCCCCAGTCCCGCAGCCGGTAGCGCACGGTGCCCTTGCCCCACCCCCTCTCCTCCAGGTAGGCGGCGATGCGCGCGCGGCCCTCGGCGCTGCCCAGCCCGCTGAAGGGGCCGCTGTCGGCCATCACCCCGTCGGCGACGAAGGCCTCGGTCATGTCCTCGGCCGCCAGGGTGACGCCGGCCGGATGGATGACCGGGCGCACCGGGAGATCGTATTTCCGGGCAAACTCGAAGTCCCGCCGGTCGTGGGCCGGGACCGCCATGACCGCTCCGGTGCCGTACTCCATCAGCACGAAGTTGGCCACGTAGATGGGAACCTTTTCCTCGGTGAACGGGTTGACGCAGTACGACCCGGTGAAGATGCCCTCCTTCTCCATGTCCGCGTCGTCGCGCCGTGAATGACTCATGCGCTTCACATGTCCGGCGAACTCCCGGACCGCCTGTTGCTGCGGCGTGCCCTGCGCGAGCTCCAGGGCCAGCGGATGCTCCGCCGCAAGCGAGACGAAGGTCGCGCCGTAGATCGTGTCCTGGCGGGTGGTGAAGACCGTCAGGTCGCCCTCCCGGTCCACCAGCGGAAAGCGGATCTCGGCGCCGATGGACTTGCCGATCCAATTGCGCTGCATGGTGAGCACCTTGTCGGGCCACCCGCCCGCGAGATCGTCGCACGCCGCCAGCAGCTCGTCGGCGTAGTCCGTGATGCGGAAGAACCACTGCGGCAGCTCGCGCATGACCACGTCCTGCTCGCAGCGCCAGCAGACGCCGTCCACTACCTGCTCGTTGGCCAGGACGGTCTCGCACCCGGTGCACCAGTTGACCGCCGAGCTGCGCTTGTAGGCGAGTCCGCGCTTGAGCATCTCCAGGAAGAACAACTGTTCCCAGCGGTAGTAGTCGGCGTCGCACGTGGCCAGTTCCCGGCACCAGTCGTAGCTGAAGCCCATCTTCTTGAGCTGGGAGCGCATGTAGTCGATGTTCTCCACGGTCCAGCGCGCCGGATGCACCTTGTTGGCGATGGCCGCGTTCTCGGCGGGCAGGCCGAAGGCGTCCCAGCCCATGGGATGAAGGACGTTGAAGCCGCGCATGCGCTTGTAGCGCGCGATGACGTCGCCGATGGAGTAGTTGCGCACGTGCCCCATGTGGATGCGCCCCGACGGGTAGGGGAACATCTCCAGCAGGTAGTACTTGGGGCGGGGCGAGTCCTCGCCCACCACGAAGCTCTCCTCGCGCTCCCACTCGCTCTGCCACTTCTCTTCGATCTTCCAGAACTCGTACTTCTCGATCATGGTTCCGGCCGCTCGCTCTCCTTGGTCCTCTCGGTCTCCTTGAGCCCGTTGGCATGGGCTACCTGGTCAAGCACTCCGTTGATGAAGGCGGGGGAGTCGTCCGACCCGTAGCGGTTGCCGATCTCGATGGCTTCGTCGATGCTGACGTTCAGCGGGATGTCCGGACAGAAGAGCAGCTCGTAGCTGGCGAGCCGCAGGATGATCAGGTCCACCTTCGACATGCGCTCAAGCTTCCAGTGCGCGACGGCGTTCTCGATGAGCCCGTCGATCTCGTCACGGTGCGCGGTGACGCCGGCGATCATGCGCTGGGCGAAATCCCGCGCCGCGGGGCGCGACGGGAAGTGCCCCCAGAAGCTTTCCGGACCGCTGGGAGCCGGTTCGCAGGTGATCTCCATCTGGTAGAGCACCTGCAATGCCAGCTCCCTGGCCTTGCGGCGAATGCCTGCCATCTACTGGTGTGCGAAGTCAGGCGAGCTGCTTGCCCAGGCTCGCCATCTCGATGGCCGTCACCGCGGCCTCGAACCCCTTGTTGCCCATCTTCGCTCCGGCGCGGTCCACCGCCTGCTCCACCGTATTGGTGGTGAGAAGCCCGAAGGCGACGGGGACGCCGTGCTGGTTCATGGCGTTGCCCGCTCCCCGGGAGGCTTCCGCGCAGATGTAGTCGAAGTGGGGCGTGTCGCCGCGAATGACCGCCCCGACGCAGATCAGCGCGTCGTACCGGCCGCTGGCAGCCATCTTGTGGGCGCAAAAGGAGATCTCGAAGGCGCCCGGGACCCACGCGACGTCGACGTTCTCGTCCACGTCGGCGCCGTGCCGCCGCAGGCCGTCCACGGCGCCTTGGACAAGGCGCTCGGTAATGAAGTTGTTGAAGCGGCTGGCAATGATGCCGAAGCGCATCCCCGTAGCGTCCAGTTTCCCTTCGATCACTCGCATGGCCGGCCCCCTCGGGACACCGTGTTCATTTCCCATCGAGGTGGGTGAGGAGGTGTCCGAGCTTGTCGCGCTTGGTCTGCAGATAGCGTGCGTTGCCGTCGTTGGCCTGTATTTCCAGCGGTACGCGTTGGCTCACCGATAAACCGTAGCCCTCCAGGCTGACGATCTTGCGCGGGTTGTTGGTCAACAGGCGCAGGCGCTGGATACCGAGATTCCGCAGGATCTCCGCCGCTACGCCGTAGTCCCGCAGGTCCACGTCGAAGCCCAGCTCCAGGTTGGCCTCGGCGGTGTCGCGTCCCTGGTCCTGCAGCGCGTACGCCTTGATCTTGTTGGTCAGGCCGATGCCACGCCCCTCCTGGTGCATGTACACGATGGCGCCGCACTCCTCCTGGTCGATGAGGCGGAGGGCCGCCCGCAACTGGTCGCCGCAGTCGCACCGCTCCGACGAGAACACGTCGCCGGTCAGGCACTCGGAATGCACCCGGACAAGGACGTTGTCGCGCCCGCTCACGTCGCCCTTGACCAGGGCCATGTGCTCGAACGGATCGAGGTTCGTGCGGTAGAGAATCGCCTTGAAGGACCTGCCGTGGATGCTTGGGAAGTCTTCTTCCCATACCTTGCGTATGGTCGCTTCGTTGCGCAGGCGATGCGCGATGAGATCCACGATGGACACCATGCGCAGGTCATGCGCACGCGCGAACTCACGGAGCAGCGGCCCGACAGCGACGGCACCGTCCTCGCCCAGCACCTGACAGAACGCCGCCGCCGGCTGCAGGCCGCACAGCGTTGCCAGATCCATCGAGGCCTCGGCGGCGCCCGCCCGGGCCAGCACGCCCCCTTCGCTGGCTTGCACGGGCAACACGTTGCCCGGCATTACGAAATCACGAGACCCGGCGTCGGGGCGAACGCACGCACGGATGGTGTGGGCCCTCCCGGCGGCGGACACCTCCAGACCCAGTGCCGAGTTGGCGCCCACGGGAGCGCCCACCGGTGCATGGCCCGGCACCAGGTTGGCGGGCTCCTCGGCCCGGAACCCCAACCGCAGCATGTACGACGGGTGCAGCGCCAGGTAGAGGACGCCCCGGGCGCGGCCCAGCATGAAGTTGACCGACTCCGGCGTCACGTTTTCCGCGGGCATGCACACGAAGCCCACGCCGTTGTCGCTCGGCTCGTCGACGAGCAAAACCGGGCGACCCCGACGGAGTTCTTCCGAGATATTCTCGATGGGAGTCAGAGACATGGAGATTTCACGCCGCCGTTCACATCACCGGGTCTCCGGCGCGCACGACGGAGTGGAATAGCCTTCACGAATAGGCCTTCACGAACTGCTGGACGTACTTGCCGATGATGTCGGCTTCGAGGTTGACTCTATCACCAACACCCCGGTCCTGCAAATTCGTGTGCGCCAGCGTGAAGGGGATGATCGCCACCGAAAAGGAGCGCGACGTGCACTCGTTCACGGTCAGGCTGATGCCGTCCACCGCGATGGAACCCTTGGGCACCAGCAGGCGGCCGACCGCCGCAGGCGCGCGGAAGCGGAAGAAGGTGAAGTCGCCGCTCGGCTCCACCCGGGTGATCCGTCCCACCGCATCGACATGGCCGGTGACCATGTGTCCGCCGAGCCGGTCGTTGAGCTGAAGCGGCCGCTCCAGGTTGACGCGGGCGCCCTCGCGCAGATCCGCCAGGTTCGTGCGCTTCAGCGTCTCGGGAGAAACGTCCACCGCAAGCCGCCGGCCGGTCTTCCTGACCACCGTCAGGCAGCAGCCGTTCACCGCGATGCTGTCGCCCAGCGAGATCTCCCGCCCCGGCAGCGCCGTCTCGAAGGTGAGCTCGCCGCCCTCGGGCTCGGCGCGCCAGCGGCGCACCCGGCCCACATCCTCGATGAGTCCGGTAAACATGGTTGATTAGACCCGCGGCGAGCAGACCGCGTTCCAGCGTCAGCTACGCTTACCAGATTCCGTACTCGCGGTCGAGTGACCGGGATGATATGAAGCACATGATCAAGTTGACAGGCCATGGCATGTCGCCCTCCAATCGCCACCACTCGGAATCGAAGACAGCACGGTCTCCGAAAACCCCTCGCAAACGGGAAGAGGATCACCCCGGTGGCCCGATGATGCGACCGGCTGGGACGAAACAGAGGAATCGATTCACGCCCATCCGAATCAGTGGCGGCTCGATTTCCGACACCGTGCTCAGGGACAGACGGTAGCGGTAGAACCGTGCGTCCTCACAGATACGCGGAAACCAGGATATCCTCGCCCACACGCCGGACCGTCGGAGCTTCCAGTTGCGAGCACTGGCGCATGCGTTCGATACCCAGGTCGCCGACCATGGGGAGGCCTTCGGCACCGATGAATTTAGGGGCGTAGAAGCACAGCACCTTGTCCACTGCCTTTTCCGAGATGGCGCGGGACGCGGTCACGGCGCCGCCTTCCAGCAGGACGCTGAGCACACCCGCGCGGGCGAGCTTGCGGAGCACGCGCCGGAAGGAGATGCGGCCGCGGCTCACGGGGAAGCGCCACACCTGGACCCCGAGGTCTTGCAGGCGTTTCCCGCGGTCCGCGGGCGCGTCGTTCGCGGTGATCAGCACGGTCCTCTCGGGGTGCGGCTGGGTGACCAGCTTGGCGGTGAGGGGTGTGCGCAACCTCCGGTCCAGAACGACGCGCAACGGGTCGCGTCCGCCCGGCAGGCGGCAGGTGAGCTGGGGATCGTCGGCGAGCACGGTGCCGGAGCCCACCATGACGGCATCCAACTCGTTGCGCAGGCGGTGCACGTAGCGGCGCGCGGCCGGCCCGGTGACCCAGCGGGAGTCTCCAGTGGCGGTGGCGATGCGGCCGTCCAGGGACGCCGCAAGCTTGAGGGTGACAAAGGGCAGCCTGCGGGTGACGTGCTTGACGAAGGCCTCGTTGAGCCGGCGGCACTCCTCTTCCCGCACTGGCGCTTCGACGCGGATGCCGGCGTCGCGCAGGGCCTGCACGCCGCGGCCCGCCACCGCGGGGTTGGGGTCGATCATTCCCGCCACCACCCGCGCGACACCCGACTCGATGACGGCGCGGGCGCACGGAGGGGTGCGTCCGAAGTGGCTGCAAGGTTCCAGGTTGACGTAGAGCGTGGCGCCGCGCGCCGCCGCCCCGGCCTCGCGGAGGGCGGCTATCTCGGCGTGGTCCGCGCCGGCGCGGGCGTGATAGCCGCGCCCCACGACACGGCCGCCGCGCACCACCACCGCTCCCACCATGGGATTCGGACTGGTCCTGCCCGCCGCCCGGCGCGCCAGCCTCAGGGCCGCGCCCATGTAACGCTGATCGTTCTGCTCGAAAACCTGCATGTCCTGTGCGGACAACGTCTCATGCCGATCCGCCCCCAGAGGGATCGGACGTAGCGGGGCTGTCCGCGCGGACGGACTTCCGCCGCGCCTTGCGCGGCGCTCCCGTCTTGCGGGGCGGCGTGGGCGCGGCGCGGTTGGTCCGCTGGTTGAGGAGGTCCTCCAACTCGGCCATGAACTCGTTGAGGTCCTTGAAGGAACGGTAGACCGAGGCGAAGCGGACGTAGGCCACCGCATCGGTATCGTGCAGCTCGCGCATGGCGGCCTCGCCGATGATGGAGCCGGGGACCTCCTTTTCGCCGCGTTCCTGGATGCCGCGCTCGATGCGGTCGGCCATGGCCTCGATGGCGTCCATGCTGACGGGACGCTTCTGGCAGGCGCGCTTGAGTCCGTTGATGATCTTGAGGCGGTCGAAGGCTTCCCGGCGTCCGTCTTTCTTCACCACCATGGGCATGGCCTCTTCCACGCGCTCGTAGGTGGTGAAACGGCGCGAGCACACCATGCACTCCCGCCGCCGCCGGATCATCTCGCCGTCCTTCCCGAGCCGGGAGTCGATGACGTGGCTATTGGACTGGCGGCAGAAGGGGCATTTCATGGGATGCCTGCGTGGGCGGCAGTGGCGGCCCCGGAACCGGGCCTCGGTTACTTCTCCGTGTCTTGTCGCGCCTTCCCGCGGTACACGGGGAAGCGGCCGCACAGCGCCCGCACATCGGCGGCGACGGACGCGAGGCCCGCGTCGTCCCCTACGTGGGCAAGAGCGCGCTGGATCAGCTCGGCGACGAGCCGCATTTCCGGCTCCTTCATGCCGCGGGTGGTGACGGCCGGGGTGCCGATACGGACCCCGCTGGTGACGAACGGCGAGCGGGTCTCGAAGGGCACGGTGTTGCGGTTGGCGGTGATTCCCGCCTGCTCCAGGGTCTCCTGCGCAAGTTTCCCCGTCAACTCGGAGTCCCGCAGGTCCATCAGCATCAGGTGGTTGTCAGTGCCGCCGGAAACCAGCCGGAAGCCGCGCTCCATCAACGCTCCGGCCATGGCCTTGGCGTTGGCGACGATCTGCCGCTGGTAGTCGGCGAACTCCGGGGTCGCGGCTTCCTTCAAGCCCACGGCCTTGGCCGCGATGACGTGCATGAGAGGGCCTCCCTGCATGCCCGGGAACACCCGGCTGTTGAGAGTCTTGGCGTGCTCCTCGCGGCACAGGATCATGCCTCCGCGCGCTCCGCGCAGGGTCTTGTGCGTGGTGGTGGTGACGAAGTCCGCGTAGGGCACCGGGCTCGGGTGGCAGCCGGCGGCGACCAGGCCGGCGATGTGCGCCATGTCCACCATCAGCAGCGCTCCCACCTCGTCCGCGATCTCGCGGAACCTCGGGTAATCCATGGTGCGCGGATAAGCGCTCGCCCCCGCCACGATAAGCCGCGGGCGATGCTCGCGGGCCAAGTCGGCCAACGCGTCGTAGTCGATGGTCTCGGTGTCCTCCGAGACGCCGTAGGGCACCACGTTGTACAGCCGGCCGGAGAAGTTCACGGGACTCCCCATGGACAGGTGTCCGCCGTGGGACAGGTTCATGCCGAGGTAGGTGTCGCCGGGGTTCAGCACCGCGAAGTAGACGGCCATGTTGGCCTGGGAACCCGAGTGCGGCTGGACGTTGACGTGCTCCGCTCCGAACAGCGCCCTGGCCCGCTCCACCGCCAGACGCTCCACCACGTCGACGTACTCGCAGCCGCCGTAGTAGCGCCGGCCGGGATAACCCTCCGCGTACTTGTTGGTCATGAGCGAGCCCTGGGCTTCGAGCACGGCCTCGCTCACAACGTTCTCGGAGGCAATCAGCTCCAGGTTGGATTCGAGGCGCTCGCTCTCGTCGGCGATCGCTTGAAACACCTCGGGATCGACTTGCTCCAGGCTGGCTGAAATCACTCTCAATTCCTCGTCGTCGAGCGGCATGGCGCGACCAGGAGGTCACCCATGTCCTCTCATGGGCATGGCACGTTCCCGCCCGACGGGCAGGACCGCGCGGCGCGGGGGCGCTCCGGACTCTACCGGTGACTCTCGATGTAGTCGATGACGTCTTGCACGGTCTTGATCTTTTCGGCGTCCTCGTCCGAGATCTCCATCTCGTACTCTTCCTCCAGCGCCATGACCAGCTCGACGATGTCCAGGGAGTCGGCCCCCAGGTCCTCGATGAACGAGGCTTCGGGACTGACTTCTCCGTCGCTCACCCCCAGTTGCTCACAGATGATCTCCTTGACCCTCGCCTCGACCTCTGTCGCCATCTTGTACCCTCCTCTTCGTGTCCGTGCTCGTGATGACGGGTGCCCCCGCCCTGCCACGGGTGGTGGCGTCACATATACAGGCCGCCGTTGACCGCGATGGTCTGTCCCGTGATGTACGCGCCGCCCGGCCCCGCCAGAAAAGCCACGGTCCGCGCGACATCGTCGCCGCCGCCGAACCGCCCCAGGGGAATCGCCTCGAGATAACGGCCGCGGGTTTCCTCATTCAGGCCCGCCGTCATCTCCGTTTCGATGAAGCCCGGCGCCACCGCGTTGACGGTCACACCGCGCGGCGCAAGCTCTCGGGCCATGGACTTGGTGAACCCCTCGATGCCCGCTTTGGAAGCGGCGTAAACCGACTGGCCAACGTTTCCCATTTGTCCGGCCACCGAGGTCAGGTTCACGATCCGGCCGTACCGCTGCCGGATCATCCTCCTCGCGGCCGCCTTGGTGCAGAGGAAAAGGCCCCTCAGATTGACGTCGATAATCCGATCCCAGTCCGGGGGCGATTGGCGCAGCAACAAACCGTCGGCGGTCACGCCCGCATTGTTGATTAAAATATCAAGTTTTTCATGCCCGTCAATGATTCCTTTGAAGGCCGCCTCCACCTCGTCGGCGCGTCCGACGTCGAAGGGCGCCAGCTCGGCGCGGCCGTTCCCGCTCAGGACCTCTTCCAGCACCTCCCGGGCCGCCGCGTGGTTTTCCCGGTAGTTGATGATGACGCGGGCGCCCAGCCCGGCCAGGCACAGGACCACCGCTCGTCCGATGCCCCTGCTCCCGCCCGTGACCAGTGCCACTCTGTCCGCCAACGGTGCCGCCGCCATGCGCTTCAGGCCCCCAGCTCCGTCGGAAGCTTGTCCACGTTCTCGGGCGCTTCCACGTGAAGGTTGCGCACGCTCCGGTCGATGCGCCGGATGAGTCCCGAGAGGACCCTGCCGGGACCCAGCTCCACGGCGCGCTCGCAGCCGAGATCCACCAGCGCGCGCACCGACTCGTCCCAGCGAACCGGCGCCATCACCTGCTCCACCAGCAGAGGCTTTACGCGCGCCGGGTCCGCGTTCACCGCCGCCTCGACGTTGGTGACGACTCCCACCGACAAGGGACGCACCTCCACGGCCTCCAGCACCTCCCGCAATCCCTCGGCCGCGGGCTTCATCAGCGCGCAGTGGAACGGCGCGCTCACGGCCAGCTCCACCACCTTGCGCGCGCCCCGGTCGCGCGCAAGCTGCGCGGCCCGCCGCACCGCGGCTCGTGCGCCGGACACCACCACCTGTCCGCCGCCGTTCAGGTTGGCCGGGGCCACCACCTCGCCGTCCGCCGCCTCGGCGCAGATCCCGTGCACGGCGGCGGCCTCCAGCCCGAGAATGGCCGCCATGCCGCCCTCGCCCTCGGGCACGGCCTGCTGCATCAGACGGCCCCGCTCCCGCACCACCCGCGCCGCGTCCGCCAGCCCGAGCGCCCCCGTACACACCAGGGCGCTGTACTCGCCGAGGCTGTGGCCGGCCACCCAGGCGGGCTTGAGGCCGCACCGGCTCTCCAGTGCCCGCAACGCGGCCACGGACACCGCGAGGATCGCCGGCTGAGTGTTTTCCGTGCGGTTGAGGTCGGCCTCGGGGCCGCAAAAGCAGAGCTCCCGCAACCCGAAACCCAAGGCATCCTCCGCCTCCTCGAAGACGGCCCTGGCCTCGGGAAACTTGTCGCACAAGGACTGACCCATCCCCACGTACTGGGAGCCCTGTCCCGGAAAGACGAAAGCGGTCCGTGTCCGGTCCGTCACCGTTCTCCACCCAGCGCGCTCACGATGTCGTTGTTGATGTCCTGCGAGGCGGCCTCGGCCGCGACCCGCACGGCGTTCTTGATGGCCTTGGCGGACGAGCCTCCATGCGCGACGATGGCGATGCCGTTCAAGCCGATCAGGGGCGCGCCGCCGTAGTGCGCGTAATCGAGACGGTCGTAGGCGCGTCTTATGGCGCCCCGGCTCAACAGGTAACCCAACCGGCTCGAGAGGCTGCCGCGGAACGCCTCCTTGAGCACCGTGGAAACGAACTGTCCCAGGCCCTCCATGGTCTTCAGCGCGACGTTGCCGGTGAAGCCGTCGCAGACCACCACCTGCACCCGGCCGTTGGTAATGTCCCGGCCCTCTACGTAACCCACGAAGTTCAAATCCGAACCCCGCAACTCGCCAAGCGCCTCGCGCGTGAGGTCATTGCCCTTGCTTTCCTCCTCGCCGTTGCTCAGGACACCGACCCGCGGGCGGGCGATGCCGAGGATCTTCTCCGCGTAAATGGCTCCCATGTGCGCGAACTGCACGAGTTGCCGGGGCTTGCAGTCGGTATTGGCGCCCCCGTCCACCAGCACGGTGCCCCCGGACAGCGACGGGCTCACCGCCAGGATCGCCGGCCGGTCCACGCCGGGCAACCGCCCCAGCACGAACATGCCGATGGCCAACATGGCCCCGGAGTTCCCAGCGCTCACCACGGCGTCCCCTTCCCCGGCCTTCAGCCGGTCGAAGGCGGCCCTCATGGAGGAGTCCTTCTGTTTCAGGGCGCGGCTGGGCGAGTCGTGCATGCCGATGAAGGTGGCCGCCGACAGCACGCGTACGGCCGACGGGTCGTGCTTGCGGCTCGACAGCTCGGACTCCACGGCGTCCCCCTGGCTCACCAGGGTCACCTCCACCCCATACTCCTCCGCGGCCTCCAGAGCTCCGGCCACGACGACGCCCGGGCCGTGGTCACCGCCCATCGCGTCAACGATGATCCGCCGCATCACGCACCGGGGACAGGCGCAATCCAGGGCACGCTAGGTGTCTTCGCCGGTCGTGACCGGCCGCGCCTTGTAGTAGCCGCAGGCGGCGCAGACCCTGTGCCTCAGAGTCGCCGCGCCGCAACGCGAGCACGTAATCCACTGCGGGGCGGCGATGGCGTCATGAGCGCGTCGCTTGTTGCGCTTGCTGTTGGAGGTTCTTCTCTTGGGTACGGGCATCTCTTCATCCTGCCTGGTTTGTGTTTGCCGACCTGCCGGCGCTAGGACCGGTCCAATCGGAGGTTGCGGAAAACGGCCATGCGGGGATCCCCCGGCGACGTGCACCCACACGTGGTCCGGTTCAACTCGGCGCCGCAGTCGGGGCAAAGGCCGCGGCAATTCTCGCTGCACAGGGGCCGGAGGGGCAGGGCGAGCAACGTCTGCTCGCGGACGAAGGGCGAGAGGTCGATGTCCTCCCCGGTGTAGAAGCTCAAGCCCATTTCGTCCGCCGTAAGCTCCATGTTCTTATTAGTCGGAAGGGGGTCCGGGGTCAATACGAAGTCGAAGGATTTTTCGACAACGAACCCGCAGTCTTCCAGGCAGCGGCTGCACTCGGCTTCCGCCTCCCCCTTGAGTCTCCCGTGGAAGAATATCTCCCGTCCCGACCTGTAATAGGTGACGTCGACCTGGACCGGCGACGGGAAGCGGACCGCCACCGAAGCTTCTTCCCGAACGATGTCGACGGTTTCGGCGAAGCGGGTCTCCCTGGGTATGGTATCGATTCGGCTAAGGGGGATCTTCAAGGCCGCTCCAGTCAAACGATCTTCATAGCTGGCGGGTGTCAAGCCTGTCAATCTCCGGAGCCCGCGCCCCACGGGCGCGCCTTGTGTACGTGAATCGTTTCTGTTAACGCATGAGTCCGTGACACTCTGCCCGTATCCCAGGAACGCTCGGCCTGGAAGCCGCATCCGCCAGCGCAACACCATCGGAGGCGCCGCGTGAACGCCCGTCTCGGACTGGTGCACGCCGTCCTGCTGGCCACGGCGGACCTCAGCACCACGGTGCCGGCGCACCATCCATCGGCCCGCAACCTCGGCACCGAGCGCATGGGCTCGGGAACCGTCGTCGATCCGGCCGGCATCATCCTCACGGTCAACTACGTCGTCAACGGGGCCGACTCCATCACCGTGACGCTCGCGGACGAGAAGCAATACCCCGGACAGCTCATGGCCCAGGACTTCGACTCCGGTATCGCCCTGGTCAAGATCGACGCCAACGACCTGCCGTTCCTGCGCCCGGCGGAAACCGTGACCGTGGGGCAGCCTGCCTTCATGATCGCCAGCAGCGGACAGCATAACCGGCGCGTCAGCGACGGCAACGTGACCTCGCTGGAAGGCTACGACGGCCAGTGGGAGTACATGCTGGAGAAGTCTATCCGCGTGAGCGCCTTCAATCCGGGCTTCGGCGGCGGCACCCTGGCGGACACCCGCGGGCGGCTGCTGGGAGTCGTGTCGCTGAACCTCAACGATATCGGAAAGTTCACCATGGCCATCCCGGTGGAGTACTACCTCCGGGACGCGGACGAGCTGCGCAACTTCGGACGGGTGCGGAGCCGCCCCGCGCGCCCCTGGCTGGGCCTCTACTCACAGGCCATGGGCGGCCACGTGCTGGTCACGGGCGTGACCCCGTCGGGACCCGCGGAGAAAGCGGGGCTCAAACAGGGCGACATCATCCTCACCGTGGAGCGGCAAGAGGTGCAGACCCGGCCCCAGCTCTACCGGGAGGTGTGGAAGAAGCAGGCCGGCGACGTCATCACCTTCCGCGTGATCCGGGGCGACGGCGCCATGGACGTTCAGGTGCCCAGCATCGATCGCTGGGACCGCAACCGCAACAACCCGCCGGAGGGCCAGGCCGGCGCCTGACCGGCGGCTCCCGTCGGGCGTACAGGGCGTCCTTCCAAGACGACGCGCCCCGTGAAGAACATCACCCCCTACCGGGTCATCTACGGCGACACGGACCAGATGGGCGTCGCCTATTACGCCAACTATCTCCGCTGGTTCGAGATCGGCAGGACCGAGTTCATGCGCCAGGCGGGCATTCCCTACGACCAGGCGGAACGGGAGGGAATTTTCTTCCCGGTGACCGAAGTGCAGTGCCGTTACCGCAAACCGGCCCGCTACGACAACCTGCTCTGGATCGAGACCACCCTCGAATCTCTCAGCCCCGTGGCGGTGCGGTTCCATTACCGCATCGGCCTGGAGGGAGACCGAACCGCTCTGGCGTCCGGCTGGACGAAGCACGCGTGCCTCGGTCCTGAACGCAGGCTGACGCCCCTGCCCGAAGCCTACGCGCGGCTACTCGGGCTGGACGGGCACTAGTGCCCGTCCGCGTGACCGATTGTTCCGGGAAGAATCAGCGTGCCGGCTATCAGCGTGCCGGCTCCGCCGCGGCATGGATGTCGGCGCTGGTCTCGAGTCCGGGGACACCGTAGATCTCCGCGACGCGCCGCAAGAGTGCGATATTGTCCGCGTGGCCCGTCATCTGCGCGCGCACCCGGCCGCGAATGGGGCGGCCCATGAGCGAGAAGTCGCCGACGATGTCCAGTATCTTGTGCCGCGCGAACTCATCCTCGAAGCGCAGGGAGGTGTTGATCACGCGCTCGTCGTCGATGAGGATGCAGTTGCCGAGGCGGCCGCCCTTGATCAAGCCCATCCGTTCGAGCTTCTCGAAATCACGCAGGAAGCCAAAGGTACGCGCCGGCGCGATCTCGTCCCGAAACGACTCCGCCCCCCCGTGGATGTAGGTGTATTCCTGACTGCCCACGGGGCTCGGATAGCGCAGGCGGTAGTGCACCGTGAAGACATCGGCCGGTTCGATGACGATCTCGTCCGGCCCGTCTCCACTCACGCTCAGGGTCCGATCGATGACGATCTCCGGGCACGTCCCCTCCTGCTCTTCCACCCCAGCCTCCTCGATCAGGCGGCAGAACTCGATGGCGGAGCCGTCCATGATGGGAATCTCACCGTACATCTTGATCAGCAGGTTGGTGATGCCGTAGGCGTGCAGAGACGCCATCAAGTGCTCCACGGTGCCCACCACCACGCCGCCGCGCCGCAACGACGTGGCGAAATCCGTAGAGCGCACGAAGTCCAGATGGGCCGGGACCGTGGCGTCGCCGGAGATGCCGCCGAAGTGAATGCCGCTGTTCTCCGGCAGCGGGTGCAGGATGACGCCGGTGCTGACCCCCGAATGCAGCCCCAGGCCGTTGGCCACGACGCTCTTCCGGAGAGTTTTTTGGCGCACCGCGCCATCCGCGGAGCCGGCGCTGGACCACGGCGGCGGCGCCCGATGCAGCCGCAACTGCTGCTCCGCCGCCGTACTCTCGCGCCGCGCGTCGCCGCAGGCGCGCTTGATGGTCGCCAGCAGCCCGTCGAGGGAGAGCGGCTTCTCGATGAAGTCGAACGCGCCCAGCTTGGTGGCGGTGACCGCCGTGTGGATGCTCCCGTGGCCCGAGATCATGATGACGCGGGCGTCCGGATGCGCACTCTTGATCTGCTTGAGCAGCACGATGCCATCCATCTCGGGCATCCAGATGTCCAGCAGGATCACGTCCGGCGCCTCCTGCGTCACAAGCCGCAGAACCTCGGACCCCTTGGTCGCCGCGATCACACGATACCCCTCGTCGGCGAGGATCTCGCGTACGGTATCGCGGATGACGTCCTCGTCGTCCACCACCAGCACGGTTCGTTGCGCTGCCTGCATCGTCTCTGAATCCTCCACCTGAAACGCCGCGCGGTTTCCCCGCCTCCCGCGGTCCCGCGTCAGGACGCCTCGCTCGTGCGGACGTCGAGCGGCTCGGCCTGCGCGGCCGCGGGCAGCTCGATGATGAAGCGCGTGCCGCGGGGCTGGTTCTGACGCACGCGAATATATCCCCGGTGGTCGGCCACGATGGTGCCGACGATGGAAAGCCCCAGTCCGGTGCCGTCCTCCTTGGTCGAATAGTACGGCTCGAAGATCCGCCCCCTGTCCTCCCGGGCGATGCCCTCGCCCTCGTCCGCCACCTCCAGCCGCACCATGCCGAAGGTTTCGTCGTAGCGCGTGGCGATCTCGATACGTCCGCCGCCGTTCAGGGAGGCCACCGCGTTGTCCAGCAGGTTGAACAACGCGCGCTTGATCTGCTCGCGGTCCAGCTCCACCAGCGGAACGGAATCCTGCTCCGAGAAATCGAACTCGACCTCCCGGTGACCTTCCTTGACAAGGAACAACGCTTCCCGCACCACGTCGTTCAAGTCATCGGTGGCAAGCTTCGCCGTGGGCAGCCGCGCGAAGTTCGAGAACTCGTTCACCAGGGTCTTGAGCTCTTCCACCTGCCGGATGATGGTGGACGTGCACTTGTCGAGCACGGCGCCGTCACCGTCCAGCACGTTCTCGTAGCGCTTGCGCAAGCGTTGCGCCGAGAGCTGGATCGGCGTCAGCGGGTTCTTGATCTCGTGGGCAATGCGGCGCGCCACCTCGCGCCACGCCTCCACCCGTTGCACGCTCTGGATCTCGGTGAGGTTCTCGATGAAGACCATGATGCCGAGCGTGTTGCCGTCGTCATCCCGGAGGCTGGCGGCCACGGTCATGAGAGTCAGGGGTCCGTCGCGGCCCACGATGCGTATGTCGCGTTCCACGCCAGCACTGCCCTTGACCTGTTGGATGACGTCGAGCAACGGCCACAGGTTCGGGGCCTGAAGCGCCTCCTCGTAAGGCCGGCGGAGCACGGCCTCGGCCGCGATATCCAGCATCAGCTCCGCGGCCTTGTTGACGATGGTCACCTTTCCGGAACGGTCCACCGAGATCACACCGGCGGTGATGTTGGCGAGCAGCGTCTCCATGTACTGCCGGCGCTGCTCCAGTTCGGACTGGCTGTGCTTGAGGTCCTCGGTCATCTGATTGAACGAAGCCACCAGCGTGCCGATCTCGTCGTCGCCGCCGCTCTCAATACGGTAGTCCAGGTTGCCGTGTGCCACTTCGTGCGTACCCTCGGCCAACTGCTGGATCGGTACCGTGACCCCCTTGGCCAGCGCAAAGCCGAACCACGAGGCCGCGAAGATCATGACCAGCGTGATAAGCAGCAGCGTCAGCATGTACGCGTTCTTCACCGGCTTGTTAAGGATGGCCATGTGCTTGTACTCTTCGTACGACCGCGAGATCGCCTGCGCCTTCTTGCTCACGCTCGCGGGCACGAAGTAGTCCACCACCACCGCGCCGATGATCCGGCGTCCCTCGCCGTAGACCGGCACCGCGCCGCGCAGCACGTCGCCGTCGCCCAGCCCCTCGCTGCGCGTCACCTCGAGGCCGCGCAACGCGCTGTCGAGAAAATCCGCCCGTGGCCGCACCGTCACTCCGGTGGGCACCTGGTCGTTGAACGCCTTCACCAGGGCCGTCCCGTCCGGCTTGTAGACCTCCACCGTGCCGAGGTTGTATTCCCGCTGCTTCTCCTCCACCACGCGCTTCAGACCGTCGAGGTTCTTCGACTCGAAGAGCTTCACGTCGCCGATGCGGTGGCTTAGCTGGCGCGCGAAGAAAAGCGCGTTGTCGGCCGAGTTCTGGTAGTAGGTGGAGCTGATGTCGAGGGAGCCCCTGAGCGCGTTGACCACCTGGGCATCGAACCACTTGTCCACCGACCGGGTCACCAGGCTTCCGGCGGTCAGGAACAGCAGCACGGTGGGCACCAGCGAGAGACCGATGAACGCGAACACCAGGCGGGCCTGGAGGCGGGAGCCCAGGATGCGCCGGCGCCTGTCCAGCACCAGCTTCAGGAGATTCCGCACCACCAGGAACACCAGCAGCGCCAGCAGGATGATGTTGAGGTTGACCAGCAGGAAGAACGCGATGTTGCTGACGAGGGTGTAGTCCGCGGAAACGTCCGGAAGGATATCCTCGAAGAACGCGAACAGGAGGATCAACAGGGAGCTGATAAGGATCAGCCACCCTTCGCGCCGGCGGCGCCTGCGTTCCGCGGATTGCAGCGCGTGCGCGTGTTCTTCGTCGGTCTTGGCTGTGCTTATTGGAGCGGCCATACCGGCTCCCCCGGACGCGGAATACGAATGCACCGCATCAAACTAACCCTTCCATCCTCAAAGCACAAAGGAAAACGACGGTCCTGGCAAGGGTTGAGTCGTGCGCGCAAGCGTGCCGCACGGCGCTTACAACAGCCGCTTCTGCCGCTTCTCCCGGTCCACGCGGGATGCCGACTGCGACCGTCCCAGGTGCCGGTAGGCCACCGGCGTAGCCACCCGGCCCTGCGGTCGCCGCTCCAGGAAACCCGCCTGGATCAGGTAGGGCTCGTAGGCGTCCTCGACGGTGCCGCGCTCCTCGCCGATGGCGGCGGCGAGGGTATCCAGACCCACCGGACCGCCGTCGAACTTGTCGATGATGGTGGTGAGGATCAGCGTGTCCATCTTGTCGCACCCCTGCTCATCCACCTCCAGCATCTCCAGCGCGCGGCACGCCACCGGCCGGGTGACCCTGCCCTCGCCGTGGACCTCCGCGTAGTCCCGCACCCGGCGCAGCAGCCGGTTGGCGATGCGCGGCGTGCCGCGGGAGCGGCGCGCGATCTCCATGAAGCCGGCGTCGTCGCCGCCCACGCCCAGCAGCGACGCCGAGCGGGCGAGCAACCGGGCCAGCACCTCCGGCTCGTAGAAGTCGAGACGGAACACCGCGCCGAAGCGGTTGCGCAACGCCGGGGTCAAGAGGCCGGAACGGGTGGTGGCGCCGACGAGGGTGAAGCGCTTGAGATCGAGCTTGATGGACTTGGCGCCCGGCCCCTGACCGATCATCACGTCCACCTGGAAGTCTTCCATGGCCGGGTAGAGCACCTCCTCCACCACGTGGTTGAGGCGATGGATCTCGTCGATGAACAGGATGTCGCCCGCGTCCAGGTTGGTGAGGAGCGCGGCGAGGTCGCCGGGGCGCTCGATCACGGGACCCGAGGTGGGGCGGATGTCCACCCCCATCTCGTGCGATATGAGGTGTGCCAGGGAGGTCTTGCCGAGCCCGGGAGGGCCGTGGAACAGCAGGTGGTCGAGGACGTCGCCGCGCCGCTTGGCGGCGGTGATGGCGACGGCGAGGTTGGCCTTGACCTTGTCCTGACCGACGTATTCGCTGAAGCGCCGCGGCCGCAGGCTCGAGTCGTAGACGACGTCCTCTTCCGTGCCCGTGGGCGAGATGGTCCTGTTTTCCATGAACGGGTTCGACGCGCGACCGGCCGCTACGCTAGAGGCTAAGCTGGCGCAGGGCTTCCTTGAGCACGGTCTCCAGATCGGCGGTACCCTGGTCCAGCAACCGCCGCACCACCCGGTCCGCATCCGCGCGGCGGTAACCCAGGTTCACGAGCGCCGACACCGCGTCGCCGCGGACTCCCGGGTCCACCGCCGCCGACTGCGGAGCGCTTTCCGGCAACCCCGCTATTTTATCACGCAGCTCCACGATCATGCGATCCGCCATGCGCTTGCCGATCCCGGGGATCGACACCAGGCGGGCGACGTCGCCGTCCCGCAGTGCGGCCAGCAGCTCACCCGCGGCAAGGCCCGACAGGATGTTGAGCGCCAGCCGCGGGCCGATGCCCGACACCCCGGTGAGCAGCGTGAACGCCTGCTTCTCCGCCGGATCGAAGAAACCGAACAACTGGATGGCGTCTTCCCGGACGTGGGTGTAGACGAGCAGGCTCACCGGCTCTCCCACCTCCGGCAGCCGGTAGAACACGCTCAACGCCGTGTAGAGTTGATAGCCGACGCCGCCGACGTCGACGATGACCTCGCCCGGCGCCTTGTGGTCCAGTGTGCCGCGAACCTTGGCGATCACATCCGACCCTCACCCCTTGCCGCCGGGCAGGGCCTCGACCGGCCACCGCAGTCCGCGCGAGCTTCTTCCCCTCCGGCCCGTGGTGGCCGCACTGGTGCGGAACGCGCACAGATGGCCGTGGCATATGGCCGCCGCCAGCGCGTCGGCGGCGTCCTCCTGCGGTTCGGCGGAGAGCTCCAGGAGCGCGGTGACCATCTGCTGTATCTGTGCCTTGCTCGCGTGCCCGTAGCCCGTCACCGCCTTCTTGACCTGCACCGAGTTGTACTCGGCCACCGGCACGCCGCCTTCCGCGGCGGCCAGCAGCGCCACGCCGCGCACCTGGCCGAGCTTCAACGCGCTCTGGACGTTGCGCGCGAGGAAGACCTTCTCCAGGCTGACGTGGGTGGGCTGGTGCTCCCGGACGACGCGGGCCAACTCGGTGAAGATGCGTTGGAGGCGACGGTCCTGCGACAGGGTCGTGGCGGCTCGCACCGTCCCGTGAGCGACATGCCGGAGCCGGCTTCCGTCAACGCGGATGACGCCCCAGCCGGTCTTGATGGTTCCGGGGTCTATGCCCAGGATCGTTTCGATAGGACCTTCTCCGATGCCGCCGGCATCAACCGGCATTCTCGAGCATCTCGTCCGGTATGTCGAAGTTCGCCGCGACGCTCTGGACGTCGTCGTGGTCCTCGAGCTCCTCGGTGAGGCTGAGGGTGCGCTCCGCCTCCTTCTCGCCGAGGGTCGTGGTGTTCTTGGGGATCATGGTGACTTCGGCCGAGACCACGGCGACCTTGGCGTTGTCGAGGCTTTCCCGGACCGCGTTGAAGTCCTCGGGCGGGGTGACTATCTCGTAGACGTCATCGCTCTCGGTGACGTCTTCGGCGCCGGCCTCGAGAGTCAGTCCGATCAACTCTTCCTCGTCCACCGCGTCCTTGGACACGACGATGAGCCCCTTGCTGTCGAACATCCATGCGACACAGCCGGTCTCGCCGAGGCTGCCGCCGTGCTTGTTGAAAAGGTGCCGGATGTCGGACACCGTGCGCTTGCGGTTATCCGTCAGCACCTGCACCAGGAAGGCGGCGCCGCCCGGGCCGTAACCCTCGTAGCTGACCTCCTCGTAGGCCACCCCTTCGAGTTCGCCCGTGCCCTTCTTGATGGCGCGCTCGATGTTGTCGTTGGGCATGCTGTTGTCACGGGCGGTCTGCACGGCGGTGCGCAGGCGTGGGTTGGCCGCGATATCCCCGCCGCCCATGCGCGCCGCCGCCGTGATCTCCTTGATGAACTTGGTGAACAGCTTGCCCCGCCTGGCGTCCTTGGCCGCCTTCTTGTGCTTGATGGTGCTCCATTTCGAATGTCCGGACATGGCGCGACACTCTCCTCCAGCAGAGTCAGCCGGCACCCGACCGCCGGGTCAAGGTTGCCGGAATGCTTGCCGGCCCGTCCACCCCGAACGCGGGCAACGTGCCGGCAAATCAAAAGTTACCACAACCGGCACCGGGCCGTAAACGAGCCGCGCCCGCCCCCCGTGGAAGCCGTGAACCTGCGCCACTTCCATGAAACCGGCATTCCGGTATAATCGGGAAGCGATGGTTCCCACACTCCGACGGCGCCCGCGCGGCCGCGTTTGGCCCTGGGCCATCGCAACACTCGTGGCGCTTTCCGCGTGCGCGCCCTCGAAACCGGATCCCACGAAGCAGGATGCGCCGCAGCCCGGCGTGTCACTGTCGGTGCCGCCGGACACCCCCCGCGTCCCCACCCCACCCGCGGTGCCGCTCACGCAGGAAGGTATCGCCTCGTGGTACGGCCCCGGCTTCCACGGGAAGAAGACCACCAGCGGCACCGTCTACGACCAGCACGGCATGACCGCCGCGCACCAGACCCTGCCGCTGGGTTCCAGCGTGGAAGTCACCAATCTCACCAACGGCAAGTCCGTGACCGTGCTGATCAACGACCGCGGCCCGTTCGTGAAGAACCGGGTGATCGACCTCTCCTACGCCGCCGCCCGCGCCGTGGACATAATCCGGCCAGGTACCGCGCCGGTGCGCGTGGACGTGGTGGATACCGGCGGATACCCGCTGACGGCCATTCCCGAGCGTCTGGACTACACCTTGCAGGTCGGGGCGTTCTCGGACCTGGACAAGGCCCGTAAACTGAAGGCCCGCCTCGAGAGCCGGCACGACAGACCGGTAGTGATAGAGTCCCACGAAGGCTACTATCGGGTCCGCCTCGGAACCTTCAGCGGCGAGGAGGCGGCACGGGAGTACGGCACCCGCCTGTCTCAGGAAGGGTTGCCCGTGGTGCTCGTGGAGGTGTGGCCGCCGGCGGCGGGGTGGTGACGCCGATGATCGAAGCGGTGAAGACGCAGCGTCAGACCGTTTCCCCTGCCTCGTAGACCAATTCGTCCATCAAGCCACCCAAGGGGATGGTTTCAGTCCCGCCGGCCTGGAGAAAGCGCCGCGCGCCGCCGTATACCACGATTCGCCGGGCGGCACCGATGTCCGTGCAGGCGATGTGGAACCCCCTGGAGGGTGTGGGGGCGCTGACGGACCGCTTGATCTCGATGGCCCAACGGCGGCCGGGATCGAACTCCAGCACCAAGTCCACTTCGGCGCCGGCCCGGGTGCGGTAATAGAACGGCTGCGCCCAGGACGGCGCCACCGCCAGCAGGTTTTCGATCGCAAAGCCTTCCCAACTGCCCCCCGCCACCGGGTGCGCGAGCACGTCTTCAAGGGTGCGCAGCCCCAGCAGGGCGTGCGCGACACCGCTGTCGCGCAGGTAAAGGCGAGGCGCCCGGACGAGACGTTTGCCGACGTTGCCGGACCAGGGCGGCAGGCGCCGGACCAGCAGCAGGTCCACCAGGAGGTCCACGTAGCGTTGCAGGGTGCGCACGTGAAGGGAGAGGGCTGACGCCAGCCGCGCGGCGTTGAGGGGTGCGCCTTGGGCATGGGCCAGCATGGTCCACAACCGGCGCAAGGCCTCGGCCGGCAGGCGGGCGTCGAAAAACGGTATGTCGCGTTCCAGATAGGTGCGGATGAAGTCGCGCCGCCACGTGAAGCTGCCCCGTTCGCTCGCGGCCAGCCAGGCTCCCGGAAAGCCTCCCCGCGACCACAGGCGTCCGGCGTCGTCATCGCCGGTCTCGCCGAGGTCCAGAGGCATGAGCTCCCGGTAGGCGATGCGGCCGGCCAGAGACTCGGCGGTTTGCTTCAACAGCTCCGGCGACGAGGAGCCGAGGAGCAGGAAACGGCCTTCGCCCTGGCCGGCCTGGCGATACTCATCGATCAATCCGCGCAGAACCTGGAACAGACCGGGCATGCGCTGCACCTCGTCGAGGATCACGAGCCGGTCCCGGTACACTCCGAGCTGGCTCCGTGGATCACTCAGCACGGCCTGGTCCTCCGGGTTCTCCAGATCGAAGTAGACGGCCCGGCGATCCCGGGCAATGCGGCGCGCAAGAGTGGTCTTGCCGACCTGACGCGGGCCGAGCAGCCCCACCGCGGACTGCTCCGCCAGAGCGGACTCGATGGAGGATTGCAAGCGTCGTTCAAGGTAGTTCATTGACGCTTGCTTATATAGCAGTATAGTGCTTGATCTACAAGGATCAAATATGTGGAGGGGTTTTCAGGAGATACCGATCGCCTTCCCGATACACCCGTTCCTCGGCCATGAGCTTCAAGAGGTGGGCCTCGACGGACGAGCGGGCCACGCGCATCAGGGCCTGGGGGTAATCCACGTAGATGACCGCCACCAGTTCGGCGATGGAATGGCGGCCTTCACGGAGCCCCTGGAGGACCTGCTCCTCGCGCATCAGCCGGTGATCGATGTACTCCCGGATCTTGGCCATGGGTTCGGTGACGAACGGACCGTGCCCGGGAAGCAGCAGGCGGATATCCAGCGAGAGGAGCTTCTCCAGGGACTCCATGTAGTGGACCATGTTCCCTTCGCCGGCCGGCACCACCGTGGTGCCCTTGCCGAGGATGTGGTCTCCGGAGAAAAGGATCTTCTTTTCGCGCTCGTAGAAGCAGCAATGCCCCGCCTCGTGTCCCGGCGTGAACACTACCTCCAGCTCGCCACCGTCATAGGGGATGCGGTCGCCTTCGTCGTAGGTGAAGTCCTCGCCGCCCAGATGCCCCGCGCGCACCCGTGAAATGCCCACTTCGGCGCCCGTGCGCTCCTTGAGCGCCAGCGCGCCGCCGCAATGGTCCATGTGGATGTGGGTGAGCAGGATGCGGGAGATCCGGCTCCCGCCCAGCGCCTCCATCTCGGCCAGCAGCCCGTCGACGTTCTCGTCCGAACCCAGGGCCACGTCGATGACCGTGATTTCCCCGCGGCCCAGGAGGTACTGGTTCGTCCCCCGAAGCGTCATGTAGCCGGGATTGGTGGCGGTGAGGCAACGGATGTTCTCGGCGTTCTCTACCTTGGGCATGGGCGGGTGTCCTTGTATTCAGCCTCTCGAAGCCGGGTCCTGAACCCAGGCCTGGACTTGGCGGCCTGTGCGCGGCGGCATTTCCGTTATGCGCCGCCCAGGGCCTTGGCCATCTCCAGGGTGCGGCGCGCCCGCTCGATGATCGGGCGGTCGATGAGTTGGCCGCCGAAGGCCACCGAGCCGTCGCCACGGGCGGCGGCCTCCTCGTAGGCCTCGATGACCCGCCGCGCGTAGTCGATTTCCTCGGGACCGGGGCTGAAGGCGGCGTTGATGGGCGCGATCTGCGCCGGATGGATGGACGACATGCCGGTGAAGCCCAGGCGCCGCGACTGCAACGCGAACCGCGCCAAGCCGTCGGGATCCTGGAGGTCTACCCACACCCCGTCCACCGCCTGGACATGGGCCGAGGCCGCCGCCACCACCAGCGCCGAACGCGCGTAGAGCAGCTCCTGGGCCTCGCCCTCCCGCGAGGTGGGGAGCCCCAGTTCCCGGCCGAAGTCCTCCGCCCCGAACATGAGCCCGACGACGCGCGGCGAGCACGCGGCGATGGCCGGCGCGGCCAGGAGCCCCCTGGGGCTCTCGATGGCTACCAGCATCTTCACCGTCGTGCCCGTGGACGCCTCGTGCTCCGCCACCAGCGACTCCACGGTGGCGATCTCTTCGGGCGACTCCACCTTGGGCAGCACCAGCCCATCGAGCCCCGGGCGCAGCACCGCGGCGAGGTCGTCCTCCATGCGCTGGTGGCCGATGGCGTTGATGCGCACGTAGCGCAGGGGCTGCCCGGCGCTGCGCTCGCGCCCCAGCGCCTCGCCGATGAGACGCCGGGCCTCGTCCTTCTCCGCCGGCGCCACGCCGTCCTCGATGTCCAGCATGAGCGCGTCCGCGTCCAGCCCCAGCGCCTTTTCGATCATCCGCTGCCGGTGGCCCGGCACGAACATCCAGGAACGTTGCAGATCCATGATCCAGTCGTTTCCTTCGACCGTTTGAGTCCCAGGGAAGCGCCGCGATGCGGCCGTCCCGGCGCGGACGGCGTCCCTCCTCCCCGCGCTTCACTCACGTTTCATTCAGTACGACCGCGGCATGCCCAGCACGTGCTGCCCCAGGTAGGCCAGCACCAGGTTGTTGCTCACCGGCGCGATGGTCAGGAGCCGGGTCTCGCGGAACTTGCGCTCCACGTCGTAGTCCACCGACAGGCCGTAGCCGCCGTGGGTGGTGATGCAGGCGTTGGCCGCCTCCCACGCGGCTTCGGAGGCCAGCAGCTTGGCCATGTTTGCCTCGGCGCCGCAGCGCTCGCCACGGTCGAACTTCGACGCCGCGTGCCAGCGCACCAAGTCCGCGGCCTCGATGTGCGCGTAGGCCTGGGCGATGGGGAACTGGATTCCTTGGTTGGCGCCGATGGGGCGGCCGAACACCTTGCGCTCGCCGGCGTAGCGCGACGCCCGCTCCACGAACCAGCGGCCGTCTCCCACCGCCTCGGCGGCGATGAGCACGCGCTCCGCGTTCCAGCCGTCAATGATGTATCGGAAGCCCATGCCCTCCTCGCCGATGAGGTTCTCGGCCGGCACCTCCAGGTCGGAGAAGAAGAGCGCGTTGGTATGATGATTGATCATCATGTCCAGGGGCTTCACCTCCAGCGCGTCGCCCGCTTCCCGGATGTCCACGAGGAACGCCGACAGCCCGCGGGTCTTGTCCTCGAGCTCGTCGTAGGGCGTGGTGCGCGCCAGCAGCAGCATCAGGTCCGACTGGAGCACCCGCGAGATGAAGATCTTCTGCCCGTTGATCACGTAGCGGTCGCCCTTGCGCACGGCGGTAGTGCGGATGCGCGTGGTCTCGGAGCCGGAGTCGGGCTCGGTGACCCCGAACGCCTGGAGCCGCAACTCGCCGCTGGCCACCCCGGGCAGGTAGCGCCGCTTCTGCTCCTCGCTGCCGTGCCGAAGCACCGTGCCCATGGTGTACATCTGCGCGTGGCACGCGGTGGAGTTGCCGCCCCAGCGGTTGATCTCCTCCAGGATGATGCTCGCCTCGGTAATGCCGAGTCCGATGCCGCCGTATTCCTCCGGGATCAGCGCCGCGAGCCACCCCAACTCCGTGAGCTTGCCGACGAACGCCTCCGGATACTCGCCCCTGGCGTCCACCTCCCGCCAATAGGGATCGGAAAAGTCCTGGCAGACCTTGCGGATCTCCCCCCGGAGCTGCACCTGGTCCTCGGTAAGGGTGAAATCCATCATGGGTGCGGGTACTATACAGAGAGGATGCGTTGAATGCCAATTTGCGCCTGCGTCGGCAGATCGGTTCAAGGCAGTCCATATGCCCGCGACTTGTTGAAGCACTCCACGCCTCGTGGCAAACTTCGAATGGTTCCTCAATATCGCCGCGAACACCCAGTTTGAACTTGTTTGTCCGCGATTCTAGGGCCTTGGAGGGAAGAGTGAAATTCAACGTGACAGTTGACCGGGACGAAGACGGAGTATGGGTAGTGGAATGCCCCGCGATACCAGGCTGTGTCAGCCAAGGAGAGACAAAGCGACAAGCCCTGGAGAACATCAAGGAAGCTATCGCTCTCTGTCTAGAGGTTCGAGCAGAGAAGGGCCTTCCACTGACGATTGAGACGCGACAGATAGAGATTGCGGTTTGACTCCCACGTTGCGTCCCTTGAGCGGCCAGGAGGTCGTGAAACTCTTCGAGAGTTTCGGTTGGAGTAGAGCGCGGCGCCGTGGCAGCCACGTCGTAATGACAAAGGAGGGGGAGATGGCTACCCTCTCCGTACCCCTCCACAAGGAAGTCGCCAAGGGCACCCTTAGGAGCCTCATTCGGTCCGCTGGGTTGACCGTAGACGAATTCCTGGCTGGCGGAAGGGCGCGCTAAGGTGCGTTCCTATCCTGTAGGTCTTCAACATGATGACGCATAGAGTTCGGTTAAGCCCGCCGGGGGGCCTTCGCCTTAAGTTTGTTTTGGTCGGCATTAGTCTCGGGGTGATGATCACGGTCGCCCTCCAAGCGCAACCCCTGCGGTCACTGGAGATTGGGAAGTTCTCGGCCGCCAAGGCCGGCGGCCCCTTCCCGGACGGTTGGGAACCGCTCACTTTCGACAAGATCGAGAAGCACACGGAATATGCGCTCGTGGACGACGGCGGGACGGTGGCGGTCAAGGCGGTGAGCCAAGGCTCGGCTTCGGGACTGGTGCGCAAGGTGGACATCGACCCGATGCAGTATCCGGTGGTGCAGTGGCGCTGGAAGGTCGGAAACGTCCTGAAGAAGGGCGATGTCACCCGCAAGGACGGCGACGACTATCCGGCTCGGCTGTACATCACGTTCAGGTACGACAGCAGCAAGGTGGGGTTCTTCGAGCGCGCCAAGTACGAAGCCATCCGGTTCGCCCACGGGGAATACCCGCCCCTGGGGGCGGTGAATTACATCTGGGAAAGCAAGAGCCCGGTGGGAACCGTCGTCCCCAACCCCTACACCGGCCGCGTCCGGATGTTCGTGCTGCAGAGCGGCAACGGGAAGGTCGGCCAGTGGGTGACGGAGTCGCGCAATCTCGTCGAGGACTACCGCAAGGCCTTCGGTGCCGACCCGCCGCGCATCTCCGGCGTGGCGGTGATGACCGATACCGACAACACCGGCGAATCGGCGGTGGCCTACTTCGGCGACATCGTGTTCAAGGTGCGGTGAAGCCGGGCAGGGTTTTTCACTCTTCCATGCCGCGTGTGCTATCCTGTGGCCAAAATGCCGGCACCTCTTTTCCGTCATTCCCGCGGAAGCGGGAATCCAGGGGTGGGGTGGCTGGTCGTCGCAAGTACGATTCCCCGCTCCACGCCTCCTGGATTCCCGCTTCCGCGGGAATGACGGAAAAGAGGTGCGGGAATGACGACAGCCGGACCACAGGTGGAAGGAGATTCGCCCATGGCAGTCGTAAAGGGCTGGGAAGGCCGCTATTTCGAGGACTTCAACGTCGGCGACGTGTACCGGTGCCGGGTCGGGCGCACGGTGACGGAGAACGACAACATCTGGTTCACGCTACTCACCAACAACACCAATCAGATCCACTTCAACAACGAGTACGGCAAGCGCACCGAGTTCGGCAAGTGCCTGATCAACAGCGCCCTCACCCTGGCCATCGTGGCCGGCATGGGGGTGGCGGACGTGAGCGAGAACGGCTTCGCCCTGGGCTGGGACCAGATCCGCCTGCCCAACCCGCTGTTCGCCGGCGACACGCTCTACTCCGAGTCCGAGGTGCTGGAGAAGCGCGACTCCAAGTCCAAGCCCCAGTGGGGCATCGTCAAGGTGCGCACCCGCGGCGTGCAGCAGGAGGGCAAGGTGGTCATCGACTACGCCCGCAGCGTCATGGTGTGGCGCAAGGAGTTCGCCCCCCGGCGGGACATCTTCCCGGAGATCGTCGACGGTGAGTGACGGCCTGGCGCTGAGCGGCGTGCGGGTCATGGCCTTCGAGCAGGTGCTCGCGGGCCCCTTCGGCACCGGCCTGCTGGGAGAGATGGGGGCCGAGGTCATCAAGATCGAGCGCCCCGGCGTGGGCGACCTGATCCGCCACTGGGACACGGCGGTGAAGGGCCTGTCCTCCGGATACGTGTGGCTCAACCGCAACAAGAAGAGCCTCACCGTGGACGTGAAGAAGCCCGAGGGTCTCGAGGTCCTCCACAAGCTGGCGAAGACCACCGACGTCTTCTTCGAGAACTATGCCCCCGGCGTGGCCGAGCGCGTGGGGCTCGGCTGGGAGACCCTCCACGAGCTGAACCCGCGGCTCATCTACTGCTCGCTCTCGGGCTACGGCCAGGACGGCCCCTACCGCGACGTCAAGGCGTATGACCTGCTCATCCAGGGCGAGGCCGGCATAATCGCCACCACCGGCTACCCCGACAAGCCCGCCCGCGCGGGCGTGTCCGTCTCCGACATCGCCTCCGGCATGTACGCGGCACTGGGCATCGTCCTGGCGCTGTTTCAGCGGGAGAAGACCGGCGAGGGCCAAGTCATCGACATCTCCATGTTCGAGAGCATCCTCTCCTGGCTCGGCTACTTCCCGCACCACTACTGGCACCGGGGCGAGGAGCCCGACCGGGTGGGCATGCGGCACCACTACGTCACCCCTTACGGCCCCTACCTGGCAGGAGACGGCGAGTACGTGAACCTGGCGGTAGCCACTCCCCGGGACTGGGAGACCTTCTGTCTCAAGGTGATGCAGAGCCCCTCGCTGATGGAGGACTCCCGCTTCGCCACAGTGGAGGCGCGCAAAGAGAACCGCGGCGTGCTGGAGGAGACCATCGAGCAGCTCTTCATGGAGCACGGCCACGAGACCTGGCTCAAGCGCCTGCAAGACGCGGAACTCCCCAACGGCAAGGTCCGCGGCATCGCCCAGGTGCTGGCCCATCCCCAAGTGGCCGCGCGTAAGATGATCCGCGAGGTGGATTCCCCGGTGGGCAAGGTGCCGGTCATCGGCAGCCCGCTGAACCTGTCGGACAGCCCGGCGCGCTACGACCCTATCCCGGACCTCGGCGACGCCACCGACTCGATCCTCGAAGAGCTCGGCTACGACGCCGAGGCCATCGCGCAAATGCACCGGGATCAGGCGGTGTAAGTCCTGCGGCCGGCCTGCACCCTCTGCCCCCTCCTCCCCTGGATTCGAGTGGCCCGCCCCCCGCTCCGAAACCTTCCGTTTCGAATCTTCGCAGGGACCCTCTGTTGACCTTGACCGATCACGGATGGGGGCTCGCTGAAGCCTCGGGCACGCCGCTCGCCATCGCGAGCATGGCGTGCAGCAGCACGTTGCAGCCCATCTCCAGAGCCTCCGGGGTCGCGCTCTCGATCTCGTTGTGGCTGATGCCGTCTTCACAGGGCACGAAGATCATGCCGGTGGGAACCACCGTGCAGACCTGACAGGCATCGTGGCCGGCACCCGACACGATGTCCTTGTGGGCGTACCCCAGCCCGGCCGCAGCCTCCCGAACCGCTTCCACGCACCGGGCATCGAACTCGATCGGAAGGTTCTCCGATATCTGGTCGATGGTCACCTCCACGTCGCCCCGCTCGGCAATGGCGGTGAACGAATCGCGAACCTCGGCATCCATCGCGGCCAGGACGCCGGCATCGGGATGGCGGATGTCGACCGAGAACCGCACCTCGCCGGGAATGGTGTTGCGGGAGTTCGGGCTCACGTCGAACTGACCGACGGTGCCGACCGCATTCGGCGCCTTGCCGAGCGCGATGTCCTCGACCCGTGCCGCCATCCGCGCCGCCGCCACCAGGGCATCCTTGCGGGCGGGCATCGGCGTCGTACCGGCGTGCGAATCGCGTCCGCGCACCTCGACGTCGTACCAGCGCCGGCCCTGAGCGCCGCTCACCACCCCGATGGGGACCCCCTCTGCCTCGAGGATCGGACCCTGCTCGATGTGGGCCTCGAACAGAACGCCCAGGGGGTGTTCGCCACAGGACTCGGTCCCCCTGTACCCGATACGCGTGAGCTCGTCGCCGAGCGTCTCGCCCTCGCGGTTCCGGACCCCGTAGGCGAAGTCCCGATCGAACAGTCCCGCGAACACCCCGGACGCGATCATCCCGGGGGCGAAGCGCGAGCCTTCCTCGTTGGTCCAGTTGATGACCTCGATCGGCGCTTCCGTCTCGACCCCGGCGTCGTTGAGAGTGCGCACGGCCTCCAGCGCGGCCAGCACCCCGAAGACCCCGTCGAACTTGCCGCCGTGGGGCGGGGTGTCGAGATGGCTGCCCGCGGCCACCGGGGGGAGATCGGGATTCCGTCCCGGGCGCCGCGCGAACATGTTGCCCATCTCGTCCACGGTGACCGCGCAGCCGGCCTGCTCACACCAGGAAGCGAAGAGATCGCGCCCGCGCCTGTCGTCGTCGGTCAGCGCGAGCCGGCCGCAACCTCCGCCGGGCAGGGCGCCGATCTTCGCCATCTCCATGATGCTCGCCCACAGGCGCGCACCGTCAACGCGCAGATTGCCGCTCGTAGTCGCCATTCTTCCCTTCTCCCGTCGCCTTGCCCCCCTTCCTTTCGTTCAAGGGAACTCCTCGGCTTTGCAGATAAGGGGACATTATTGCTTTGGGGCTAACACCTCACACTCGAATTTGGCAAGCCGCACCGGTTGCGCTAGAAAGAAGGGTTTCCGGGCCCCGCGGCTTCCATCCGCCTGCGTCCTTCCGGACCGCCTGAAACCGAAAACCATACCAAGGAGCCTGACATGGCATCACAGAGCATCGATACGTTTCATACCGCCTCGTCCCTGGACGTCGGAGGCAACCGCTACCAGATCTACCGGCTCGATGCGTTGGCGAAGGAGACTTCGCTGCCGGTGGACCGGCTGCCGTTTTCCTTGAAGATCCTGCTGGAGAACCTGCTCCGTCGCGAGGACGATCACCACGTGTCGGCGGACGACATCCGGGCGCTGGGTGGCTGGGACCCGGCGGCGAAGCCGGAGAAGGAGATCGCGTTCATGCCGGCGCGTATCCTGCTGCAGGACCTCACCGGGGTTCCCGCGGTGGTGGACTTGGCGGCCATGCGCGACGGCATCCGCCAACTGGGGGGCGATCCGAAACGCATCAACCCGCTCCAGCCGGTGGACCTGGTCATCGACCACTCCGTGCAGGTGGACCACTTCGGCTCGCTCCAGGCCTTCGCCTCCAACTCGAAGCTGGAGTACGAGCGCAACCAGGAGCGGTACGCGTTCCTGCGCTGGGGCCAGAAGGCGTTCGACAACTTCAGCGTGGTGCCGCCGGACACGGGCATCGTCCACCAGGTGAACCTGGAGTTCCTCGGCAAGGTCGTCTTTACCGCGCAGTCCAACGGCGACACCGTGGCCTATCCCGACACGCTGGTAGGCGCGGATTCCCACACGACCATGATCAACGGACTCGGCATCGTCGGCTGGGGCGTGGGCGGCATCGAGGCGGAGGCGGCCATGCTGGGCCAGCCGCTCATCATGCTGATCCCCGAGGTCATCGGCTTCAAGCTCCACGGCCGGCTGCCCGAGGGCGCCACCGCCACCGACCTGGTGCTCACCATCGTACAGATGCTCCGGGCCAAGGGCGTGGTGGAGAAGTTTGTGGAGTTTTACGGGCCGGGACTGTCCAGCCTGGCGCTGGCGGACCGAGCCACCATCGGCAACATGGCGCCGGAGTACGGCGCCACCGTGGGCTTCTTCCCTGTGGACGACGAGACCCTGTCGTACCTGAGGCTGTCGAACCGGAGCCCCGAGCTCATCAGTCTGGTGGAGGCCTACTGCAAGGAGCAGGGGCTGTTCCGCACCGACGACACGCCGGACCCGGTGTTCACCGACACCCTGGAACTCGACCTGAGCGAGGTGGAGCCGAGTCTGGCGGGACCGCGCCGGCCCCAGGACCGGGTGCCGCTGAGCGGCGTCAAGCAATCCTTCGCGGAAGCGCTGCCCACCATGAAGGGCGGCGACACGCCCAGCACCGTGGCAGTGCAGCAGAACAGCGACTCCTTCGAGCTCACCCACGGGTCGGTGGTGATCTCGGCCATCACCAGTTGCACCAACACATCCAACCCGTCGGTGATGGTGGGCGCGGGCCTGCTGGCCAAAAAGGCCGCGGCACGCGGCCTCAAGGCCAAGCCCTGGGTCAAGACCAGCCTGGCGCCGGGGTCCAAGGTGGTCACCGAGTACCTGACCCAGACCGGTCTGCTGGAGCCCTTGGGCGAGTTGGGGTTCCACCTGGTGGGCTACGGCTGCACCACCTGCGTGGGCAACGGCGGGCCGCTGCCCGAGAACATCAACAACGCCATCCAGGAAGGCAACCTGGTAACCACCGCCGTGCTGTCCGGCAACCGCAACTTCGAGGGGCGCATCCATCCCAGCATCCGGGCCAACTACCTGGCCTCCCCTCCCCTGGTGGTGGCCTACGCCATCGCCGGCAACATGGACGTGGACCTCTACAACGACCCCATCGGCCAGGACGCCGACGGGAAGCCGGTCATGCTCAGCGAGATCTGGCCCAGCCCCGAGGAAGTGCGCGCGGAGGTGGCCAAGGGCGTCACCGCGGATGCCTTCCGCAAGGAGTACAGCGACGTGTTCACGGGCGACGACATGTGGCGCAGCATGCCGGTGCCCGAGGGCGAGCTGTTCGCCTGGGACGAGGACTCCACCTATGTGCGGCAGATCCCGTTCTTCTCGGACATGTCCGCGGAGCCGGCCGCGCCCGGCGACATCAACGGAGCGCGGGTGCTGGCGAAGCTCGGGGATTCGGTGACCACCGACCACATCTCCCCGGCCGGTTCCATCGAGCGCAACGGACCGGCCGCGCGCTACCTCACCGAGCACGGCGTGGAGCCCAAGGACTTCAACCAGTACGGCGCCCGCCGGGGCAACCACGAGGTGATGATGCGCGGCACCTTCGCCAACGTGCGCCTGCGCAACCAGATCGCGCCGGGCACCGAGGGCGGCTTCACCGTGCACCAGCCCGACAACGAGCAGATGTCCATCTTCGACGCTGCCATGAAGTACCAGGAGGAAGGCACCCCGCTCATCGTCATCGCAGGCAAGGAGTACGGCACCGGCTCGTCCCGGGACTGGGCCGCCAAGGGGCCGCGCCTGCTGGGCATCAAGGCCGCCATCGTCGAGAGCTTCGAGCGCATCCACCGGAGCAACCTCATCGGCATGGGCATCCTGCCGCTGGAGTTCATCAAGGGCGAGAACGCCGAGTCCCTGGGGCTCACCGGCTTCGAGACCTACGACATCGCCGGCGTGGCCGACGGCCTGAGCGTGCGCAAGGAGCTTCAGGTCACGGCGACCAGCGCCGAGGGCAAGGTGACCACCTTCCGCGTCACCTGCCGCATCGACACCCCCGCCGAGCTGGCGTACCACCGCCACGGCGGCATCCTGGAGTACGTGCTGCGGCAACTGGCCGGGAACGCATAACCCGGTCTCCAGCGCCTCGGCCGGCGCCTCCGCGCGCGGGCCGGCGGCGCGCCTTCGGCCGTTCGGCACCAAGCCCGCGGGCTACGTCGCTGATCCACCCGTCACGATGAGGATCAAGCCGAGCGTCATGCTGGCCGCTCCCAGCAGCCGGGCCCTTGCGTTTCCTTCGCCGAGCAGGCGTATCCCCATGAGAGAGCCGATCAGGATGCTGATCTCCCGCGCGGGCGCGATGTGGCTCACCGGCGTGACCCTCAGTGCGGTCAGCACAAGGATGTACGCGAGCGGATTCAGCAGAGCCACTCCCAAGGCCTCCCACCGGTGTTCCAGCCAGTGCCTGCGCAACTCGCGGCGGCGGCGCAACGCAACGGGCGCCAGGAGCACCACCCGCCCGCAGTTGGTGCCCCAGTCGAGCAGCAACGGGGCAATGCCGATTCCGCTTACGGCGTTCTTGTCCCATAGCGTATAGCTGGCGATGACAACGCCGGTAGCCAGGCCGTACATCACCGCGGCCCGCGACGCCCCCTCGCGGCGGGACCGCCCGCCCCGGCCGCTCAACACGAACACGCCCGCGATCACCAGCATCCCGCCGGCAAGAACTCCAGCCGCCGGACGCTCTCCGAGGATCAGCACCGCGCCGATGACGGCCAGGAACGGGCCGGTTCCCCGCGCCAAGGGATAGACCACGGACAGGTCTCCGGCGCGGTAGCCGCGCTGCAGGACGCCGTAGTAGAGCGTGTGCAGCACGCTGCTGCCGATGACGACGGCAACCACCGTCCAGTCCAGCGGGGTCGGACGATACCAGAGCCACGCCACGACCGCGGGCAGGTAGAGGCCGACGGACAATGACGCGAACAGCCACTGGAACGCGGGGCCGCCTTGCGCCCGCTTGAGCAAAAGGTTCCAGGTCGCGTGGACGAAAGCAGCCGCCAGGAGGAGGCTCAGGGCGAAAAGAGTCACCGACAGACACCTAGACCTGATCGGGGCCTTCTGGCAAGAAGATGGGGCCATGCAGAGGGAACAACTCTCGGTCAGGATCGTCCGGCGCATCAACGAGGTGCCGCGGGAGGCGTGGGACTCGCTCGTGCGGGACGGGTCGCCGTTCATGCGCTGGGACTGGCTGGATTGCCTGGAGGACACGGGTTGCGTCGCCGACAAGACCGGTTGGGCGCCGCACCATCTGGTCGTCGAACAGGAGGACAAGCTCCTCGGCGCCTGCCCCATGTACCTCAAGTCCCACAGCATGGGCGAGTTCGTTTTCGACCACCAGTGGGCCTCCTACGCCATGCAGACGGGCATCCAGTACTATCCCAAGATGCTCGTGGGCGTGCCCTTCACACCGGTGGCGGGATCGCGTTTCCTCACCGCGCCGGGGACTGTCCGCGAGGGCGTCATCGCCATCCTGGGCCGCGCGCTGGTGGAAATCTGCCGGAGCAACGAGCTCTCGTCGATCCACATCAACTTCTGCGGCCAGGACGAGATGGAGGCGCTGGAAGACCTCGATTTCATCCCCAAGATCGGCCTCCAGTTCCACTGGCAGAACCGCGAGTACGGGACCTTCGACGACTACCTGGGCGCGTTCCGCAGCGACCGCCGCAACAAAATCAAGCGCGAGCGGCGGGAGCTGGACAACCAGGGCATCCAGGTCCGGGCGCTGCCCTACGGCGAAGTCACCCCGGACATCCAGCACACGATGTTCGAGCTCTACAAGCACCACATCGACCGGCTCTACTACGGACACCAGTACCTCAGCGGCCGCTTCTTCGATGAACTGCTAAAGCGGCCCTACCCCTTCCTCTGCCCCATCGTGGCCGAGCGCGAAGACCGCATCATCGCCGGCACCTTCAACATCCAGGGCCCCGACGCCCTCTACGGCCGCTACTGGGGCGCCTTCGAGGATCACCGCTACCTGCACTTCAACGTCTGCTACTACGCCGCCATCGAGCACTGCATCGACGCGTCACTGGCGCGCTTCGAGGCCGGCGCCGGCGGCAGCTTCAAGAACCTGCGCGGCCTGGAAGCCGCCAAGACCTACAGCGCCCACTACATCCGCGACAAGCGCTTCCGGGAGGCGCTGGAGCGCTACCTGCGGGAGGAGCGCTCGGAAACCTTGGCCCGGCAGGAATATCTGCTGGAGGGCAGCCCGCTGAAGAAGAGGGATGGGGCCGACTAACTCACACGCACGGAAATTCTGTGCATCGAGTTGTTGAGATACCCCTTGGGGTTCCACGAAACTGCGAAGGGCTGGCTGGCCCCCTTGTCGTCGGTGGCCCGTGCCCATATCTCGTAGTAACCCCTTCGGGGAAATTCCAGAGTCGCCGACCAGCGCTGCCACGCGTACGGGTTGACCGGAGGTTGTAGCTCGGCTTGGCGCCAAGTAGCCCCGAAGTCAATCGACACGTCGACATGCGCCACCTCGTTGTCACCTGCCCAAGCGTGTCCGGCCACCGACAGCTTCCGGGTGGTGATGGACAGGCCGGTCCTGGGAGTCGTGATCAGGGATTTCACCGGCATGGAGTGGATGATGGTCATGGCGCCGTCCGGCACGTTCTCGCCCGGCTGGATTGGATATGCCGGAACGCGGTAGGAACTGCCCGTCATCTTGGCTCCGTCATGCACCACGTCACGCAGCCAGATGCGCGTAAGCCACTTCTGTGAGCAAGAACCCGGCCAGCCGGGGACGACCAGCCTTAGCGGCGCGCCGTTCATGGGATGCAACGGCCCGCCGTTCATGCCGAAGGCAATGAGGTTGCCAGGGTCCATCGCCTTCTCGATAGGCACGCCGCGGGAGAGCGGCAGCCCTCCCTTCACTCCGGACGCCTCCGTATCCGCCCCCACATGGGCGGTGTAGACGACGTTGTCCTTTACGCCGGCCGCCTTCAGGACATCGGCGAGACGAACCCCCGTCCATTCCGAACAGGCCACCGCGCCCAAGGACCACTGGTTCCCAGGCACCCGCGGCTCAAAGAACGCGCGACCGTTGCCGCCGCATTCGATGGTCAGCCGTCGCGTCACCACCTCGAAACGGTTCCTGAGGTCCTCAATGCTCAGATTCATCGGCCGGTGCACGAGGCCGTCAATCCGCAAACGCCAGGTCCTCGGGTCAATCTCGCTGGGGGCGATACCGTTATTCCGGATGAAGTGTCTGGCCGTCGGCGTGACCGGGTCGTCGAGCAGATGCGCCGGCGTTTCGGCGTTCAGCGGCCGACGGCCGAGGACGGAGAGACCGTCCTTGCCCTCGATTCTCAACGGATCGGCGGCGATGGCTTCCGGGATGAAGCCGGCCGGCATGTTCCGGTGGAAGGGAATCGCCGCGCCGACCGCCGCCGCCATGGCTGCAACGCCGGCCCCCTTGAGAAAACCGCGGCGGTCCGTGGGACTATCCCTCGTACTCGAACACCAGCTCGCCGTCCTTTTCGTCGACGCGGACGCGGCCGCCGTTTTGGAGTTGGCCGAACAGGATTTCGTCCGCCAGGCGTTTCTTGATCTCGTTGTCGATCAGGCGGGCCATGGGGCGGGCGCCGAACTGGGGGTCGTAGCCGCGCTCGGCGAGCCAGGTGCGGGCGGCGGGCTCGAGCTGAATGGTGACCTTGCGCTCGTTCAACTGGGCGTCGAGCTGGGTGATGAACTTGTCGACGATCTTCTCGATGACTACGGGGCTCAGGGAGTTGAAGAAGATGGTGGCGTCCAGGCGGTTGCGGAACTCGGGGCTGAACATCTTCTCGATGGCTTCCTTGCCCTTGCCGACGTTGGAGTTGTGGGCGAAGCCCAGGGCGGTGGCGTTCATCTCCCGGCCGCCGGCGTTGGTGGTCATGATCAGGATGATGTTGCGGAAGTCGGCCTTCTTGCCGTTGTTGTCGGTGAGGGTGGCGTGGTCCATGACCTGCAGGAGCACGTTGAAGAGGTCCGGATGCGCCTTCTCGATCTCGTCCAGCAGCAGCACGGCGTAGGGCGTCTTGCGGATCGCGTCGGTGAGGAGCCCGCCCTGGTCGAACCCCACGTATCCCGGCGGCGCCCCCAGCAGGCGCGACACCGTGTGCTTCTCCATGTACTCGCTCATGTCGAAGCGCAGGAACTCGATGCCCATGATCTGGGCGAGTTGCTTGGCCGCCTCGGTCTTGCCCACCCCGGTGGGTCCCGAGAACAGGAAGCAGCCGGTGGGCTTCTCGGGCTGGCCCAAGCCGGAACGCGAGAGCTTGATGGTGCTGGCCAGGGCGTCGATGGCCTCGTCCTGGCCGAAGACCACGAGCTTCAGGTCCCGGTCCAGGTTGCCCAGTTGCTCCCGGTCCGAGCTGGAGACGCTGCGCGGCGGGATCTTCGCCATGGTGGCGACGATCTGCTCCACGTCCTTGGGTCCGATGGTCTTCTTGCGCTTCTCGGCGGGTTGGATCCGCACCGACGCACCGACCTCGTCGATGACGTCGATGGCCTTGTCCGGCAGGAAGCGGTCGTTGATGTGCTTGGCCGAGAGCTTGGCCGCGGTGCGCAGCGCCGGCTGGCTGTAGGTCACGCCGTGGTGCTTCTCGTAGTGGGGCTTCAGGCCCTGGAGGATCTTGACGGTCTCGTCGATGCTGGGCTCCGGCACCTCGATGCGCTGGAAGCGCCGCGACAGCGCACGGTCGCGCTCGAAGTAGCTCCGGTAGTCGTGGTAGGTGGTGGAGCCGATGCACTTGATCTCGCCCGACTGCAGCACCGGCTTCAGGATGTTGGAGGCGTCCAGCGAGCCGCCGCTGGTGGCGCCGGCCCCCACCACGGTGTGGATCTCGTCGATGAACAGGACGGCGCCGGGCTTGTCCTTCAGCGCCGTGATGACACCCTTCAGGCGCGCCTCGAACTCGCCGCGGAACTTGGTGCCGGCCAGCACCGCGCCCATGTCCAGGGCGTAGATGCGCGTGTCCTGCAACGCTTCCGGAACATTCTGTTCATGGATCCGGAGGGCCAGCCCTTCGGCGATGGCGGTCTTGCCCACGCCCGGGTCGCCCACGTAGATGGGATTGTTCTTGCGGCGCCGGCACAGCACATGGATGGTGCGGGCGATCTCGTTGTTGCGTCCGATGAGCGGGTCCAGCAATCCCTTCGACGCCTTCTCCACCAGTTCGACGGTGAACGCCTCCAGCGGATTGCGCTGGGGCGCCTGCCCGCCCTCCTCGTCCTCCTCCGGCCCGGGAGTGTGCTGCGGCTCTTCGTCCGGCAGCTTGGAGACTCCGTGGGAGATGTAGTTGATGAGGTCGAAGCGGCTGATGTCCTGCGCTTCCAGCAGGTAGCGCGCATAGCACTGCTGCTCGCGGTACATGGCCACCAGCAGGTCGCTCCCCTGGATCTCGGCCTTCTCGGAAGTCTGCGCGTGAATGAAGGCACGCTGGACGATGCGGTGGAAGCCCAGGGTCTGCTCCGGCTCCTTCTCCGCGCCCTCGGGCAGCGTCTCCAGGCGGGTCTCGAAGAACTCTTCCAGCTCCTGCCGCAAGCGGTCGAGGTCGCCGCCGCAGTGGACGATGACTTCGCTGGCGTGCGGGTCGTCGAGCAGCACCCACAGCAGGTGCTCGACGCATACGAACTCGTGCCGCCGCCTCTTGGCCTCGTCGTAGGCCGCCTTGAGCACTGCCTCCAGGTTCTTGGTAATCACGTCCTTGCCCCTTTGAAGCTCATTCCTCTTCGATGCTGCACTTGAGCGGATACTCGTACTGGCGCGCCAGACTCTCCACCGTCTTGACCTTGGTCTCCGCCACCTCGTAGGGATAGACCCCGGCCACGCCGATGCCGTTCCGGTGCACGTGCAGCATGATCTGCACGGCCTCCGTGTTGTCCTTGTTGAAGACGTACTCCAGGATCTGCACCACGAACTCCTTGGTGGTGTAGTCGTCGTTGTGCAACAGCACCTTGAAGAGCGACGGGCGTTGGAGCTTCTTCTTGGTCTCGACGACGACTTCGCGATCCAGATCGTGTTCGCGCTTGCTCATGGAAAGGCTCCCGGACAACCAACCGTGCCGCCTATGTTAGTACGACCGTCGCGAGGGTTCAATGGATCACGCGCGGCCGACGGCTCGGGCTATGGGGATGGTCCGCAGGTGTGCCTCAACGGCATCGACGACGCTTGCCGCCAGTGGCAGATTCGCCTTCTCCGTACGCCACTGCTGTCGGAAGAGATCCACGGTTTCACGTGCGGTATCCAAGACCAGTCTTTGCGGCAAGCGGGCCTTGGCGGCGAGATGCAGAAGCTCGTCTTCCGAGAATTGATCGAACCGCTTGGTGCGGCTGAAATTGAGCGCCGCCTCGCCGTCGGGGATGTAGGCGACGGTCGAAACGAAATCATAGGCGGACGCCAGCGCCGCATGGCGCCGGTCGGGGTAGGTCAGCGACCAATTCTTGAGATGCATGTCGGCATTGCCGATCAGCGTGTTGAAGGTCAAGCGCCGGATGAATTCCGCGATATCGTCCTCGCCGCACTCGGCGCCGAGGACGGCGGCGATGCTGCGCGCGCTCGCCCGCTTGTACTTGTCGCCGGGATAGACCCCGAAGACCTGTGCGAAGTCCTCCATGTGTACAGCGGCTCCGTCCGCCCGCCGATCAAAGCGCCGGATGGCGAGGGCCGGTCCTTCAAGCGTACCGATGCCGCGAGGCAGGTTCTCTATCGCATCCACGTCCACAAGTTCCAACGCGGGCACGTCCATGCCCACCAGCCGGGCCAGGGTCAGCATCGAGTACTCGTTCTCCGGCACCCGGCGGAATTCACGCGACGGCAGCTTCACGATCCACGAGCCCCCGACCCCCTTGGCGGGAATGGTCAGACCGCCGCGTGCGTTGTGGATCGCGGAGAACTTGAGTTGCACCCCGGCGAGGGAGAACCGCAACGCGTTGTCACGAGGGTCACGCCCACTCGCGTCGCCCTCGACTTGGGCGGCGAGAGGCCACGGTTCGCCGTTGGCCGGCACGACGGTGACGGCACCCGGCAGGTCGCTCCCCAAGACCCAGAGCAGAAAGAACTCGCGCGAAGGGTGAACCCCCGCGCGTTCGGCGAGATAGTCCCGCAAGGGACCTTCGGGCAACAGGTTCGAAAAGAAGGGCGGCACCCTTACGCGGGTGGGCTTGACGTCCGTGATCAATTGTCCGAGGGCGTCCTTGAAGGCCAGCCCGAGGACCGGCCGGTCATCGTCGTCGATGTAGGCGTCGTTGAACGCGAAGATCGTGCGGTCGCCGCCCACGCGCGTCAGGGTGCCGATGGGCGTGCCGTAAAGCCGCACCTCGAGGACAGTGACGTCAGCCATCGTCTTCGTCGTCCAGGGCGTAGGCCGGCGGCACTTCCGCCAGTGGGCCGTCGCTGCCCCGTTTCCCCTGAGCCAAACCCCTGACAATCGAGCGGACAGCCGGGACGGCCCTGCGCGGCACGAGAACCAGTTCCAGATCGAGAACCCGGGCCAGTTCCACGAGACTGGATGTCCGCAGATCCACCGCCCCGTTCTCGATCTTCGAGATGTGGCTTTGCGGAACGCGTGACTTGACACTCAGATCGCGCTGACTGAGTCCTCGAGCCTCACGAGCCGTTTTCAGGGTGTCGATGAGTTGGTCGAGCAGATAGGTCGCCATGATCGATTAAAGTAGATCATAGACGATAAATATATGTCAAGACATATCGAACGGGGGTGTGTGGATGCTGAACCGCGGCTGTACTATTCCGCTTACGCCTTCTTCCAGCGCGGCACCTTGTCCCGGTGCGGGATTCCGTCGCCCAACAGCGTGCGGCCGCCCAAGGGAAAGTTCTTCGGCGGGACCGCGCCCATGCACAGGAACACAACGTCCCGCTTCGAATCGTTTCCGATGGCGCGGTTGACCTCGGGGCTCACGCGGATGATGGTGCCCTCGGGCATGGGAATCCGGCGGCCGTCCAGAATGATGGTGCCGTCGCCCTTGAGGGTCATGAACACCTCCTCCTGAACCTCGTGCTGGTGCACGTACTCCGCGCCCTTGCCGGGCTTGATGCGCACAATGCCGAAACCGACCCCCGTGCAATTGATCTTGCGCGAAAGGAACTCCTTGTCCTTCACGTCCTTCAGGGGCATGGACATCTTGTTGTACTTGGCCATGGCAACCTCCTTGAAAACAGAGCTAAGGGCTTCCCCCGCCCCGCCTGGATTCCCGCTTCCCAGGCTATGTCAATACTCTGCTTCGTGGCGACCAAACCCCAATCCG
>JAJDXX010000174.1 GCA_022823055.1 Candidatus Binatia bacterium | reverse complement strand
ACGCCGCTGTAGCGCCCTGCCACCACCCCTGGATTCCCGCTTTCGCGGGAATGACGGATTGGGGTTTGGTCGCCACGAAGCAGAGTATTGACACAGCCTGGGAAGCGGGAATCCAGGCGGGGTGGGGCCGAGCAATGAGGCCCGCCACACCCCCCACCCCTGGATTCCCGCTTCCGCGGGAATGACGTTTCGTGGGTGTCTAAGGCGTAGAATCGACGAGAGGTGACCCATGGCCAGACCGCAAAGGATGCAGGATGCCGAGATGACTCCGTTCGACGACCTTCGTGTGTGGCTCGCGCAGGTCGAGGAATCGGGCCAGTTGGAGCGCATCTCCGGCGCCCACTGGGACCTGGAGGTGGGCGCGCTAAACGAGATCATCTGTGAACGCACGCCGACCCCGCCGGCCCTGCTGTTCGAGGACGTCGTCGGCCACGAGGGCAAGGGCCGCGTCCTCGCCAACATGCTGGAGACGATGGAGCGCACCGCGCTGGCCCTGAACCTGCCGCCGGATCTCAGCACCCTTGAGGTCGTTGACCGGCTGCGCACGCGCCTGAGCACCCTGGTGCCGGTGGAGCCGCGCGTCCTGGGCTCGGGTCCGGTCATGGAGAACCGCCTGACGGGCGACGACATCAACATCCTCGACATCCCGGTGCCGCGCTGGCACTCGGGCGACGGCGGCCGCTACCTGGGCACCGCGCACCTGGTGGTCACGCGGGACCCCGAGACGGGCGAGGAGAACGTGGGCTGTTACCGCGTCATGGTGCACGAGCGCGACAAGCTGGCGCTCTACATCTCGCCGGGCAAGCACGGGCGCATGCACATGGAGAAGACGCTCCGCGCCGGCAAGCCCATGCAGGTGGCCATGGCCTTCGGCCAGCACCCGCTGATCTTCATGGCCGCGACCCAGGCGGTGCCGCCGGGGCTCAGCGAGTACGCGTGGGCCGGCGGCCTGGTGGGCCAGCCCCTGAGCGTCATCGAGGCGCCCATCACCGGGCTGCGCGTGCCCGCCGCCGCCGAGATCGTGGTGGAAGGGGAGATCATCCCCGGAGAGACCCGCCCGGAGGGGCCGTTCGGCGAGTGGACCGGCTACTACGCCAGCGCGCGCCGCGCCGAGCCGGTGGTGCAGTTGAAGGCCATGTACCATCGGGACAACCCGATCCTCACGGGCGCGCCGCCGTTCCGCCCCACCATCCACGGCATGTACCGCTCCATGCTGCGCTCGGCCATGATCTGGAACGGGGTGGAGAAGGGCGGAGTGCCGGATGTCGTGGGCGTGTACGTGCCGCCACCGGCCCAGCGCTTCATGATCGTCATCGCCATCCGCCAGCGCTACCCGGGCCATGCCAAGCAGGCGGCCATGATGGCGGCCCAGTGCCATGCCGGCGCATATCTCGGCCGCTACGTGGTGGTGGTGGACGACGACGTGGACATCACCAACCTGAACGAGGTCGTATGGGCCATGTGCACCCGCTCCAACCCCGAGGAGTCCATCGATATCATCCGCCGCACCTGGAGCGGCCCCCTGGACCCCATTATCCCGCGCGACAAGAAGGGACTCAACTCCCGCGCCATCATCGACGCCACTCGGCCCTTCGAGTGGAAGGACCAGTTTCCCGCGGTGAGCGAAATCGATGAGGACACCCACCGGAGCGTGTCCGCCAAGTGGAAGGACGAGTTGGAACGGGTGGTGCGCGGCCACCAGCCGTAGAGGACCCTGGACCGAGAGGAGCCTGCCATGAGCGACGCCATCAAGCTTTACGACTTCACGACCTCGCCCAACTGCCAGCGTGTGAAGGTGGTGTTGGAAGAGAAGGGCCTTGCCTACGAGACGGTCCCCGTGGACCTGCGCAAGCGCGAGCAGAAGGCGCCCGAGTACCTCGCCATGAATCCGTACGGCAAGGTGCCGGTGCTGGTGGACGGCGACACGGTGCTCTACGAGTCCTGCATCATCAACGAGTACCTGGAGGAGAAGTACCCGGCCCCGGCGCTGCTGCCCGCCGACCCCTCCACACGCGCGCACATCCGCATTCTCATCGACTACGGCATCGTCCACACCAACGACAGTCATCAGGCCATCCGGGCCGAGATGATGAAGCCTGAGGGCGAGCGCGACGCCGATGCGCTGGCCGCGGCCAAGGCCCGCTTCATCGAGGAGCTGCAACCGCTGGAGAAGGAGCTTGAAGGCCGTGACTACATGGCCGGCGACTTCTCGCTGCTCGACGCGGCCCACTTCCCGCGGGTCATGCGCCACGTCCAGTGGAGCATCCTGCCGGACCCGGGCCTGCCGCTGCTCGACGCGTGGTATCAGCGTATGACGGAACGTCCGTCCGTCCGTGCAATCCTCTAAAGAATCTAGTGCCGGACAGGACACCAGGGTCGTCCTCCTCGGTATCGGCCACACCAACGCCCATGTCCTCGACCTGTGGCGCCGGGAGCCCATCGCAGAAGCCCGGCTGGTGTGCGTTTCGAGCTTTGCCGCGTCCACCTATTCCGGCATGCTGCCCGGCACCCTGTCGGGCCAGTACCCCCCCGGCAGGCTGGAGATAGACCTCCGGAGCCTCGCCCAAGCGGCCCGTGCCGAGCTGGTGGTGGAGCCCGCCTCGGGCGTGGACGTGGAGGCGCGAACCGTCCTCTTCGAGAAGCACGAGCCCGTGCCGTTCGACATCCTGTCCGTGGGCGCCGGCTCGGTGCCCAACCGCGCCGGAATCGACGCCGACCCCGAAGTGTGGGTTCCCATCAAACCCATGCAGACGTTCCTGATGCGCCTCTACGAACGGCTCCAGGAGATTGCACCGCAGAATCGTCAGGAACTGCGGGTGTTGGTCATCGGCGGTGGCGTCGGCGGTATCGAGATCAGCTTCTGCCTGCCCTCATACCTGCGCCGCGTGCTGGGGGAAGTGCGCCACACCATCACCATCGTCGACGCGGGAGAGCGCATCGGCGGCGGTCTGTCGCCACGGGCGCTACCCCGGGCGGAAGCGCTGCTGGAGGCCCGCGGCGTGGAGGTGATCACGGGCGCCCGTGTCACGCGTGTCGACGACCGGGAAACGGTGTGCGCCGACGGCCGCCGCATTCCCGCGGACCTCGTGATCCTGGCCGCGGGAGCGGCGCCGCCGCCCGTGCTGGAGAACACCACCTTGCCGAAGGACTCCAGGGGGTTCCTCCTGACCAGCGAAACTCTCCAGTCCACCGGCTCGGAGAATGTCCTCGCCGTGGGAGACAGCAGCACCATGGTGAACGCTTCCGTCCCCAAGGCCGGCGTCTACGCCGTCCGCCAGGGCCCGGTCCTGTGGCGCAACATCGGCGCGCTGGTGCGCGGCGAGCCGCTCTCTCCCTACGAACCCCAACACGACTTCCTGAGGCTCCTCAACACCGGCGACGGCAAGGCGCTGATGGACTACAAGGGATGGTCCGCCCACGCCGGCTGGTGCTGGCGCTTCAAGGACTACCTCGACAGCCGCTTCATGGCACGGTTCCGGGTAATCCGGCGCTGATGGGCTAGCGTCTCTCGTATTGCTTCGCCCCGTACATGATCTCCCGCGCCTTGTCGTCCATGGGGGTGACAGGGACGTCGGCCATGACCTGGAGGCCGCGTTGCACGCCCGGGCGGGCGGTGACGGCTTCGAACCAGCGCTTGACGTGGGGGAAGTCGTTCAGGTCCTGTCCTTGCTTCTCGTGTCCCTGCAGCCAGGGATAGCAGGCGATGTCGGCGATGGAGTATTCGTCGGCCAGGTACTCGTGGTCCGCCAAGCGCTTGTCCATGACGCCGTAGAGGCGTCCCGCCTCGTTGGTGTAGCGACGGACGCCGTACTCGTTGTCCGGCGCCTGGCCGCGGAAGTGGTTGGCCTGCCCCAACATCGGGCCGATGCCGCCCATCTGGAACATGAGCCACTGGATCACGACGTAGCGGCGCTCTACATCCTGGGGCATGAGCTTGCCGGTTTTCTCGGCGAGGTACATGAGAATGGCGCCCGACTCGAACACCGGGTAGGGCTCTCCGCCGGGACCGTCCTGGTCGACGATGGCCGGGATCTTGTTGTTGGGGCTGATCTTCAGGAACTCCGGCTCGAACTGGTCGCCCTTGCGGATGTCGATGGGGTGGAGGCGGTATTCGAGATCCAGCTCTTCCAGCACGATGTGCAGCTTGCGGCCGTTGCTGGTGCGCCACGAGTATGCGTCGATCATGTTGACTACTCCCTTTCTCCGGTCCGCAGCCGTCGCTCCCAGTCGTACTCGCGGTTGGTGACCATGTGCTCCATGCGGCGGATGCGGCGGTCGAGTTGACCGAAGGTGCGGCGCAGGCGGTTCAGCGCGATGGTGCGCGAGTGCGCGTAGCTGTTGTAGAAATCCTGTTCCCCTTCCGTTTGCAGGGGCAGCACGGGCTCCGGTTTCAGGACCAGGGCTGCCAGCAGATAGAGGCCGGCAAACGGCCAGAATCCGGTGCTGATCAGCAGGACGACGGCGATCACGCGGACCCAGAACACCCGCACGTCCAGGTGTTCCGCAAGACCGCGGCACACGCCCAGGATGACGCCGCGACGTGAGCGGTAGATGCGGGCAGTCCTCGAATAGCCTCGAATCATGGGTTTCTATCCTTTCTGTCGAGTAGAATGGTCTCCAGGGATTCCACGCGGTCTTCGAGCCGGCTCAGCCCCTGGTAGAGCTCTTGCATCAGCCGGGCCTCGTCGCCGCCGGCTCCGTTGCCGCGGAGCGACTTGATCGCCCACACCACCATGACAATCAATGCCGCGCCCAGGATCAAGAGGACCCCGAGCACTCCCAACACTATTCCCACGATGCTTTCCGGTGCCATCCTCGCTCACCTATGCGCTTCAGCCGCACCCACCGCCGCCGCGTCTCAGGCATCGGACCGCCGGGCGGCATCCTTGAGCGCCCGCAGTTCGGCTTCGATCTCGTCGTCCTGTCCCAAGCGGGCGAACTCCTCATCGAGGTCCGGCTTGCGCGCGAAGTTGACCAGGTCGGCCTCGGCCTCCATGCGCTCGATACGGTTCTCGAACTGCTCGAAACGCAGCATCGTGTCCGCGCTGCCCATCTTGCGGATCCCGCTCTGGGCACGCTTCCGCTCGTGCGCCTGAATGTGGCGCTGCACCAGGATGCGTTGCTTTTCCTTTGCTTTCGCCAGCTTGTCTTCCAACTGGGCCATGTCCGACTGGTACTGCTCAATGATGGCGGCGCACTGGATCGCCTCGCTCTCCAGGGTCTCCGAGCGCTCCCGATAGCGCCGCTTTTCCATCAGCGCCTCCCGCGCCAGGTCTTCGCGTCCCTTGTCCACGGCGAGCCTGGCCTTGTCCGCCCACTGGTCGTGGCGCCGCCTCGCTTCATCGAGCTCGCGCTCGACCTTCTTGCGTGCCGCCATCGCCTGGGCGCAAGCCACCTTGATCTCGACCAGCGTGTCCTCCATCTCCTGTATCATCAGCCGGATGAGCTTTTCCGGATCCTCGGCCTTGTCCAGCATCGAGTTGATGTTCGAGCTGATGATGTCGCTCAAGCGTGTAAAGATACCCATTTGACTTCCTCCCTCGGAATTCGCGGAGAACGTGTCCGTGCCGCTGTGTTCTGGAGAAGCATAAAGAGTGCCAACCGCGGTCAGGTTTTCCAAGGTACTGTTTTTGTTGAGTTTATGTAATCCCGAGCCATTTCATGACGTTAGCGAAACTAATCAATTACTGGTAAAAATAACTATTATATGGTATTTTCGAACATACGCCGGAGGTGTCCATGTCCGAATCCTACACGGAGCCGCTGGGACAGTCCAACGCCTTTCTGGACTTTCAAGAAACGCTGTCCCGTGCCGCCGAGGTCGATCGTCCGATCCTGCTGATCGGTGAACGCGGTACCGGCAAAGAGCTGGCCGCCGCCAAGCTGCACTATCTGTCACAGCGTTGGCGGGGGCCGCTCGTTGCCCTGAACTGCGCGGCGCTGGCGCCGACGCTGCTGGAGTCGGAGCTGTTCGGCCACGAGGAGGGCGCTTTCACCGGCGCGCATCAACGGCGCACCGGGCGGTTCGAGGCGGCGACGGAGGGGAGCCTTTTCCTGGATGAAATCGCTCAGATCCCCACGGAGGTCCAGGAGAAGATCCTCCGGGTGGTGGAGTACGGCAGTTTTGAACGGGTGGGATCTTCGCAACCCGTTCAAGTGGACACGAGAATCATCGGCGCGACCAACGCAGACCTGCCCGCGCTGGCCCGTCAGGGCCGTTTCAAGCTTGACCTGCTCGACAGGCTGTCGTTCGACGTCCTCTTCGTACCACCCTTGCGGCGTCGGGAAGAGGACATCCTGCTGCTGGCCAACCACTTTGCCGCGCGCATGGCGCACGAGCTGGGTCGGGAAGCGCTCCCCCGGTTCAGCCGTAGCGCGGTGGCGCAGATGGAAAGCTACCCTTGGCCGGGCAACGTCCGCGAGCTCAGGAACGTGGTGGAGCGCGCGGTGTACCGATCCGATGGGCCCACGGTCGACGAGCTCGTCTTCGATCCTTTCGTCCCGCCTTTCGGCACGGGCGCGGGCGATGGAATCGAGGCTCAGGTGCCGTCTTCGTCATCCCCGGCCGGTGCTCCCGGCGGGCCGGACAGATCCCTCGAGGAGGCGGTGAGAGATCTGGAGGTGCGAATGATCCGCGAGAGCCTTGTGGACGCGAGGTACAACCAGCGCCAGGCGGCAAGAACGCTGGGTCTGACCTACCATCAGTTCCGCGGCCGGTGGCGAAAGTACCGTGAGGAGTTGGCCGCCGAGGACGAGTGAGAATGGGGAGACCGATGCCCGGTCTGTTTCAAGGGATGGACCTCCCACGACGGCGTCGCGGGACCAGCGGACCTCCGGGAGGACGGATGCCCACGCAAACGGCCGCTCCCGTGAACGCCATGACGAGGCAGGCCAGGAATATGCCTCCGTACGAGCCGGTGGCGTCGTAAACGAGACCTCCCAGCAACGCGCCGAGCGCCCCGCCGGTGTGGTGCACCCAGAGAATGGCGCCGGTGATGAGGCCGATGTTGCGGACGCCGAAGTAATCGCCGGTCATGGCCGCGGCCAGCGGTGCCGTGGCCATCAGCGTGAAGCCCATCAGCAGCGCGGCCGTGAATATGGCCGGTTCCGCGGACGAGAACACCAGCAACCCGAAGCAGACTATGCGCAGGAGGAACATGAAGGACAGCGGAAGGCCGTGTCCGAACTTCTCCGTTACCGCCGGGAAGGCGAGAACGCCCACCATGGCGAACAGTCCGGACAGACCCTGGATGTTCGAGGCGTGCTGGCTGGTGAGGCCGGCGTCGGTGGCGAAGGGGATGAACTGGGTCACGAAGAAAAAGTCCTGGAAGCCGCACAGCCCGTAGGCCAGGACGACGAAGAGGAAGGTCCGCGAAAGGAATGCTTCTCGTGGCGCGAGATCCGCAGCCGGGGCGAGGCGCCAGCCCCGGGCGGTGCCGCCGCGTTCGTAGGGCGAAAGGCCCATGTCGGCGGGTTCCTTCTTCATCAGCGCCAGCGCCACCGGCACCACGACCACGGACACCAGGACGCCCAGGCCGACCCACGAGCCGCGCCAGCCGAAGCGCGCCTGGGAGTATGCCAGGGCGGGGATGACGACGAAGTGTCCGAAGGCCGTGCCCGTGACCGCGATGCCGCCGATGACGCCGCGCAGGCTCAGGAACCAGCGGGAGACCGTGGACGACACCACGCCGATGGTGGTCCCGGATGCACCCACCGCGGTGACGACTCCGTAGTAAAAGTAGAACTCGGGGATGGAGTCGGTGCGAGAGGTGAGGAAGATGCCGGCGGAAGCCAACAGCGCCGAGACGGAGAAAAGCAGGCGCGGGCCGTAACGGTCCAGCATCCTCCCCGCCATCATCTGGCTGAAGCCGAACACGAGCATGTTCAGGGTGTAGGCGAAGGTGATGGCGCCGCGGTCCCAGCCGAACTCGGCGGCCAGGGGCTTCACCAGCACGCCGAAGGAGAAGCGCACGCCGCCGTCCACCACCAGTATGAGGAAACCTCCGAGGAGGATGAACCAGCCGTAGAAGAACGTGGACTGCGAGCCGGCCGGGCTCGGGGTGGAGGGCGGGGGTTGCACTAGAGCAGGGCGGTCGTTTCGGCTAGAGAACGGCGATATCGTCGCCGGGCCGGATGACGCCGCCCTGTACCACCAGCGCGCAGATCCCGCTCTTGCCCATGAGGGCTCGGGTCATGCCCGGTTCGGTGATGGACTGGATGTAGGCGCACGGGGGGCGCGGCCGGTCGAAGGCCAGGACCGCCTCGCCGACGCGAAAGGCGTGGCCCACCAAGTCTTCCAAGCGGGTGTCGCGAGTGACGATGTTGCGCCGGTGCTCACCGTTGAGCACCTGGAGGCCTGCCGCGGCGGCGATTTCCTCCAGGTCCTCGGCTTCGATCAGGGTCACCTGGCACTCGTCCCAGCCGCTGTAATATCCGGTCGACTCGCAGTAACGGTCCCCCTTCAGCCCCATGCTGGCGACCGCCTCGGCCTCGTCCACCTTGCGCATGTGCGCGCTGCCTTCCGACGCGATGTAGATCTCGTGTACCGTACCCATGTTGCTCCCGTGCACTCGTTTTCGGAGACTATATTTGGCGGGTTGCGGGCCGTCAACGCATCAAGCGGTCAATCCCGCGAAACACGCTGTGTCAAGACTTACGACGCACAACGTTCCCCAATCGTCATTCCCGCGAAACAGGCTGTGTCAAAACACCATTCAAGAGAGGCAACAACCCCCAGAAACGTCATTCCCGCGAAAGCGGGAATCCAGGAGGGGTAGAGCGGGGAAACGCCGCTGTAGCGCCCTGCCACCACCCCTGGA
>JAJDXX010000052.1 GCA_022823055.1 Candidatus Binatia bacterium | reverse complement strand
GGGGGGTGGTGGTGGGGCGGCTCAATTGCCCCGGCCCCACCCCGCCTGGATTCCCGCTTTCGCGGGAATGACGGAGTGGGGGGTACGGGAATGATTCCCGCGCAAGCTTGCCCTCGACCCCGATCGAGGGCGGGAATCCAGGCGGGGTGGGGCCGGGCAATGAGGCCGCCGCACCCCCCACCCCTGGATTCCCGCTTCCGCGGGAATGACTCATTGGAGAGGCGTGCCTGTCAGGACTTTGCATAAGCGCACCAATTCGGAGTATATTCCGAAATAACTCGATTATTTCGGAGAAAACTCCGAAACCATGTATTACAGCCGCACCCTTCGCCTGGACCTGCCACCGGGACAGTCCGCGTTCTTGTGGGGACCCCGCAAGACCGGCAAGTCCACCTTGCTCCGCGTGCTCTTCCCCGAGGCGGCCCGGTTCGACCTGCTCGACACCCGGCTCATGCTGGAACTCACGCGGGCACCGTGGGCGTTCGGGGAACGCGTGGCGGCATTCAATCAAGCGACCCGCTCCAACCCCATAATCGTCGACGAGGTGCAGAAGGCGCCCGCCGTTCTCGACGAAGTTCACCGACTGATCGAGAACGAGGGGTTGAGCTTCGTCTTGTGCGGTTCCAGCGCCAGGAAGCTGAAGCGCGGCCGCGCCAACCTGCTGGGCGGCCGTGCCTGGCGTTTCGAACTTCATCCGCTCACCTGGCCGGAAGTGCCGGAATTCGATCTCTTGAGGGCGCTCAACCGGGGGCTGGTCCCGCAGCACTACGATGCGACCGGATACCGGCGCGCGCTCGCGGGCTACGTGGACGACTATCTGAAAGAGGAAGTGTTCGACGAAGGGCTGACGCGGAACACGGCGGGTTTCACGAGGTTTTTCGAAGCCCTGTCGTTCTGCCACGGAGAGTTGCTGAACTACAGCAACGTCGCCAGGGACTGCGGCGTCGATTCCAAGACCGTGCGCGAGTATTTCCAGATCCTCGTCGACACGCTGCTGGGCGTCTTCGTCGAGCCGTTCAGCCGGCGCCGCTCGCGCGCGGTCATCACGCGCGCGCCGAAGTTCTACCTATTCGACGTGGGTGTAGCCGGCCACGTGACCGGACGCCGGATCGAACACGGGCACGGCGCCGACTTCGGCCGTGCCCTGGAGCACTTGGTCCTGATGGAGCTGCTCGCCTATCGTTCCTACCGTGAATCCGACTTCCCGGTGCGTTTCTGGCGTACCGGGTCGGGCCTGGAGTGCGACTTTGTCCTCGGTCGCGCGGGCGAAGTGGCTATCGAGGTCAAGGGAAGCTCCCGCGTCCGTCCCGGGGAACTCAGGGCCATGCGCGCCTACATGGAGGAACATCGTCCGGCGCAAGCCGTGGTCGTTTGCAATGAAGACGCCCCCCGGCGCACGAGTGAGGGCATCTGGATTCTGCCTTGGGAACGGTTTCTCGAACGGCTCTGGGGGGATTCGCTGGTGAGGTAACGAGCCGCGGCCGGGCCGAGAGCGCGGGCCGAGCCCGATCCCCGTGGTTAACTACTCTCCGCGCAGCTTGTCGCGAATCACCGCCACCGTCGCGCCCCATCCACCCCTTTCCGGCGGTGCGTCATGGCACGACTCCACCAGCGGGTTCTTTTCCAGCGCCGACTGCACGATGCGCCGCTGCACTCCCTTGCCGCGCCCGTGAATGATCCGCACCTCCCGCAGCCCCTCCTCGTGGCACTGCCAGACGTACTCCTCCACAACGCTCGGAATGTCCCTGGGCGCGAACGGGTGCAGGTCGATGTGGTCCTCGATGGGGAGGACGACGGCGTCTTCGTCGGGCGGGGTGTCGTCGTGGTCTTCGTCCACGGTCCCGCGAACGTCGCGGTTCTCCCCGAGGACCATGGCGACGAAACGCCGAAGGGTTTCAGAAAAGGCGGGAGGCATTTCCCGGATGGAATGGCACATTCCTTGCTGTCACACAACAACGAAGACGGTCCTTGGGCTGCAGGGTGGTCAACCGCAGAGACCTCTGCTGCCGTGGTGCTTCTTGATTGGTGTAGTGAAATATGACAACATCAGAGTTCCACTACGACACAAAGCCGATCGGGTGGGTTCGAGCGGCACGAAAGGCTTACGAGGCTTTCCCAAAGGTAGTGCAGGATCGCGTCAATACAGCCCTCACCATCGCCGCGGAAGGTGGCAAGGCAGGGTTCGTCAAGCCGTTGAAGGGCTTCGAGCCCGGCGTGATGGAGATCGCCTTACGCTACCGAACTGACGCTTGGCGCGTCATCTATGTGACGGAGATCGCCGGAGGACTGTGGGTAGTCCACGCGTTTGGCAAGAAATCGAAGAGCGGCATCAAGACACCAAAGGCCGAAATCGACCTTGTGAAGGCTCGGTTGGCGCGATTGAAGAAGGTATTGTTTCAATGAACGAAGATGACTTCGAGTTGGTCCAGGGAAGCGGGAACGTATTTCGAGATCTCGGCGACCCTCTTGCAGATCTGAAACAGGCGAAGGCGATCCTGGCGGCCCGGATTATCGCCGTCCTGGATGACCGCAGGCTCACGGTAAGGAAGGCCGAGGCAATGACCGGCTTTGCCGCCGCCGACTTTTCTCGCGTTCGTAAAGCCGATCTCGGGCGGTTCACGATGGATCGTCTGATGAAGATGCTCGTCGCCCTTGACCACAACATCCGTGTCACGGTCCAGGTCGATTCACGGCCGGTTACGGACGCGGCCTCTCTAGCAACCCGTTCAGAGCCCTGAGGGGACGGGCTCCCGTCCTGGCTACCTACCGTCGCAGTGGATTCGGCTGCCATTCTGTAAGCTGCTGATCTCGTTTCAACACCATCTGCTGGAACGTCAGGCCTTCGAATACCGATTCGAGCGTAACGTTGCCGCCGTCGGACACGGCCATTGGGAGAGCGCTCCGGCACTCCTCGATGAACCGCTGATTTATGGCGGGTCCTTGCCAATAGGCCTTGTCCCACCAGTCGAGTATGCGCGGTTCAGCTTCTTCGAGCGCGTGCCGCGTTGGAAGCTGATCTCCCTTGCGACGGTTTGTCGCTGGGTAGCTCGGGAACAGGTTCCAAAGATCGTTGCAAGGCCATGCCGCGAAGGGGAAGCAGTGGTCGATATCGAAGGCGTGAGTCAAGCGGCGTCCGGTCCATATGCAGAACAGGCCGGAGTCGCCCTTCCGCATGTCTTCCGCCAGTTGCCGGACGAAACTCGTGTCGTGGTCCGGCACCAGCCACCGTAAGGCACTCATATACTTGTCCCAAGGGGTCGCTGCTCCCTCGGTCGGCGTCCTTCCATAACCGCGCATGACATGGACCCACTCGTTGAGTATGGCGGGTTCGATCCACGGAGCGTATCGGGACATCGCCCGCCACAGGTTGAGGGGGACGGAAAACGTGCCAAAGGACCAGAGGAACGGCTCATCGAGCCGCAGGCTGTCGCGGAGCCTTACCGGACCTCTCCGCCTGGTTGGGAACACGGGCTTGTCACTTCTCGGGTAGGTAATGTACGTGGCCGGCATTCTCCGTATGCAGTCCACGGCATCACGGATTGCCACCACCAGGTTTTCGGCGTCGTCGCCGGAAAACTGCTGTCCTATCCGGAGGTCGTAGGGCGATCGGTTTCCCAGGTCATGGAAGGCATCTTTCGCGAAACTGAGGTGGTTGTTGCCCTTGGGGTGTTGGGGGAATCCTTCCGCGACCAGTTGCCGAAAAGCGCGGACCCAGAAAAGCGCCACGAGGCCAAGCGGAAGGTCTACCTGGTGTTCGCCCTCCTGGCGAACGAGACCTCCCGTGCCGTCGGCGATACGAAGCAGCACTCTCAGCAAGGCGAGCTTGTAGGTGGAGGACTTCTGGTCCTTGAACACAATGTGGCGGAGCAGCGGAAGCGCCCCGGTGCCGTCGTCGGGGAGCCGGAGCCAGAGCACATCCCACGTGATACCGGGCCGTTTGCGAGCGTCTTGTTGGTGCTGGATGCCGACAATCTGCAGGCCGTGTTCCTGGGCCAGCTTCTCGATCTCGCCAAGTTCCGCGGAGTGCATGGGACGTCCCCGAGGCGGAGGTCCGTGACGGAGGCTCAGCATCATGCTGCCGCCAGGGCTCATCAGGGAGACCAGCTTGCGGAAAGCCCGACGTCGGGCTTTCCGCGGTACGTGCGTCCACACCGCGCTCAGCCATACCAAGTCAAAGGTGAGCTTCGAGCGTACCACATTGGACAACGCCGGGAGCTCATCGTTCATCCACTTAATCGATGTTGATCCGTGGCGGGCCTTCCCAACGGCACGTAGCTGCCGTGACGGCTCCACCGCGACTACGTTGTGTCCATTTCGCGCGAACCACGCGGCGTCCCGCCCGCTGCCCGCGCCCACGTCGAGGACCCAAGCGGGCGACTGCGGTAGCCACTTGAGTACGGGGGCGTGTACATATTCGAACGAAACCCCCTCGTACTCGGGCACAAGGACAGTTGCGGCGCTGTCGTAGCCGGCCACTACGTCGTGAACTTCGAATTCCGGGTATTCCGGGTTATCGTATTCGGAGCGGCCTGGGGCAGAAGGCGACGAGGATGTCCGTGGACCCGTGCTGCCCCCGCTACCCGTATCCGGGTAGGCGGGTGGTCCAGTCGACTCCCGTGAACTCTTGCGATCCGGCAAGGCTTAACTCTTGGTCAGGCTGATAGGTCGTTTTCGAGAATACCATTGCATACATGAGGCCGACAATCGGTAAGGGATGACGCCGTGACCAACAATCATACCGACAGCTACACCGCCCTCCTCAGGGGCGCCTACCGTTTCCGGGAGACGGAGTATGATGGCGACCGTTCCCTCATGGCACGCCTGTCGCAGGGCCAGGATCCGGATGCCCTGGTGATCGCCTGCAGCGACTCCCGTGTGGATCCGGCGCTGCTCTTTGGCGCTCGGCCCGGGGACATCTTCGTGGTTCGCGTTGTCGCCAACCTGGTGCCCCCTCGGCGCCCCGGCGACGCGACCGCGTACGCGGTGATGGCGGCCGTCGAGTACGGCGTCAAGGCGCTCGGGGTCTCCCACGTCGTGGTATGCGGCCATTCCCACTGTGGAGGCATCAAGGCGGCAATGGACGTCGCGCGAGGGCAGGAACCGCCGCCGTTCGAGTGCCTGGGGCCGTGGGTGGCGTTGGCGGACGGAGCCTGTCGGGACGTGCTGGCGGAGGATCCCGAGACCAAGCGCACGGATGTGGAAACGGCGACAGCGGCCGAGCAGTGGTCGGTGCTGAAATCTATCGGCAACCTGCGGTCGTATTCGTGGATTCGAGAACGAGTGGAGCGCGGGGAACTGGCGCTGCATGGGTGGTGGTTCGATATCGATACCGGGGAGTTGTGGGTGGCGAATTCGGAGACGGGGGTTTTCCGGGTGTCGGATTGACGGTGCCTCACATCGTCATTCCCGCCCCCGTACGGTCATTCCGGCCCTTCCCCTTCCGTCATAACCGAGAAAGCCGGGAAACAAGGCAGGTTGGGGCGGGGCCGAGGCGGGTGGCGCACCCCGCGGGCGCCC
>JAJDXX010000022.1 GCA_022823055.1 Candidatus Binatia bacterium | reverse complement strand
GCCCCTCCCCACCCCTGGATTCCCGCTTTCGCGGGAATGACGATGCGAAGGGTTCCGCTGTAGCCTCAGAATCCGAACTGCGCCATGTCGACTTCGGCGCCGCTCTTGCGGCACTCTTCCTCGAAGACTTGGTGGATCTCCGGATCCTGATCCTCGTACTCGATCTGCGCGCCGCCCTTCTTGACGTCCTCGCCGGTGTCCTTCAATTCCTCCACCTTGTACTTGAAACCCCAGGGCTTGAGCGCCAGGTAGCGCGCGGGCTCGGCGCCGTTGTTGAAGTGCTGGTGCCACCACTGGATGGGCGGCACGAACATGCTCATGCGGCCCCATTCCACGCGCTTCCGCGTAGCGCCTTCCTCCCACAGGAAGGAATATCCGGAGCCGGTCAGCATGATGATGTGCGCCCCGGCGCCGTGCCGGTGGGCCTTCTTGTACTTGCCGACCGGGAATTCCGAGAGGTGCGCGCTCATGGTGTTGTCGACGAACTCGAATAGCGTAGTGCGGTTGCCGCCGCCGCGCTCCTTGTAGTCCTTGGGCTGGAACTGCCACAGGTCGGCGATGAAGTTGGACTCCCACACCCGGCCCTTCTTGACGCCTTCGAGGTAGCGCCCGGGCTTGCCCCACTCGTTGGCGTCGCCCTGGTAGCGGTCGCCGAAGGTGAACGGGTTGTTGAAGATGTAGTCGAGGTTCCGGTAGCGGTTGATCACGACGGTGGCGTCGGTGAGCGAAATCATCCGCACCGGTTCCTGTCCCTGGGCGTTGAAGTGCTGGAACCACGCGTTGAGCGGGATGGAGAAGAGGCTGCCCTTCTGCCACTCCAGGGTGTGCTTGCGACCGCCCTCGTTCCACAGGGTGGTGGCCCCCTGGCCGGACAGGATGAACACGGCTTCCTCGAACAGGTGGCGCCGCGGCCGCAGTTCCTTGCCCGGGGCGATTTCCTGGATCACCGTGTCGCAGGTGCCGCCGGCGCCGTCGAGGTTGACGAACGCGCCCTTGCCGCCGGTGCGCGCCCAGTCGCCCAGCTCCAGTTCCAGCAGGTCGTCGATAATGAACCCCTTGTACACCGGGATACCTTCCCACTGCTGGTAGATATCGTAGGGGCTGATGGGGGCGAAGCCGGAGGCTTCATTAAGGTTCCGTTCCGACCCGTTTGCCGTGTCGATGGTGGCGGCCTTGCTCATGGGAATGCTCCTTCCTTGGGTTCCGATACTTGCGACGAGTCAACCGTCTTTCGACTTCGACCGCCCAAGCCCATATTCGTCATTGATATGAAAATAAACAATTATTCAATGATTTCAGATAGTTATGGAATCCCGCTACACCCCAATGAGTCATTCCCGCGCAAGCTTGCCCTCGACCCCGATCGGGGGCGGGAATCTAGGGGTGGGGGGGCACGCGGCGATGTCTCCGTTCCCAGCCATCTCTACGCCCGCTCCTCCCGATAGAGCCCGAAGGCCTCCTTCACGGGGCGGTCGTTGACCGAGAACAGGATGGCCTCGTCGCTGTTGCCGTTCTCGTGCTCGTGCCACGACCACAGCGGCACGGTGAAGAAATCGCCCTCGTTCCACTCCATGCGCCGGTCGTTGACGATGGTGGCGCCGCTGCCGCGGAACACGTGGTAGATGGTCGTGCTCGTGTGGCGATGAGAGCGCGTCTCCTCGCCGGGCCGGATCATCTGGATCTCGCAGCCGATGGTGCGCAGCGTGAAGCCGCCGTTGCGCGGGTTGACGTAGCGCAGCAACACGCCGTCACACTCGTCGCCAGGGCTCGACGCCAGTGCCTTCAGCGATTCGTAAGTGGTCTCCCACGGATAGCGGAAGGGCGGGTCGGGGAACTCCGAGAGCTGCTCGGGCGGACGCGCCCAGCCGAACTGGTGCAGGCTGAAGTCGGGCATGGCCTCCACCGGCTGCTGCTTCTGGCTGAAGGGCTCCACCGCCATCACTTCCAGCGCCTTGAGCAGCGGGCCGTCGTGTCCGTCGAGCCACACGATGTTCTCGCCGGTGCCGTTGTAGTGGTCGTGCCAGGTCCACTGCGGCGTCAGGATCAGGTCGCCGGGGTGCATGGTGAAGCGCTCGCCCTCCACCGTGGTGAAGGCGCCGCCGCCCTTGAGCACGAAGCGTAGCGCGGTGAGGGTATGGCGGTGGGCCTTGGCGATCTCCCCGGGTTTCACGAGCTGGATGGAAGTGTGCACCGTGTTGGTGGCGCCGGTGGTGCCGGGCACGCCGGGGTTCAGGAGCCGGATGGTGCGCCGCTCCGACTGTTCCAGGCTGACCAGCTCGCCGGCCTGCAGCAGCCCGTCGTAGATGTCGTCCCACTTCCACAGGTAGGGGACCACCGTGGTGCGCGGTTCCAGGACCTCGCCGTCGTTGTCGGTGATGTTGGAGGCCCAGAAACCCGCCAACTGCTTCGTGGCCAAGTCCTTGTTGAGTTCATCGAGGCTCATGGTCGTTGCGCTCCTCTCCGGGGAGACCCTGATCGATGATCGGACACTTTCATCATCGTTCGTCCTAAGCCCTTCGACAAGCTCAGGACAGGCCCTTCGACCGAAAATCAGGACAGACTACGCCAAGCGAAGTCGAAGGACGCCAACTCGCTCAACCCTCGATGCGCTGCATCACGTAGGCTAGCCCGCCCCGGTAGGCGCGGTCGATGGCCATGCACTGCTTCGCGGCACGTAGCACCGTGTCGTAGTCCTCCCGCGTGCGCACGTGCCGGTCGTAGACGCCGTCCATCATGTCCGAGTGTTCGGTGTCGGCGGTGGAGTGGACGTTGAGCGAGATCATCCGCTTGAGGCTGATTCCCAGCTCGTTCTCGAACTTCTTGCCGATGCGGTAGGACATCCCGCCGTCGGTGACGATCTCGGGGTTGTTGCGCCGCTCGAGCATCTGGGAAGACGTGAACGAGGCGAGCCACGGACCCTTGATGGCGATGAGGTGCCACGCCATGAAGGCCGCCTGGGCCATGGGCGGCAGCTCCGCGTTGTCGAAGTCTTCCCGGGTCAGGCCGATGACTTCACCCTGCTTGACCGTCAGCGTGTAATGGTCCATGTCGCAGCGCGGGTCGTTGATCAGTTCGTCGCTCTCGTGCTGCCACACCAGGGACTTCACGTCGAGCGGCGCAGCGGCCTGGACGTAGGCCCAGCAGTCCCGGCGGTTCTTTGTGTAGATGGCGTTCTGCACCACGTAGTAGCGTCCCCGCTCCATGGTCCAGGGCAGCGTCAGCAGGTCCTGGAACTCGTCGGTCCCGTACTGGCGGTTGCACATCTCGTTGAGCGTGCTCTTGAGCTTGGCGATATCGGGCATGGTCTCCGTCTCCTGTGGCGCGGGGCTCGCGAGAGCCCGCGCCGTCGAATGACTCGGATTGTCGAAAGTTGGTGGGGCCGGGCGGCGTTCCCGCGGCCTAGTCCAGCGCCTCCATCATGTTGACGAGCTGCTCCCGGTAGGCGCGGTCGATGATGAGGCTTTCCCGCGCCCCGCGCAGCAGCGCCTGTTGATCTTCCTCGGTATGGCAGTGTTCCCGTGCCACCGCCAGCAGGAGCTGGCCGTGTTCAATGTCGGCGGTCACGTGCTCGGCGTTGTTGATCTGGCGCTTCAGCGGAATGCCCAGGTCCCGTTCCAGTTTCTTGCCGACGCGGTAGGACAGCGATCCGTCGCGCACCAGCTCGTCGGAATTGCGCATCTCCAGCACGGCCGACGCCGCCACCGCTTCGCGCCAGGGGCGGTCCTTGGCCAGGTGGATCCACGCGTAGAAGCACGCCACGGCCGCGTCCAGTGGGCGGACGCGCTCGAAGTCCTCCGGGTCGAGGCCGAAGACCCTGCCTTCCTGCACAGCCAGCGTGATGTGGTCGACCTTGCCCGCGGCCTTGTCGCCCATGAGCTCCTCGCCCTCGTGCTCCCAGATGAGCCGCTTGACGCTGAGCGGCGATGCGCCGGCCACGAACCCCCAGCAGTCCCGCCGGTTGGCCACGTAGTGCTTCATCTGGATGGACAGGGCCTGGGCGCGCGCCTGGGTGAAACGGATGTCCAGCAGCCGCCGGAAGGGCGGGGTCTCGAACTGCCGGTTCACCAGTTCCACCAGCTCGTGCCATACGCTCTCCACGCCGTTGCTTTCGGCGATGTGCGTTTTCATACGCTCTCCTCGAGCCTCCCGGCGTCCTGTAGCTTCGAGCGCCCGCTCGTGTCCCGTCCCCGGGTCCTATTTGGCCCCGACCAACTGCTTCAGCCGCGCCTCGGCCCCCGGCCCGATGGAGAAGACCTGCTTCACCAGGGACTGGATCTCGGCCCCGGACAGATAAGAGATCTCGATGCCGATCTTCGTGGACGCCGCTATGAACTCCGGGTCGTCGAGGGTATTCTTGAACGCGGTCTGCAGCGCCTTCAGCCGTTCTTCGGGAATGCCGGGTGGAGTCACGTAGGCGCGGAAGAACTTGTACGGCGCCAGCCACGCCTCGTAGGCCGCGCGCTCGTCCTCGTTCTTGATGTGGTCGGTGAACAGCGGCAGATCCTTCAGCATCGGCTCGTCCTTGTCGCCGCTCGTGAGAAAGGGGACCAACCGGTCGCCGTCCTTGCCCTTGAGCAGTTCGGTGGCCTGGATGCGCACCGACTCCCACGAAGAGCAGTACCCGTCCACTTCCTTGCGCCGCACTGCCGCGCGTATCTGGGCCGTGCCGGTATATCCCCTGACGACGTTGACCTTGGCGCCCACGAAATCGCGCAGGATCAACGGGGTGTCGCGGGTGAGGGTGCCCGCCGAACCGAAGTTGACCGGGGGCGACGCGCTCATCATCCCCTTGAGATCGGTGACGCCGGTGCGCGACATGACCATGCAGGTGGGCGTGGCCTTGCCCGCGCTGCCGAGCCAGCCGAACTTCGCGTTGTCGAACTGGATGCCCTTCTCGCCGAGCACCTGCTTCATCACCAAGCCGCTGTTGGTCGCGCCGATCACCGTGCCGTCGCGCTTGGCCACGTTGTAGACGTAGTTCATGGCGATGGCGAAACCGGCTCCGGGCATGTTCTGGACGATGATCTTGGGGTTGCCCGGAATGTGCTTGGTCAGGGTGCGGGCGATGGTGCGGCCGTAGGTGTCGAAGCCTCCACCGGGGGCGGAGCCGAGGATGAACCGTATGGTCTTGCCCTTGTAGAACTCCGCCACGTCGGCCGAAGCGGTTGCCGCAAGGCCCGTACAGAAGAAAAGCAAAAAGAGACTTGCCGCCAACCGAAAATGGTGTCTCATCAGGAACTCCTTGGCTATGGGTCTTACCCGGGACCTACTTGTCCCTATCACAGTCTATCCCTATCACAGTCACCCGCCGTCCGCGTCACAGCCGGTCCGCCCATTTCGCGCGGACCTGGGCCTTGTAGTCGGCACTCACGGCCGAGATCTTCGGGAACGCGTCCTTCCAACTGTAGGGCCGGCAGGCGTCCACCACCATGCAGGAGGTGGTCAGCTCCCGGCGCTGCTTGTCTTCCGGGGAAAGCCGCGGGTTCAGGATGCTCGCGGCCACGTCGAGGACCTCGGAGTCGCTACGGGGGTCCCAGCGGGTGGACATGGCCCACAGCACCTCGCCCACGTTGGTGATGTCCACGTCCTCGTCCACCACGATGACCATGCGCACGTCGCGCCCGCCGTCGCGGGTGGCGAGCACGCCGTAGCCCGCCTGCTTGGCGTGGCCCGAGTAGCGCTGCTTGATGGCCACGGTCACCATGAACCGTCCCTGCCGCGGGAACCAAACGCCTTGCACCTCGGGGATGCCGGCGCGTTCCAGGGACGACCAGATGTTGGCGGAGCGGATGTACTTGTGGGTCTCGCTGTTGAGGAAGGTCCTGAGCGGCGGGTCGCCGGTGATGATGGGGTCATTGCGGTGATAGACGGCCTCTACCTTGACCACCGGGGCTTGCCGGGAGCCCGAGGCGTAGTATCCCGGCCACTCGCCGAAGGGTCCTTCCTCGTGGGTCTCCTGTTCGGGCGGCGGAATGTGTCCTTCCAGCACGATGTCCGCGAAAGCCGGTACCGGGAGGCCCGTCCGGCTCGCCTTGATGACAGGCACCGGGGTCTCCAGCAGCCCGCCCAGGAAGTCGTACTCGCTCATGTTCCAGGGGATGCCCACGGCGCTCGCGGTCATCATCCCGGGCGGCAGCCCGCATACCACGGCCACCGGGCAGCTCTCGCCCCGCGCCCAGTACTTCCGGGTGATGAGGTCGCCATGCTTCCCGGGAATCATCCACACGCCTACGGTGTTCTCGTCGTGGACCTGGACGCGGTACGTGCCGACGTTGACGTAGCCGGTATCGGGATCGCGGCACACCGTGGCGGTGAACGTGCCGATGTAGCGGCCGCCGTCGTCCGCGTGCCACTTGGGGGTGGGGAACTTGAGCACGTTGACGTCGCCGTCGAAGGCGACGTTCTCCAGGAGAGGCGATTCACCGATCTCGTCGGGAGGAACGGGGGTCAGGTCCTGGAGCCGTCCCTTGACGGCCTGGACCACGTCCAGGCCGCGGACATCCGGCGACATGCCCAAGGCCAAGGCGTCGGCTTCCGGGGACCGGAGGACGTTGCTCAGGACGCGGTACCCTTCGGGATGATCCGGGATGGCGTCGAAGAGCAGCGCCGAGCCCTCGCCGGATTCCGCCGCGATCTCGGTGAGCGCGCCGATCTCCAGGTCCCAGTGGGCGCCCCTGATCTCCTTGAGCTTTCCGGCCTGCTCGAGCCGTGCCGTGAAGGCCCGCAGATCCAGAGCCGCTTCGACGTCCCTTTGCTCTTTCGTCATGGCTCCATCTCCGTTCGTGGACGATGCCGGATCACCGCACGGCGGCCGGAGGAGTGATGGAGGAACGCCTCAGTCGGACACGCATGGTCGTTCCGGAGCCGATGCCGTCGCTGATGGCGTAGATCTGCCCGCGCCCGATCCAGTAACAAAACTGGCGCTCGAATAAAGGCCAAGGCCGGAGCCCGACTCCTTCGTGGTGTAGCCGGCGGCGAAGATCAGTTTCTGGCGTTTCATGTCAATGCCGATGCCGTTATCGGTGACGTCGAGGTCGAAAAAGTCGCCCTCGACGTGCGCTCGGATGCGGATGCGGGGCGTGTCCTCGAGTCCGCCCGATGCCGCGAGCGCGTCGATGGCTTCGAGCGAGTTCTTGATCAGGTTGACGATCATCTGGTGAAACGGGCTCTCCTGAATCCGGATCTCCCTGGGCGCTTCCTTGCAGTCGATCTCGATCCGGATCTTCCTTCGATCGAGCGATTCCTGCAAGACCCTGGCCGCCTCCGTGAGCGCATCCTTCAGGTTGATGTCTTTCCAGCTCATGCTCGGACCGCCGATGGCCTTCTGGGTGCGGACGATATCCGCGATGTGATTCGCCCGGCGCTCGACCCGTTCGACGGTCTTCGCCAGCGCTTCGTTCCGCCTGGTGAAATCGTCCGCGATGGCGATGACGAACGGCAGGGCCTTCCGGCCCTGTGGATCGTTGGAGATGTAATCGACCCAATCGGCTTGACGGTCCTTGAGGGCATCGGCGAGGGCGCGGAGACGTCGCGCGAGCGGATCGGAGGCCAGCGTATGGCGCACGGTCTCGATGCCGACGGTGACGCTGTTGATGGCATTGCCGATGTTGTGGAGGATGGTCTCGACGATCTCCAACCGTCCCTGCGCGAACGCCCGGGCCAGCGCTTCCTGTGCGTTCACTTGCTCGGTGACGTCGCGGAAGAGGATCACACCTCCTCGGACGCCGGCGACATCGTGGAGCAGCGGCCGCGCGCTCACTCTGATGTAGATGCCGTCCGGCCTGTTCTGGTTGCGGATGAACACGTCCTCCTCGTCGACGGACTCGCCCTTGAGTATGGCGCGCTGGAGCGGCAGGTCCTCGGACTTGATGGGGGTTTCCCGGTCGGGATAGTAGGTGCCGTATACTTGAGCCCATTTTCCGGGAGGCTCATCCACCGGGCCCATGCCGACGATCTGCTGGGCGGAGGGGTTCACGTACAGAAACTTCCCGGTCGCGTCCGCAACCACGATGCCTTCGCTCATGCTGTTGAAGACGGTTTCCAAGAGCTGGGTCTGGCTGCGCAGATCGCTGCCGGTACTTTCCAGCCTGTCTTCGGCCTCCTTTTCCCGGGTGACGTCGCGAAAGGTGCATATGGCGGCGACGACCGCTGTCCTGTCGCTGTTGAAGATGGGTGATGCCCGGCCGGTGATGTAGGTCCCTTCCCGGTTCTTCTCGTTGCGTATGAACAGCTCCATCTCATCGGTTTCCTCACCCTGGAGCGCGCGCACCAGCGGAAGCTGTTCGGTGGGGACGGGTGTCTTGATATCGGGAAAAAAGATGCCGTAGGTCGTGGACCAGTCCGCCACCACTGGATCGGTAAACCACTCGCCGAAGATCTTCACCGTCGTCGAATTGACGAACTGCATCTCGCCCTTGGCGTCCGCCACGATGATGCCGTCGCTGATGTTGTCACAGATGGATTCCAGCATCTCGTTCTTGCGCCGCAGATTGCCGACGATGTCGTCCAGGCCCGCTCTCGTGCCGCCGTGATCGGCGGCGCGTCGAAACACGGCCATGCCGGCCGCGACCCTGCCGGTGGCCGAGCTTTCCAGGGGCCGGCCCCGGGCCATGATGACCGTCCCGTCCGGATTATCCTCGTTGCGGATGAACAACGGCATGTCGTCGGTGTCATGGCCGTTGACGGCGCGCACCAGCGGAAGCTCCTCGGTGGAAACGTACGTTTCCTTGTCGGGATGGAAGATACCGTACGTACGGGAATGTTCGCTGAAGGGCGCGTCGAGAACCTCGGTGCCGAGAAGCCGCTTCGCGGCCGCGTTCAGAAAGGTGCTGCGCTCGGTGGCGTCGGAGATCACGATGCCGTCGCCGAGTTTGTCCAGCGCGGTCGTCATGCTCTCGCCCCGGAGGCGCAACTCTTCCACCGCCTGCTCCACGCGGGCCGCGGCCTCCCTGTCACGGGTGACGTCGCGGCACACGATGACCCCTCCCGGGTGCTCACCACCATGGATGGGCCGTCCGCTGACACGGAGGAGGCGCCCGGCCGACGTGTCCGGATCGCGCACGAACATCTCGACGTCGTCCGTGGACTGGCCGGCGACGGCGCGCGTGAGTGGAAAGTCGGCATGCGGAAACGGCGTGACGCGATCCGGCAGGAAGGCGCCGAACGTGCCCGACCGTTGGTCCTGTACCGCGTCCGGCCTGACGGAACCGAACATGCGTCCGGCGCCGGCGTTGAACACCAGGGTTTCGCCGTTCTCGTCGGCGGCGATGACTCCGTCGTCCACGCTGTCGAGGACCGCCTCCAGGAGGCGGTCCCGGCTTCTCAGTTCGTCGATGGTCCGGTCCAGTCCGTCTCGGGCCTCTCGCTGTGCGCATTCCCTCTCGTGCAGGGAAAGGGCCGTCCGGATGTTCAGGTGCAGTTGCCGTTTCTCGAACGGCTTCAGCACGTAGCCGAAGGGACGGGCGGCCTGGGCGCGTCGCCAACGGGTCTCGTCGATGTCGCCGGTGAGATAGACCACCGGAATGTCCAGCGGGCTTCCGATGCGTTGAGCGATCTCGACGCCGTCCAGGCCGCCTTCGGGCCCGATGTCGATCAGCGCAAGGTCGGGGCGCGTTTCCGCGGCTTTTTCAAGGGCCTGCTCCACGGACGAAACGGTGGCGCAGACCGTATGGCCCAGCTCCTGCAGGCACGCTTCGAGGGCGGCGGCGTCCGAGGCGTGGTCCTGGACGATCAGTATCCTGGCGTTGATCATGGTAGGGCGGAGCAACGGAGGGATGGAAGAGCCCCAGGGCATCCCTTCACCGTCGCAATCTATAAGCCCGCCGGGTCCGCCTGTCAACCTGGACATCCGCGGACATATGGTCTAAGCAAACTCTGATCAACGCGGGTCCTGCGTCTCGCTTCGCTACGTTGAAGGACCCTTCGATAGGAGGTCGAGAAGCATTCATGGCACAGATCACCGACCCGCTCCGGCAGCATGATTGGAATTCCCCGGAATACGTCGAGGATTGGGCTCAACGCCAGCGGCGCAACGAAACGTTGAGGGCCCGCCAGTTCTCGCTTATCGCGGATCTGATACCGTTCGAGAGCGGGGATGCTTTCCGGTTCATGGACGTCGGGTGCGGCTACGGTGCGCTCAGCAAATTTCTCCTGGAGTCCTTTCCCCGGGCCACCGCGGTGTGCCATGACGGCTCCGCGGCCATGGCCGACCTCGGCGGCGAACGCATGAAGGATCTCGCGGGACGGTTCGAGTACGTCATCTCGGACTTCAGCAAGAAGGACTGGAGTCGCGCGGCCGAAGGCGAGTTCGACCTCGTGGTGTCGTGCAACGCCATCCACAACGTTCGGGTGGGAGAGATCATCAGGGACGTCTACCAGGAGATCTTCGGGCGGCTGCGTTCCGGCGGACATTTCTTCAACCTTGATCGCGGCTCGGCCACGATGGAGGACCAGGTCGCGTGGTTCCGCAGCGCGGGCTTCCTGGACGTGGCGTGCCACCAGAAGAGCTCCGGCCTCTCCCTTTATGGAGGCTCCAAACCCTGAGTCCTGCCGGCCCCGAGGTTCTTTCCCAATGACGGGCGCGCGGCCCGGCAGTCTGGCGCTCCTCTACGGCACCGTCCTGCTCATGAGCCTGGGGCACGGGATGGTGTTCCCGACCATCCCGCTCCTGGCGGCATCATTCGGCGTGTCCGCCGGGCTTGCCGTGCAGGTCGTGACCGCCCATGCCTTGGGCCGCACCGTCGTCCTCATTCCCGCGGGCCTGCTCATCGACCGCTACGGCGCCAAGGCCGCCATGCTGGTGGGAAGCGCCCTGGTGCTGTGCGGCGCCTTCACCACGGCGGTTACGCCTTGGTTCGTCCTGCTTTTTCTCGGGCAGTTTCTGGCCGGCGTCGGCGACAGCGTCTGGAGCATGGCGCGGGAAGTCTCAGGTGTCGAAATGGTGGGGCAGCACCAGCGCGGGCGCCTCCTCAGCGGCTTCATGGGGGTCAAGTCCGCGGGCACGGCCATCGGCCCGGTAGCCGGCGGAGTCGTCGCCCAGTGGGTCGGGTTCCGCATGGTGTTCCTGGCGTACGCGGCCGGGGCCGCGCTGGTGTTCCTGACCGGGCTCCTGGCGCGCCGCGACGAGGTCCGGGGCCAGGTCGGCAAGATCGCTTGGTGGGGAAAGGTGTCGGACGTGCTGCCGCACCTGCGCGCCACTTTCGTCGTGCTGGTGATCGCCACCTTCAGCATGCAGATGTACCGCACTACCCTGCAGGGTATGCTGCCGCTCTTCGCCGGGGTGGAGCTGGGCTTCTCCGCGGCGCGGGTGGGGAGCCTGTTCGGCGTCTCCGGGCTGTTCGTCCTGCTCATGATCCTGCCTGCCGGGTTCATCACCGACCGCGTCGGCCGCAAGTACGCCAGCGTCCCCAGCACCGCGCTCCCGGGCATCGCGTTCCTGGCCTTGCCCTTCGCCTCGACCCTGCCGCAACTGGTGGCGATCATGGTGCTCATCGGCCTCGCCCAGGGCATGTCCCTGGGCGCGCTGTCGGTGTCCACCTACGACGTCATCCCCGAGAGCGCCCGGGGCAGGCTCCAGGGCCTGCGCCGCACCGTGGGCGAGTCCGGCGCGGTCATGGGTCCGCTGGTGGGCGGCTGGCTCGCCGACACCTTCAGTGCCGGCAGGGCGTTCCTGTTCTACGCCCCCATCCTGCTGGCCGCCGCGGCCGGGTTGGCGTTCGTGGCCAGGGAGACGCTGGGGCGGGACTGACGGCGAAGCATGGATTGAGGCGGCAGCCCCTTCGTGGGAAACTCGGAACCGGAGGAACGAGCCATGTCGGAGAAGACCTCGGAGGAGCCGGCGCGCGAGTGGAAGTACCAGTTGCGCGTCAATCTAGCCGATGACGTCGCCGAGGCAGCGCGGGCAGGGGACGACCATCCGGATCTCGATCGGCTGCGGGACATACTCGGCCGGTACAACGCGGCGCTGCAATGCCAGTACGACGCCTTCGCCGGCTATTGCGCCGAAGCCGAGCGGGAGGGCGTCGACAAGTACCCGCTCTACGCCTGGACCAGGGCCACGATCGAGAACCCCCTCAAGAAGGCGAAATACGTGAAGTCCTTCACGCTCTGCGTCGACGGCGAAGAGGTCTATGCCAAGGCCAAGGCCGATGCGCTGGAGGCCGAGATTCAAACGCTGGTGGGCGGCGCGGCGGTGACCGCCATGGCGAAGCACGACACGAATCCCGCGAACAACCCGCAGCCGCCGAGGCGGTATCGAGCGTAACAGCCGTAGGCCAATTCAAAATCGGATCTTGAGACAGCCTACATTGACAACGCCGCCATCAGGATCACGGTTGACAACGCGCCCCGGCTCAAAATATGCATAGCCCAGTCCTTTGAAGTGATGGAAGGCCGCAGTGACTCTGGGAGGTAACGACCATGAAGGTTCTTTCCGGGCTGTTGGATCGGGGTCTTCTTTGGCGGCACGCCGCCGTCATGGCCATGGCGGCCGGCATGGTGCTGGCATCCGTCGATGGGGTGGCGGCTCAGTCGGGTGGCGACGCGCTGAAGCAACTCGTCGCCGCGGCGCAAAAGGAAGGCGAGCTCAATGTATTCGGGTCGGGCGACTGGCACTCGCCGCAACTCATGGCGGCCCTCGAAAAGGGGCTGAACAACACTTACGGCATCAACGTGCGCCTAAAGGCGACCCCCGGACCGAGCGCGTCGAAGCTGATGCCGCGGCTGATCGACGAGGTGAAGACCGGACGCACCGCCAGCACCGACATCTTCTTCGCCCCCTCGCGCCAGCAGATTCCTTCCGACAAGGCCGGAGCGCTCCTGCGGGTGGACTGGAAGAAGCTCATGCCGGGTCTCAAGGACGAAGAGGTCGGCATCAATGGTGCCGCCGTGGTCATCGGCGCCTCCATCCACATCATCGGCTACAACACCAACCTCGTGAAGGCCACGGACCTGCCGAAGTCCTACAAGGATTTCACCGACCCGAAGTACAAGGGGAAGATCGGCACCACGGTCTTCGCCGTCGGCTGGGTCGAGGCCGCGATCCACCTCGGTGAGGAGGAGGCCACGCGCATCGTCGATGCGATGGTTGCCAACGGCACCATCATCGGCACCACGCGCACGGGGGTGCACAATCGCGTGGCCACGGGCGAGTTCCCGATCTTCGCCTTCGACACCAAGCCGGTGGCCTACTCGCGGCTCAAGGCCAAGGGAGGGCCGGTGGACTATGCCACCATGGACGATTTCATGTCGGGCACCGCGAGCGAGGTCAGCGTGCCCAAAACGAGCGCACACCCGAATCTCGCCAAGCTCCTCTCCGTCTACATGCTGACCAAGCAGGGACAGGACACCATCTGGAAGGTCATCGGGCGTGATTCGCCGTTCCGCGAAGGTTCGCAGCTCAACAAGCTGGTGGAGAGCAAGCGCGCCGCCGGCGCCGAGATCTACTTCGGCACCGACCAGAACGTGGTGAAGAACGCGTACTTCTACCAGAAGGTTTCCCGCAAGCTCGCCAAGAAGTTGCGCGGGAACTAGCCTATCGCCCTCGGCTGTGTAGCCGGGACACGAGCGTGAACGACAATTACATCGTCGGCGTCGACATCGGAGGCACGTTCACCGATTGTGTCGCGGTGAGCGGCGAGGGGAGCATGACCTTGGGCAAGGCGTCCTCGACGCCGCGGAACTTTGCCCTGGGTGTGCTGGACGCGGTGCGTGACGCGGCGCGCAACCTGGGCATGGACGACGAGCGCGAGCTGCTGAGGGCCACCCGGCTCTTCTACCACGCGTGCACCATAGGCGATAACACGCTGATCACGCGCAGCGGCGCGCGCACCGGGCTCATCGCCACCGCCGGGTTCGGCGACACCATCCTGATGATGCGCGGCGGCGTGGTGGCCGGACTCCCCGAGTCCGAGGCCCACCACATGGCGGCCCTGACCAAGCCGGACCCCCTCGTTCCCAAGCGGCTTATCGCCGAGGTCAACGAGCGCGTGGACTTCGAGGGCGAAGTACTCGTGGGCCTGGATGAAGCGGAGGCCGAGGACGCCATCCGGAAGCTCGTGGACAACGGCGTCGAGTCCGTGGCGGTGTCGCTCATCTGGTCCATCGCCAACGATTGCCATGAGCGGATGCTCGGCGCGCTGTTGCGACAGCGCTACCCGAGCCTCTTCGTCACGCTCTCCAGCGAGGCCGCTTCTTTCCAGGGAGAGTACGAACGCACGGCCACCACGGTCTTCAATGCCTACATCGGCCCGAGGATCGGCTCGTACCTGAACGACCTGCGCGAGTTGCTGCGCGACCGCGGGCTTCAACGCGAGCCGTTGATCATGCAGGCTTACGGCGGCGTCCTGGGCGTGGACGATTCGGTGCGCAAGGCCGTGGGTACCATCGAGTCGGGTCCCGCGGCGGGAGTCGCGGCGTGCCACTACATGGGCAGGTTGACCGGCATCGACAACGTCGTGGCCGCGGACATGGGCGGCACCACCTTCAAGGTCGGCATCATCCGCGACGCCGTCATGGAGCGGGACTACCAGCCCACTTTCCTGCGCTACCGGCTGCTGTCCCCCAAAATCTGGGTGGAGTCCATCGGCGCCGGCGGCGGCAGCATCGCCTGGATCGAGGAGGGGACGGGCCTCCTCAAGGTCGGTCCGCGAGGCGCCGGCGCCAGCCCCGGACCGGTGTGCTACAACCGTGGCGGCACCGAGCCCACTGTCACCGACGCGAGCCTGATCCTCGGGTATCTGAATCCCGAGTATTTCCTCGGCGGACAGATCGCCCTCGACGTGGAGGCGGCGCGCCGGGCGGTGGCGGAGAAGGTGGCCGAGCCCCTGGGCATGAGCGTTACCGAGGCGGCCGGCGCCATCCACCGCATCGTCAACGCCCAGATGAGCGACCTGATCCGCAACGCCACCATCCAGAGGGGACACGATCCCCGAGGCGACACCATGTTCGCCTTCGGCGGTGCCTGCCCCGTGCATGCGGGCCGGTTCGCGGCCGAGTTGGGCATCACGCAGGTGGTGGTTCCCGTGACCGCCTCGGTCCACGGCGCCGTGGGCCTGGTGGCGTCGGACGTGGTTTACGAGGAGGGCGTTTCCGACCGCTCCCTGGTGCCGGCGCTCCCCGACCGCCTGAACGCTTCATTTTCCCCGGTTCTGGCCAAGGTGCGCCGCAGTCTGGAGGACGCGGGTTTCGGCGGCGGCGACATCAGCCTGGCGCGGAGCGTGGACATGCGCTACCGCTACCAGGTCCATGAGATCAACGTGCCGATCCCGCCGGGCGAGGCGGCCCTGACCGAGGAGGACCTCGAAGCCGTGTATGCGCGTTTCGACGGTCTCTACGAGGCCGCCTACGGCAAGGGTTCGGCCTACCGGGCCGCGGGGCGGGAGATCGTCACGCTGCGGGTCACCGGCTCGGGGGCGCTTCCCAAGCCCGCCCTGCGGCCGTTGGAGGGCGGCGGCGAGGCATCGGCCGCTCGCAAGGGCATCCGGCCGGTCTACTTCGAGGAGTTCGGCGACTTCGCGCCCACGGTGCTCTACGATGTCGCCCGAATGCGGCCGGGCATGGTCATCGTCGAACCCGGTGTCATCGAAACGCCCATCACGACGATCCTCATCAACCCGGGCGACCGGGCGGTGATGGACGAACTGGGCAACATCCGCATTACGGTGGGCTCGCGCGCGGCCCTTTCCAGGAGGGAGGACGATGGAGCGCAAGGATAGCGTCCGCACCGTGGACCCGGTGACCTTCGAGATCCTCTCGCACCGGCTCCAGCGCATCGCCAAGGAGATGGGCACGACCATCGAGCGGGTGGGCGGCACGGTGAACACCACCCAGATGCACGACTACATGGCCTCGCTCTACCGCGCCGACGGGGAGATCCTGGCCACCGGCGAATCCATGCCCTGGCACGTAGCGTGCGCGGGGTTCACGGTCAAGTGGATCATCGAGCGCTTCGCCGGGTACGACGGGGTGAACGAGGACGACGTGTTCCTGCTGAACGACCCCTACGTCTCGGCGGTGCACCAGTCGGACGTCTACCTCATCTCCCCCATCCACGTGGAGGGGCGCCTGATCGCCTGGAGTGCTTCGTTCGTGCACGTGATGGACATCGGCGCCATGTCGCCCGGCGGCGATTCCCCGGAAGCCAAGGAGATCTGCCACGAGGGCCTGCGCATCCCCGGCATCAAGCTGGTGGACCGGGGCAACTTGCGCAAGGACGTGTTCGACACCCTCATCAACATGACCCGGCGGCCTGACATGGTGGCCCTGGACATCAACTGCCAGCTTGCCGGCCACAGCGTGGCCAAGTCGCGCATGCGCCAGTTCTACACCCTCCACGGCGTCGACCTCATGGACGCGGTGGCGGCCCAGATGATCGACTACTCCGAGCGGGCTCTGCGCAAACGCCTGGAGGCGATCCCGGACGGCGAGTGGAGCGACAGCGCCGCCATCGAATCCAGGGAGGGCTCGTGGACCGTCCGGCTGACCTTGCGGAAAGAGGGCAGCCGCATGGTCTTCGACTTCACCGGCACCGACCCGCAGGCGAGCGTCGGCGTCAACCTGCCGTACCACGCCACCTTCGGCACCTGCTTCGAGGGCCTCGTGGAGACGGTGGCGTACGATTTCCCCCGCAACCACGGACTGTTTCGGCCCATCGAGACCATCGCGCCGCCGGGGACCTTGGTGAACGTCACCCACCCGGCGCCGGTGTCCCTCAACACGACCTCGGGCGGCGCCACCGCCAAGTACGTGGTGGTGTCGGTGCTCAACGGCATGCTGGCGGGCAGCGAGGCGTGGCGCGACGAGATCATGGTGCGCATCTGGGGCGGTCGGCGGGTGCGGACCTCCGGAGTCAACCAGCACGGCATGTTCTATTCGACCAGCTTGGCCATGTCGCCCCTCAGCGGCAGCGGCGCCCGCGCCACCATGGACGGGGTCGACACCACCAAGCTCGACTTCATGACCTGCCCCAACGTGGAGTGGCTCGAGATGAACTGTCCGATGCTGTTCCTCTACCGGCGCCACGCCAGGGACCAGCAGGGGGCGGGCCGGTTTCGCGGCGGCACCGGGGCGGAGATGGCGTTCTCGGTGCACAAGGCTCCCGCAGGGAAGATCGAGGGCGTCGCTTTCGGCGTGGCCGGTCTCGTCAACGGCGGGCGCGGCATCTTCGGGGGTTACCCCGGGGCGCCGAGCATCCTGGTGCACCTGGAGGGCACCGCGCTGGGCGAGAAGCTCCACGCCAACAGGATGCCGCAGGCCCTCGACGAGCTCGGCGGCACGCCGCGGGTGTTGCCCTACGCGAGCTTCGAGCTTGGGCCGGACGACGTCCTCTACTACACCCTGGGCATGGGCGGCGGCTACGGCAGTCCGCTGGACCGTGACCCGCGCGCGGTGCTGAAGGACGTGGAGGACGAGCTGGTGTCGGTGGAGACCGCGCTCGACGTCTACGGCGTGGTCATCGACCCGGAGTCGTTCACGGTGGACTTCCAGGCAACCGAGGAGACCCGGCGACAGCGCCTTTCGGAGAACAGGGGAGCCGGGTCGTGAGCCGGCCATTGCGGGAAAATCTCGAGCTTGTGGAGCAGCAGGGCGCGGAGTGGGTGCAATGCGCCGCCTGCGGTCACCGGCTGTGCGCCGCCGGCGAAGACTGGCGCGTGGCCTGCGTGACCCGGCTGCTGCCGCCCGGGCGCATGGGACCGTTCCACCGGATCATGGAGGGGCGGGCGCTCCTGGAGGAGCGCTATTGTCCCGGCTGCGGGGTGTCGCTCGACGCCACGGTGATCATCAACGAGGAGCGGTCCACGCCACGCGCCGGGCCCCACCGGGTCAAGCCGGAGTCCGTGGTGCTGGAGGCGCGCGGCACGGCGGTGGTGGTGCTCGACCTGAACACTAAGGCGGATACCGCGTCCCAGCCGTCCCAGCCGCTGATCCGCCCGGCTCGTGCCTTTCTCGACAAGGCCCGGGCGGCGTCCGTCCCGGTGGTGTTCACGGTGGTGGTGTGGGAGAAGGACACGCCGGACGGCGCGGTGGCCGAGGCCCTGGCCCGGCGCGAACGGGAGCCGGTGCTCTATCCCAACGGCTACGACAAGTTCATCGGAGGTGAACTGCGGGCGCTCCTGGAAGGATGGGGGACGGACACGCTGGTGTTTCTGGGCGGGGCGGCCAACTTCGCGCTGCTCTACACCGCCACCACGGCGGCGCGCGCCCACGGCTACGCGGTGGTGGTACCCATGGACGGGATCTACGCCCATTCCGACTATGAAATGGAGTACACGTTGCACCAGTTCACGGTTCTGCCGCGGGCCGCCGGCCGGTTCCGGTTCTCCAGGCTCGCCGCCGTCGAGTTCCGCTAGGCACGCTCGTCGCCGTCGGTCCCTACCAGGCGGCCCGGTCCTTCATCCTCTGTGACCCGCCGTACCGTCAGTCCATGAACGTATCACCGACAAACCATCCGCGACCCCGGCACCGACCGCAATGGCGTCGGATGTGGATGGGCGCGCCCCCCTTCATCGCGCTGAGCCTGACCGCGTTCGCGGTCATCGGCCTGCTGCTGGCGGTGGTGGTGCAGGTGGCGTTCCTCGAGGAAGGGCGGATTGCCGGTGGTGTCTGGACCCTCGGCAACTTCCACGAGTTCTTTCGCGATGACTCCGCGTTCCGGGCGTCTGTAAACACGTTCTGGTTCACCCTGGTTGTGGTGGCGACGTCGCTCTCGCTGGCGGTGCCCATCGCGTTCCTGGTGGAGCGCACGGACTTGCCGGGGCGCGGCTGGGTCGTTTCGCTGCTCACCATGACCCTGGCCGTGCCGGCCTTCTTCCCGGCCATGGGCTGGCAGTTCCTCCTCCATCCGCGCATCGGCGTGGTGAACCGGTGGCTGATGGACCTCTTTTCCCTCGACGCCGCGCCGTTCAACATCGGCGCCGTGCCGGGAATGGGCTTCGTGCAGGGCCTCAACTTCGTGGCGCTGGCCTTCATCATGATCGCCCCGGCGTTTCGCAACATGGACCCGGCCCTGGAGGAGAGCGCCCAGGTCCACGGCGCGCGCTTCCGGGACCGGCTCTGGTGCGTGACGCTGCCGCTCATGTGGCCCAGCATCCTGGCGGCGGGCCTCTACGTCATGGCGTTGGGAATCACGACCTTCGACGTCCCGGCGTTCCTCGGCATGAGCAACCGCACCTACACCCTGAGCACTTTCCTCTACGTGCGCGCCCAGCCCCTCGACGCGCCGCCGGACTACGGCATCGTCGGCGCCACCAGCGTCTTCATGATGGCCCTGGCGCTGCTCGTAAGCTGGTGGTACCTGCGCACCATCCGGCGCGGCGAGCGCTACCAGGTGATATCGGGCAAGGCCTACCGCCCGCGGCTCATCGCGTTGGGGCAGTGGCGCGTCGCAGGCTGGCTCTTCATCGGGTCGGTGATCACGCTCAACCTGCTGCTGCCGCTGTTGATGCTGGTGTGGGCCTCCCTGATCCCGTTTCTCATGGCGCCGTCGTGGTCGGCTTTGAGCATGGTGACCTTGTCCAATTTCGAGAACATTCCCTGGACCACGTTCTGGTCCGCGCTGCGGAACTCCGCGGTGCTGACGCTTGCGGTGCCGACGCTGGCGACGCTGGTCGGGGTGGCGTTATCATGGAACATCGTCAAGCACAAGAACCGGCTCTCCGGGCTCTTCGATGTCGTTTCCTTTCTGCCGCACGTCATACCCAACATGATTTTCGCCGTGGGCGCGCTGTTCATCGCCCTGTTCTGGCTGCCGGCCTACGTTCCCTTCTACGGCACCGTCTCCATCATCATCCTGGTGAACGTCGTCGCCCGGATTCCCTTCGCCACGAGGATGTACAACTCCTCGCTGTTGCAGATCCACAAGGATCTTGACGAGGCGGGCGCCGTGTCCGGCCTCGAGCCCATGACCGTATTCTGGCGCATTGTGAGGCCGCTGCTCGCTCCGACACTGCTTTACGCCTGGCTCTGGATGGCGCTCCTCGCCTACAGCGAGTTGACCATGGCGGCGCTCCTGGTGACCCGCCACAACACCACGCTGCCTGTCTATATCTGGGCCATCTGGGGAGACGGAGAGTTGAACCAGGCGGCCGCTGTCTCGCTCGTGGCGTTGCTCCTCGTGGTGCCGTTGATCATCCTCTATTTCGTCCTCGGGCGGCGCGTCGTCATGTGGCAGGGGTAGTGCGGACGAGTCCGACGCCCATGCCGCCTCCGCGGACGGACGACACCGCGACCTTGCGCACTCCAAGACCAACCCGCTAGAACGCAAGCGGGAGGCATGGATAGTGTCCAACAACGGAGTTGAACGTCGGAGACGCACGGAAGGCGTCCTTTTCCTCATCGGCTTCGGGTTGTGCATCCCGGCCGCCAACTGGCTCATCGGCAACGTGGGAACGGTGTGTCCGCCGGACGCGCCGTGCCTGATCCCGGTGGCGCCCGGGATCATGGCGCCGAGCGGTGTGGTGACCATCGGGTTGGCGTTCGTCCTGCGCGATCTCGTGCAGCGGCGCATCGGAGTGAAATGGGCCGCCGTGGCGGTGGTGGTGGGGGCGGGTCTTTCGGCGCTGTTCGCGCCGCCCGCCCTGGTGATGGCTTCGGGCGCGGCGTTCCTGTTCTCGGAGGGGGCGGATCTCGCGGTTTACACGCCGCTGCAAAGACGCCGGCTGCTGCTCGCGGTTTTCGCCAGCAGCGTGGTCGGTCTCATCGTCGACAGCATTCTGTTCCTCTACCTGGCGTTCGGCAGCATCGAGTTCCTGCTGGGACAGGTCGTCGGCAAGTCCTGGATGGTGGTGTTCGCCTTGCCCTTCATCGTGCTGCTGCGCCGGCGCGATGAACGCTTGGGGCTGAGGCCGGCCTGACTGCCCTGGAGGGCTTGCGCGGTTCGATGGAATCGTCCTAGATTCGCATCGGGGTCGGCCGCGGGGTGCGGCGCATCGTCGACTTCTTCCGGAACCGCACCCGTACCCGTACTGCCGCCGACCGTGGAGCCGACATGCTTCAGGATGCGCTGCTTTCCACCGGGTTGCTCATCGTCGTCGCCAAGCTCGCCGAAGGCATCCTTCAACGCTTCCGGTTGAACTCCATCGTCGCCTACACGGCCACGGGGATAATCCTTGGACCGGTCTTCGGAGTCGTCCATCTCAACGACTATCTTCACATCCTGCTCAGCATCGGGATTTTTCTCTACTTCTTCCTGATCGGCCTGGAGGAGCTCGACGTCTCGGCCTTCATGGCGTCCATCCACCGCCGTTTCTTCGTGGCGGCGGTCATTTCCGTCATCATTCCGCTCGTCGTGTCCTTGTTGGTCACGTCCAGTCTCCTGTTCGACTTCGGGCTGGGTCTGGACTTCAGCGGCTCCCTCGCTCTCGCCGGAGTTCTTTCCCTGACCAGCCTGGGCGTGGTCGCCAAGGTACTGATCGATGCCGACCGCCTGCGGCAGCCGGTCGGTATTGAAATGTTCACCACCGCGCTCATCGCCGAACTGCTGGTGTTGCTCCTGGTGGGTTTTACCATCGGCGAGCACGCGGAGCATGTAACCCTGGCGGGGGTGCTGCTCCTGCTGGGACAGATCGCTGCCTTCATCGTGGTGACCTGGGTATTGGCCAGCCGGGTCATCCCGCCCGCGATCGAGTTCCTGGAACGGCTGCTGCGCGTGCCGCAACTGTCGTTCGGGCTCATTCTGGGCCTGTTGTTCGTGGCGGTCGTGGGCGCCGAGGAGATGGGCCTGCACGGGTCCCTGGGCGCGCTGCTCCTGGGCGTCGCCCTGTCGCGCCTCCCGCACCAGGTGCACCGCGACATCATCCCCGGCCTGAAGAGCGTGGCGGACGGGTTCTTCGTGCCGCTCTTCTTCAGTTCCGCGGGCCTGCACCTGGGCCTGTCGTTCACCGAGATGCCGATCTGGACCATCGCGGCGCTGGTGGTGGTTCCGTTTGCCGGAAAGTTCGCGGGGGCGTGGCTCGGGGCCTCCATGGCCCGTTTCGATGCGCCGGTCACCCTCGCCACGGGCCTGATGGCAAAGGGGGTGGCGGAAATCGCCGTGCTGCTCGTGCTGCTGGAACACGGCATCATCGGCAGCGACGTCTTCTCGCTCTTCGTCCTCATCATGCTCGCCTACATCCTGCTGGCGCCGCCGTTCATCGGAATGGCGGTGAGCCGTGTCGAGGCCGGGGAGCCGGTGTCGCCGGCGGAGAATTTGCCGCCGTCCATGATCCGCTTCGCTTTGGACAACATCAGGGTCGGCGACGTCATCGACCGCAACCACTCGCACCCGGGCCCCGAGCTGTCGGTGCGGGACTTCGCGGACCGATGGATCATGCCCGGCCAGCAGGACTATGTGGTCGCCGACCGTGACGGCCTGGCCGGTATCGTTTCTCTCGCCATGTTGCGCTACTTGCCCAAGCACGCCTGGTCCGACACGCCGCTCGCCAAGATCGTGCGCCAGGCCACGCCCACCACGTGGACCGATGAGCTGGTGGAAGACGCGCTCCAGCGCATGTCGGAGAACGCCCTCACCGCCATTCCCGTGCTGGACCGGCAAAGCCAGGCGTTCGTCGGCACCATCACCAGCCAGGAGATCCTGGAAATGATCACCACCGAAGTCCGCGGCGAGGTGTAGGAATGGGGCTTGCCGACGGAGCTTGATGCGTGATGTTCCGCAGGGCGGTATGGGAGCGGATGCTGCTGTACTCCTTTCCGGTGGTTCTCGTGACGACCCTGAGCTACACCGGCCACCTTGAGAACTACTACCTCTACCATCCGGTCCGCGAGATCACCGTCACCCCGGCCGACTACGGAGTACCGTTCGAGGACGTAAGCTTCCAGGCCGGTGACGGCGTCCGGCTGCACGGCTGGTACGTGAGACCTCCCGGTCCCGACCGCCCCGTGCTGCTCTGGGCGCACGGCAACGCGGGCAATCTCTCCCACCGGGCTCACAACATCGCCGCGATCCACCAGGAACTGCGGGCAGGAGTCTTCCTGTTCGACTACAGGGGGTTCGGCCGAAGCGAGGGAAAGCCCTGGGAGTCGGGACTCTACGACGATGCCCGGGCGGCCTACGCTTGGTTGCGCCGGCGGGTTCCGCCGGAGCGGATATTCGTCTTCGGGCGTTCTCTGGGGGCCGCGGTGGCGGTACGCATCGTCTCCGAGGGCGTCGCCGCCCGCGGTCTGATCCTTGAATCGCCCTTCGAGACTCTGCTGGCCATGGGAAGGGAACTGTTCCCGTTCCTCCCCGTGAGTTGGCTCGTTTCGCAGAAGTTCGACAACACCCGCTACCTTCCCCTGGTGAGAATACCCGTGTTCATCCTTCACGGCGACGCCGACGAACTCGTCCCTATCGCTCACGCCCGGCGGCTGTTCGCGCTGGCCAATCCGCCCAAGCGCTTTCACGTCATTCGGCGGTCGGGCCACAACGACACCTGGCGCGCCGGCGGCAAACGGTATTGGGACGCGTGGCGCTCGTTCCTGGAGACCCCCGGACAGGTGCCCTGAACTGGGAGGGCCTGCCGGGAAAGCGGTGAGGACAGCGGGAGGGGAAGCGGCACTGGGCGGGCCGCAAAATCCCCGCGTTCGCCCGAAGGCATGAGGTGAGTTATGGTAGAGTATCTGGCAGGGTGTGTATTCCTGCCACGGCCTCACCAAGGCATCTGACGATTGGCGAGCACCCTGACGCGGGTGCATGCCGTACGAGGACAAACCCATGAAAGAACCCTTCAAGACGGACCTTGAGGCGATCCAGAAGCGGGCTCGCGAGAAGATGGAACAGGGCGCCATCACCGGCGCCTACCTGGCCGATCGGGAGCAGGTGCTCTCGGTGCTGAACGAGGTGCTGGCCACCGAGATCGTGTGCATCCTGCGCTACAAGAACCACTACTTCATGGCCAGCGGCATCAACGCCGGGCCGGTGGCGGCGGAGTTCCTGCAGCACGCCAACGAGGAGCAGATGCACGCCGACTGGGTGGCCCAGCGCATCACGCAGCTCGGCGGCTCGCCCAACTTCAGCCCGGAAGGGCTGGCCACCCGCTCCCACGCCGCGTACGAGGAAGGCGACACCCTGGAGGCGATGATCAAGGAGGACCTGGTGGCCGAGCGGGTGGCCATCGAGACCTACTCCGAGATCATCCGCTGGCTCGCCAACGACGATCCCACCACGCGCCGCATCATCGAGGACATCCTCAAGATGGAGGAAGAGCACGCCGACGACCTTGCGAGCCTGCTGGTGACGCTGGGGAAGAGTGGGTGAGGCTCGTCGTCGGCGCGGCGGTCGCGGC
>JAJDXX010000030.1 GCA_022823055.1 Candidatus Binatia bacterium | reverse complement strand
CGGGGTAGCCCACCCGCTCCCGCCGCCACGCCCGTATCGGCGTCAACAGCCAACCTCGAATCCCCGAGGCCACGCCTGTCCCTCCTCGCCTTGTTACCGATTCTGTTTCACGGCAAAGTTCAAGACCATCGATGAGCGGTTCGAGCGCATTGAGGGTGAGATCGCGACCATCCGCAGCGACATCAAGGCGATCCTGCTGCGACTCCCGAGAAAGCCGGATACCGGGTAGATTGCAAGGCTCTTCAAGCGATCACCGCCCCCGGAACTCGGGCTTGCGCTTCTCCGCGAAGGCCAGGAGGCCCTCGGCATAGTCGGCGCTGGCGTCGGCTTCGAGGGCGAGCCGGCGTAACGCTTCGCTGTCGCTTTCCCGGCGCGCCAGGGCCGTCAGCGTTGCCTTGGCCGCGGTCAAGGTCAAAGGTGCATTCCGGGCGATGTCGCGGGCAAGGCGCCGCCCTTCTTCCAGCACGTTTCCAGGCCGTACCACGCGATGTACCGCGCCGGAGCCTTGGGCCGTGCGCGCATCGCAACGCCCGGTGCCCAGCAGCAGGCCACGTACCACCGAGTCCCCGAACACCCGCACGAAACGCGCGATCCCGCGGGGGTCGTAGCCCAGGCCCAGACGCGCCGCCGGCACCATGAAGTAGGCGTCCTCCGCGGCGACGCGGAGGTCGCAGGCGCACGCCAGGGACGCACCGGCACCCACGCAGGGGCCCGCGACACTTGCTACGGTCGGTTGCGGCACCGCCTCCAGCGCCCGCAGGGCGCTCTCTACCAGGTCGTCATAGGTGCGCGTGGTGCCGGGGGCTCGAAGCGCGGCGAACTCCCGGATGTCGGCCCCGGACGAGAATACGGTCTCGTCGCCCGCCAGCAGGACCACCCGCACGGTGCCGTCGTGCGCCACCGTCCTGGCGAAACGCCGGAGTTCGGTCCACATGGCGATGGAGATGGCGTTGCGGCTGTCGCCGCTGCGCAGCCGCAACTCGGCGACGCCGTCGGCCGTGCACACCTGTATGGACCCCGCCGATGACATGCCGCCGCTCATGAATCCCGCCGGTGCGTCATCCACGCGCCGTCGGCGACCGCGCGGAACAGGTCCGCCAGCGCCGCGTTGACCGCGGCCGGCTCTTCCAGGGTCAGCGTATGGCCCGAGCGCGGCACCACCACCAGGGCCGCCATGGGCGCCGTGCGCTTGAGGAAGACGCTGCCGTCCAAACACGGGTCGTCCTCATCGCCGACGATGACAAGCAACGGGACCGCGAGGCGCGACAGCGGCTCCCGCAGGTCCCACAGGGTAGGGCGCCGGCCCTGCACCTGTGACATGGTGAGGGACAGCCCGGTGGCGGAATGGTCGGCGAGGGTCTTCTCGAAATCGGCGAAGCCGCGGGGATCCTTGGATTCGAAGGCCTTGCGCATCGGAGTACGGGCGTACGCGGCGGCGGCAGCCTCCATGGGTTCTTCGCGGAACATGCGCGCGATGTCCGCGCACACGGCCGCGCGCTCCTCGCCCTCGTCCGGATGGGAACCCCAACCGCAGCCGATGGCGGCCACCGACAGACAACGTTCGGGATGATGGATAGCGACGTGCAGCGCGGTGTAGGCGCCCATGGAATGCCCCACGATGTGCGCCCGCTCCAGCCCGAGGCCGTCGAGCACCGCCACGACGTCGTCCCGGGCGATGTCCTGGCCGTAGGCTTCGGGTGCGTCGGGCACCTCGGACGGCGGGTAGCCGCGGGCGTCGAAGGCGATGCAGCGGTGGGAGCGTGAGAAGTGCCGCATCTGCGGCTCGAAGCTCCGGTGGTCGCCGGCGAACTCGTGCACGAACACGATGGGGACGCCCTGTCCCGATTCCTCATGGTAGAGACGGGTGCCGTCGGGCGCGGTGATGGTCGGCAAGGATGCCCTCCTGTCCTCTTTCTGGTGTCCCGTACGGTCCATTCGCAGGGTGAGGGACTACTCCAATTCCTTCCGGTGCATGCTCAGCAGCACCGCCGAGCCCAGCGACACGCCGACGGCGACGAGGGAGTACATGACCGCCAGTATGACGTCGGCACCCGCCGGCGGCGGGTTGTTGCTCCAGTACAGGAACAGGTTCACGACGACGTACAGGGCATAGGCGTGCGCCATCCCGATGACGATGCGTTTCATGTACCAAAGGCCCAGGCCGTAGACCACCAGGTAGACGCCGAATACGAGGCTCCACAACACGCCGTCGCCGCCCGACAGCCGGGTGCCGAACAGGACGAAGCCGCTGTGCTCGGTCAGTTGAAGGGGCTTGGAGAAGTTCGAGAGCGCCAAGAGCCAAAAGCAGATCGCGAGCCCGCGGAAGATACGGTCCGGGCGTTCCTTCGTCATCGTCGTCCTCCTTCTTTCACTTCCTCGCGTGGCGCGTGCCACCGCTCGCCATCACGCCTGCCGACGAAAGATGACCCTCGCATCTTATCATGCGAATGAAGGGACAGGACACGGGCGCGACCTGTTCCGGCGCGCGCCGACGTTGGCGAGACAGCGGCGGCGCCCTCACAACTCGCGCAACGCGGTGGCCGGCGGCGTACGGACCAGCCGGCGCGTGCCGAGATAACCGACCGCGGTGACCATGAGAATGCCGAACAGCGGCCCGACGGCCCAGATCTGCGGGTGCAGGCTGGCGGGCAGCTCGAAAACGAAACGGTTCAACGTGAACGTGGTGATTTCCGCGCCGACGACGGCGACGACGCCCGCGAACGCGCCCAGTGCGGCGAACTCGGCCACCAGCGCGCCGGTGATGAGGCGGCGCGTCCCGCCCAGGGCGCGCAACAGCGCCAGCTCCTTCAGGCGCTGGTCCCGGCTCGATTGGATGGACGCGATCAGCACCAGCAAGCCGGCGCACAGCACCAGCGCCAGCACCAGCTCCACGGCCTGGGCGACGTGGGCGATGATGCGCCGCAAGTGCGTGATGATCTGGTCCACGTCGATGACCGAGACGGTGGGATGGCGGGAGAGCAGCTCGTTGAGGAACGCCCTTCGTTCCGAGGGCAGATGGAAGCTGGTCATGTAGGTAGCGGGCTGTCCGTCCAGCGCGCCCGGCGACAGGATGATGAAGAAGTTGGGCTGCAGGCTGTCCCACGCCACGCGCCGGGTATTGGTGACCGTGGCGGTGAACGGCAGGCCGCCGACGTCGAAGGTCAGGGAGTCCCCCAGCGCCAGCCCCAGGGCCGCGGCGTACTCTTCCTCCAGCGAGGCGGACGGGGCGGCGCCGGCGGCCCACCACTGGCCGTCCACCACGACGTTGTGCTTGGGCAGGTCCGCCAGGAACGTGAGGTTGCGTTCGCGCAGGATCCCGGGGCGGCCCCGGCCGCCGGGTCCATCCCGTTCGCCGTCCGGTTGTTCCCGGCGCTGGGGCCGTTGTCGCTGCCACCGCGCGGCCGCGATGCCGTTCACCGCGGTGATGCGCCCGCGGATCATCGGGAACATCCTGCCTTCGTAGCCGGTGCCGGCCTTCAGCAGGGCTTCGACGGCGCCCACCTCGCCCGGCGCCACGTTCATGACGAACTGGTTGGGCGCGCGCACCGGTATGCGTGACTGCCATTCGTCGACGAGCGCGGTGCGCACCAGCACCATGATCAGCAGCAGCATGACGGCCACGCCGAAGACCACGATCTGCCCCACGTTCTCACGGTGGCGGCGGTGCAGGCCGGCCAGGGCCAGGCGCCAGACACTGCCCGCCTGCATGCCCAGGGCGCGTCCCCCGCGTAAGAGGATCAGCGCGAGCCCGGCGAACACGCTGACGGTCACGGCCGCCCCCGCCAGCGCCCATCCCGTCAGCGTGGCGTCGCCGCTGTACCAGACCAGGAGGCCCAGGCCGCCGGCGGCGGCGCAGCCGTAGGTCCACGCGGAGGCCGTTCCCGGCGCCAGGTCCCGGCGGATGACGCGCATGGGCGAAACGCCGCGCAGGCGCAGGAGCGGCGGCAGGCCGAACGCCAGCACGCAGATGAAGCCGGTGAGAAGACCCACCCACACGGGTTGCGCCCCCGGCAGCGGCAGCGACACCGGCAGGAAGCCGCGGAGCGCCGAGATGATGCCGAAGTGGGCCAGGGCGCCCAGGGCCAGGCCGGCCAGGGCACCGGCCACGCCGATGATCAGGAGCACGAGGGTATAGCCCCACTGGACCTCCGCGGGTGTGGCGCCCAGGGTCTTCAGCACGGCCACGTGGTCGTAGTGCCGGCGCGCGTAGCGGCGGGCGCTCAGGGCCACGGCGACCCCGGCCAGCAGCACCGTCAACAGGCCGCCCAGCAGCAGGAAACTCTCGGCGCGATCCAGGGCGCTGTCGATGCGCGCGTTGGCGGAGCGCACGTCGCGCCAGCGGTAGCCGGGCGACAGCTCGTCGCGGATGGCGTCGTGGAGCGAGCGCAGCGCGTCGTCGCCGCCCGCCAACTGCAGGCGGTAGCGGATGCGGCTGCCGGGCTGGATCACCCGCGTGGCCGGGATGTCTTCCGCGTGCATCAGGAGCCGCGGCGCGAAGCCCATGAAGCCGCCGCCCCGGTCCGGCTCCGACGCCAGCACGGCCGTCACCGTGAAGTCGGCGTAGCCCACCGAAACCGTGTCGCCCACCTTGACGCCCAGGGCCGGAAACAGGCGCGAGTCCAGCCAGACCTCGCCCGGGGCAGGCAGGCCGTCGGTGCGCCGGCCGCGGGCGAAGGGCTCGCCGGCCACCCACAGCGTGCCGCGCAGGGGATAGCCCGTGGTCACCGCCTTGACGCTGGCCAGTTGGCTGCGCCCGGTGGCGTCCGAGGAGGCCATGGACGGGAAACGGATGACGTCGGCCAGGGCGAGGCCGCGCGCCTCGGCGAGATCGCGGAAGCGTTGCGGCACCGCGCGCGAGGCGTCGATGACCCGGTCCGCGCCCAGGAGCGTGGCCGATTCCGCCACCAGCGCGCGTTGCAGACGGTCGACGAACAGGCTCACCGCGGTGACCGCGCCCACCGCCAACAGCAGCGCGGCGAGCAACAGGCGCAACTCCCCGGCGCGCCAGTCGCGCAGTGCGAGCCGCAGCGCCAGGGACAGGGTCATGGCGCGGGCCCCGGCGAAGGCTGCGTACGCCCGTTGCAGCCCGCCACGGTGACCTGGAGGCTCCGGGTCACGGCGCTGCCTCCCGCGACGCCTGCATGCGGCCGGCGTCCAGGGCGATCACGTCGGCGCACCGGCCCGCCAGCGCGGCGTCGTGGGTTACCAGCATCAACGTGGTGCCGGCCTCGCGGTTCAGCGCGAACAGCAGGTCGGCGATCTTGCCGCCGGTGGCGGTGTCGAGGTTGCCGGTGGGCTCGTCCGCGAAGAGCACCTTCGGACCCGACGCGAAGGCGCGCGCGATAGCCACGCGCTGCTGCTCGCCACCCGAGAGCTGGAGCGGGTAGTGCGTGGTGCGCGCGCTCAGGCCCACGCGCTCCAGGAAGCCCAGGGCGTCTTCGCGCGGCTGCCGCTGGCCGCGCAACTCCAGCGGCAGCATCACGTTCTCCAGCGCCGTGAGGCTGTCGATGAGCTGGAAGGACTGGAACACGAACCCGACGCTGCGGGCGCGCACCCGGGCGCGCTGCTCTTCGTCCAGGGCGGTGATTTCCTCCCCGTCCAGCCAGACGTCGCCGCTGGTGGGGAGGTCCAGTCCCGCGAGAACGCTGAGCAAGGTGGTCTTGCCGGAGCCGGATTCGCCCACCACCGCCACCTGCGCGCCGGCCTCGACCATGAGATCGATACCGTCCAGTATGGTCAAATCGCCCTCGGATGTGGGCACGCGCTTGACCACGGCCCTGGCCCGCAATATGCATCCTGACATGAATGGTTACTCGATGAGACGGTCGCCGGCTTTTCTGATTGGACTGTTGTGGGGTTCCCTGCTCGTGGCCGCGCTTGCCGCCGCGGCCGGGCACGCGCCGGCTTCGGACGCGGGCAAGACCGTGCTGGTCATGGGAAACAGTATCAGCGCGGCCTATGGACTTCAAACCGGGAAGGGCGAACGCGGCTGGGTAGAACTGCTGCAAGAGCGCCTGGGACCGCGCCACCGCGTGGTCAACGCCAGCATCAGCGGCGACACCACCGTGGGCGGCCTCGCCCGCTTGCCCAAGACCCTGGCCACCCACGAGCCCGACATCGTCGTCATCGAGCTCGGCGGCAACGACGGCCTGCGCGGCTACCCCGTGGCCTCCATCCGCGCCAACCTCCTGGCCATGACCCGCGCCGTGCTCGCGGCCGGCGCCAAGCCCGTGCTCGCCGGCATGCAGATGACCCCCAACCTGGGGCCGCGCTATACCCGGTCCTTCCGCCGGATGTACCCGGACGTCGCCGCCGAGACTGGTGCGGCGCTGGTGCCGTTCATCCTCGAAGGCGTCGCCCTCGACGAGAACCTCATGCAGCGCGACGGCATCCACCCCAACGCCAAGGCCCAGCCGCTGCTGCTGGAAAACGTCTGGCCGGTGCTGGAGCCGTTGTTGGAGGGGGATTGAGGGGTTGATGCGCTTTTTCGGAGACGGAGACCCATGAACGATCTACGTGTACGAACGGCGACCTTGGCGGACATGGAGCGCATCGCGGCATTCCAGCAGGCGATGGCCCTGGAGACCGAGGGCAAGAGGCTGGATGCGACCACACTGCGGCAGGGCGTCGCCGGCGTGTTCGAGGCGCCGGAGAAAGGTCTCTACCTCGTGGCGGTGGCGGACGCGGCGGACGGCGGCACCGCTCCGGTAGTGGCAAGCCTGCTCATCACCTATGAGTGGAGCGATTGGCGCAACGCCACCTTCTGGTGGATCCAGAGCGTTTACGTGGACGCTGGCTGGCGGCGACGGGGCGTCTATCGCGCGATGTACGACCACGTGTTGAGCCTGGCGCGCACCCGCGGCGACGTCTGCGGCATACGCCTCTACGTGGAGCGCACCAACGCCGTCGCCCAAAAGACTTATGACAGCCTGGGCATGCACAAGTCGCACTACGACCTGTACGAGATGGACTTTACGTCGTGAGCGGGTCCGGCAGCGAGAAGAGCCGCCGTGCCATCTCTGCCTCGGGTATGGAGAACTTCCCCTCCCACGCCAATTCGGCCAGCAGCCTGCCGCTGAGGGGGGCGAACTTGAAGCCGTGGCCCGAGAAACCGGCGCCGATGGCGATGCGCGGGTTTTGGGGATGGTGGTCGATGATGAAATCCTCGTTCGGGGAAACGGTGTACAGGCAGTGCTCGGCGCCGGCGAGGGTCCACCCCCTGGCGCTGAACAACATGGCCATGAAGCGGTGCAAGTCGTCGATCCGGTACTGGGCCACGGAATCCGGCGGATCGTCGGGATCGTCGTCCCTGCCGTATCGAACATGGCGGGCCAACTTGACGCCGGTGCGGCCGAACTCCGGCATGCCGTAGAACACGTCGTTCTCTTCCTCCCCCATGTACATGCACACAGGGAAGCGGCCTGGGCGGTAGTCGTCGATGTTGTCCGGGGGCACGAAATACCCCACTGTCTGGCGGACGACCTGGAGCCTGGGTTTCAGGAACGGGAGCAACTGTCCGGCCCACGCGCCCGCGGCCACGACCAGGCACTCGGCCTCGAGGACTCCGGCGCTGGTTTCGACGGCGACGGGCTCGGCGCCGGGGTCGAGCCCGTGAACGACGGTGTTCTCGAATATGCGCACGCCGTTCACGCGCGCCAGCCGAGCGAGTGATTCCATGGTCTCGCTGGCGGCAACGATGCCCGCGGTCCGGTCGAGCAGCACCCGCTCGACGCCCTCCAGCTTGAACTGGGGGTAGAGCCGGCGCGCCTCGTCCGGCGTGACCACTTCCACGTCCACGCCTTCCTGTTCCACCGCACGGATGTAGCTGTTGAAGCCCTCGCAGGGAGCCCCGGCGAAAAGCCCTGGATTCGGGTGGACGAGACGGGCGCCGGCGTCCTTCTCCAGCCGGGGCCACTCCTCCGCGTGCACCCACTGCATCAGGCGCACGTACTCCGGCGCGGTGTATGCGCTGCGCGTGATGCGCGCCGCGCCGTGGGAGCTGCCCCGCTCGTGCCCGATGGAAAACCGCTCCACCAGCCCGAGCCGGCTCACGCCCAGCCGCGCGAGGTGATACAGCGCCGAGAGCCCGTTGACTCCCGCGCCGATCACCAAGGCGTCGAAAGCGTCGTTACGCATGTGGAAGCGGTTTCCGTTGAAGGCCTCACTGGACGCCGTTCACGAGCGGAACGCTTCGGTCTACCCGGTTCGTGGAAAGACGGTAAGTACGCCGTTACGACGCCAGCGCCGTCACCGGCTCGTTGGTGGCCGGGTCCACTTCGTAGGGTCCGGGCAGGCCCAGCTCCTTGGCGATGTCGCGCATGGCGGGCAGGACCTCCTCGCCCATGAGCTTGAGGGTGCGCATCTGGGACTCGTGGTCCATGGCGCCGTCGCCGGTGCGGAAGATGATGATTCCGGGGCGCAGGTAGTCCATGATGTAGCGGATGTCCTCCACGCACTGTTCAGGGGTGCCGACGATCATGCCCCTGGTGGCGACCTGGTCCTCGAAGGAGGCCAGGGCGCCCGCGCGGGTCTTCCCCGTGGCGTCGGGCGCCGTCATCTGCCGCCGAAGGGCCACGGCTTTCCGGCTGTTCAGGCCCGGCGGGCTCATGATCCACGGGATGGGCCGCTGGACGCCCGGGTCGAAGGGGCTGCGGACGCCCTGGGTCAGGGTGCGCCCCACCTCCATGGCCCTGGCCTTGGTTTCCTCGACGTGGACGAAGAACATGTAGCCCATGTGCTGTGGACCGGCCTCGTAGCCTTCCTCCTCCGCCGTCTCGTAGTAGATCTTGAACATCTCGCGGGTGAGTTCCAGTTGCGTGGAGAGCATGACGTAGGGGTAGCGGTGCCGGGCGCACCACTCGACGGTCTCCCGGCTCGAAGTTCCCGGCACCCATATCGGCGGGTGCGGTTTATGGTACGGCACGGCCCATGGGTTCACGTAGCGGTAGTGGAAATGCTTGCCTTCCCAGCGGAAGGGGCCGGGCGTGGTCCAGGTCTTGATGAGGAAGTCGTGGGCCTCCTCGAAGCGCTCGCGGTTGTAGTGGGGCGGGATGTTGTGGCTGATGCTCTCGCCCCCGGAACCGCGCACGATCCCCGGGATCAGCCGGCCGCGGGAGATGACGTCGATCATGGCGAGTTGCTCGGCCAGCCAGAGGGGATCATCGTGGATGGGGAGGATGTTGCCGAGCAGCAGGATCTTAACCTTGGTGGTGATGCGGGCAAGAATGGAAGCCTGCACGTTGGCGACACCGTTCATGCAGAAGGGCGCGCTGTGGTGCTCGTTCACCATCAGCCCGTCGAACCCCACCTCCTCGGCGTAGATCTTCTCGTCGAGGTAGCGGTTGTAGAGGTTGGCGGCGCGGTAGGGGTCGTACTCCGCGTTGCTGACCTTGTGAATGCCGGTGCCCCACTCGTCGGGCCAGTCGGGCACCTGCCAGGGCTCTTCCGTGAAATGGCCGATGAACATGGGTCACCTCCCGGCATGCGGCCAGCCGGCTAAAGCCCCGTGTTCGTCATTCCCGCGGAAGCGGGAATCCAGGGGCCGGGGCGGCGGAGAGACCGCCACGGTACCCCACCTCGACCCATGGATTCCCGCTTCCGCGGGAATGACGAATTCAACAGGGCGTGACAAACCAACCAATCTTCTGCGACGCAAAGCTCCTATGAAGCCATGGCGGTCACGGGCTCGTTCGTCATGGGATCGATGTCGTAGGGGCCGGGGAGGCCCAGCTCGTCGGCGATCTCCCGGAGCTTGGGCATGACCTCCTCGCCCATGAGCTTCAACGTCCGCATCTGCGACTCGTGGTCCATGGCGCCGTCGCCCGTGCGGAAGATGATGGTCCCGGGCCTGAGTTGCTCCAGGATGTAGCGCACCTTGGGGATGACGCTGTCGGGGGTGCCCACGACCATGCCGTGGGTGGCCACCTGGTCTTCGAAGGTCGCCCTGGCGCCCGCGCGGGTGCGGCCGGACGAGTCCGCGGCCGTCATCTTGCGCCGGAGCGCCCGGGCGCTCTTGGTGGCGATGCCCGGAGGGCCGGCGATCCACGGCTTCGGCCTCTGGGCGCCCGGATCGTAGGGGCTGCGCACGCCCTGGGTGAGGGTCCGGCCCACCTCGATGGCCCGCTCTTCGGTTTCCTCCACGTGGAAGAAGAACATGAAGCCCAGGTGCTGCGGCCCGGCTTCGTAACCCACCTCCCGGGCCGTGTCGTAGTAGACCTGGTACATCTGCTGGGTCAGGTCGATCTGGCTGGCCAGCATGATGTAGGGGTAGCGGTGCCGGGCGCACCACTCCACGGTCTCCCGGCTGGAGGTGCCGGGCACCCAGATGGGCGGGTGCGGCTTCTGGTAGGGCACCGCCCAGGGGTTCACGTACCGGTAGTGGAAGTGCTTGCCCTCCCAGCGGAACGGGCCGGGGGTGGTCCAGGTCTTGATGAGGAAGTCGTGGGCTTCCTCGAAGCGCTCGCGGTTGTAGTGGGGCGGGATGTTGTGCGTCAGGCTCTCGCTGCCGCCGCCCCGGACCACGCCGGGTATCAGGCGGCCCCGGGAGATCACGTCGATCATCGCCAGCGACTCCGCCAGCCACAGGGGATCGTCGTGGATGGGCAGGATGTTGCCGAGAAGCAGGATCTTGGCCTTGTTGGTGACCCGGGCCAGGATGGAGGCCTTGACGTTGGCCACGCCGTTCATGCAGAACGGCGCGCTGTGGTGCTCGTTGACCATGATGCCGTCGAAGCCCATCTCCTCGGCATAGACCTTCTCGTCGATGTAGCGATGGTAGAGGTTGGAGGCGCGGACCGGGTCGTATTCGGCGTTGCTGACCGCCATGACGCCCGAACCCCATTCAACGGGCCAGTCCTCTTTCTGCCAGGGTTCTTCCGTAAAGTGGCCTATGAACATCGTTCTTCACTCCCTGTTCCCCCGCCTCCACCGAGGAGAGGAAGCTCAACGCCAGTCGACTGGCTGCCTGTAATCCACCAGGGCGTGTCAACCTTTCAGAAACCCGAGCACCGTGTTGGCGAACTCCTCCGGCTTCTCCATCTCGGGCATGTGGCCGCAGTCCTCCATGACCGCAACCTGGGCATTGGCAATTCCCTGCTGGTAAAGCTCGCAACTGCTGATGGGGACGATCCCGTCCTGCCTGCCCCATACGAGGAGGGTTGGGGTGGCGATGGCCGGGAGCAGGTCGGGCAAAGTGACGCTGTGCATGTACGGGCGCCAGAGGTACCGGATGGCCGCCTCCCGGTTGGTCTCGACCTGTTCGGCCTCGTCCGGGGTCCAGTCCCTTCCGTAATATTTCAGGTATTGAGCCGACTCGTGGTCGTGGAACGACTGCTGAAACGCGTCCTTGGCGGAGTTGAGGAAATAGTCCCAGATCTCCCCCTCGCGAGGCTTGAGGCCGGCCGCTCCCACCAGGACCATCTTCGAGAAGAGCGCGCTGTTGGTCGTGGCCAGTTCGGCCGCGATCCAGCCTCCCATGGAGAAGCCGACGACGTTGAGCGGGGTCGCCAGGCCGCACTCGCGCACGAACCAGTTCACCCACGCGGACAGGTCCCGCACCGACATCAACCAGTCGGGAAACGACGAGGTGCCGAAGCCCGGCAGGGAAGGAACGCATACGGAGTAGTGTCGGGCCAGAAGCTCGTGGGCCTCCAGCCAGTCAGGCACGCCCAGCTCGCCGTGGAGCACCAGCAACGGCTCTCCGGAGCCTCCGCTTCGCAGTTGCACGGATATGCCGGCGATGTCGACGGTCTCTTCGGTGAAGGCGGCGGGCGAATTGGTCACTTGTTCCTCCGGTCTGGGCTGTCAGGATGGCCTGCGGGCTGTGTTGGAGCATAGACAAGAGTGTTGGGAAGGTCAACGTAGCTTCACGGGGTCCGGGTGGCGTTCTGCAGCGGACTGTGGAACGGTTCCACGTCCCTCCAGCGACCCCACGTGAGGTACTGCTTGTACCGGCCCGCCAGGTCCTCCGGGCCTTCGGCACAGCCAACGAAGTCGCTCGACAGCAACGCGTCGAGCCTCTCCCTAGACCGTCGCACCTGTTGCCGGTGCAGGAGATCGATGGCGCGCTTCACGATCTCGCTAGCGCTGAGCCGTGTCAGCGATTGAAGCTGATTCAGCTTCTCGGCCCGTTCGTCGTCCAGTCTGGCATTGATTCGCATGAGATTTCCTGCCTCGTGGCTGTCACGCTATCGTGTATGACGATGCATACAACGTCAAGTTCCCGCTCGGTGCTCTCTGCATGGGACATGAGCTTATGCGTGGACTGGCGTCAATACGCTGTATTGACACAGCTTGCCATGATCGCTACAGTGGCAAAGTGGGCAAGAATCAACAGCTTCAAATCCGTATCAGCGCCGAAGACAAGGCGCGTATCCAGGAGAGGGCGGCGAGCGCCGGCATGGACGTGTCCAATTGGGTGCTGGACCTGGTGCTCCCGCCCGTGGAACGAGAGTTTCAGGCTCTGTGTCGGGAGCTTGTGACCCGTTCCCAAGCGCGCTCGTACACATTTGCCGAACTGCATGACTTGTTCGGCAGGCTGAACGGGAAGGAATTCGAGCAGGCCGTCCGGCAGGCACCGGAAGTCGTTCTTCCGCCTTTCGAAGCGAACTACCTCGCGGCCATGATCGAGTACGTTGCTGCGTTGAAGGGCACCGTTGTCCCTGGCTGGACGAGGGACGTCCCGCCGTTGGAAAGGCCCTGGTTCGCTTCGTCGTTGAAAAGCCTGCGTTTGTACCTGCTGACAATCTCGCCGCCGCCGTTCCGGCGCCGAAATCTGTTTGTCGACAGCAGCGTCGGCCAGCGGGTCTAGCCCGGTTAAACTCGTGGAGTACTCCAAACGCGACATCGAACGGCTGTTCCACCGTTTGAATGAAGAACTGTCCCGGAAGGGGATCACCGGAGAAGTCTACTTGGTGGGAGGCGCGGTCATGTGCCTGGTATTCGACGCCCGGCGATCGACCAAGGATATCGACGCCTTCTTCAGACCCGCACGGGAGGTACGGGATGCGGCCCGACGCATTGCCACAGCGTCCGCATTACCCCCCGACTGGCTCAATGACGCGGTCAAGGGCTACTTGAGCGACAAGGGTGACTTTCATCCATACCTGGAGTCGTCCCACCTGCGCGTCCTGACAGCGGCCCCCGAGTATTTGTTGGCAATGAAGTGTCTGGCGATGCGCCTGGGCGAGGAGTTCCGCGATGAAGACGACGTGCGTTTTCTCCTTCGCTACCTGAATCTGACCGACTATCAAGCGGCGCTGGATATCGTGACCCGCTACTACCCGCTGGAACAAATCCCGCAAAAGACGCTCTACGCGTTGGAGGAATTACTCGCGTAACAGCGTTGGCGCTCCAAGCTCCGCTCCACCCAAGTGGTAGCCGAAGCCGAGACGGCGCGACCGAGGAGTCAGCCGTCCTTGGTATCGTGGCGCGAATCCCGAGTCTGTCGGCCCCACGACGAGTCGTTTCAAGCTCTCCCTTTGCTCTCCAGAAAGCAACTCAGCACGAGCCCCGCCACCGCGGCGGCGAGTCCCACGAGGAAAGCCCACCACAGCGCATTGACCAAGGCGCCGATGAGGGTGGGCATGAGGTCGGGGGGTATCAGCGCGCGGGTGGCGGGGTCGAGGAGGTTCTGCGGGTTCAGGAGCGTTTGAAGCGCCGACTCCGGCATCGATGTCTTCAGATCCCCGGCAATGGTCGTAAAGGTCGCGTTCATGCGTTGCAGCAGGATGCTGCCCATGATGCTCAGGATGAGGGCGCCGCCGATGGTCCGGAACAGCATCACCGTGGAGGTGGCGACACCGAGGTTCTGGAACGGCACCGCGCCCTGGGCGGCCACCAGCGCCGTGACGTTGGTCATGCCCATGCCGGTGCCGGCCGCGCTCGTGGCGATGAGCATCACGGTCATGCCGCCGGCTTCTTCCAGCAGCATGAACGGGATGTAGCCCGCCACCATCAGGGCCATCCCGGTGGTGCAGACCTTGCGATACCCCCAGAGGGGAGTGACGCGGCCGGCGGTCAGGCTCCCGGCGGTCCATCCCACGCTCAACGGCAGGAGTGTCACGCCGGCCAGCGTGGCGCTTCCGCCCAGGGCACCCTGGACGTACAGGGGCAGGAACCCGATGAAGCCGAAGATGCCCATGGCCGCCAGCAGGCTGAGGTAGGCGGGCCGGCTGTAGCCGGGCAAGCGAAAGAGCGCCATGGGCAGCAGCGGATCCCGGGCGCGGCCTTCGATGAAGATGAACAGCGTCAGCAGCACGACGACTCCCACGACCACCGAGACGGATTCGGCGGTGACGAGGTCGAGCTGGTTGGCCGCCACCAGCAGGCCGTAGAAGAGCAGCATCAGCGCCGACAGAAGGATCGCCGCGCCCGGCAGGTCCAGCGACCGGCGCGCACCCTGCGTGCGCTGTTCGCGAAAGCCCGCGAGGATGAGCCCGGCGGCCCCAACCCCCAGCGGTAGATTGATCCAGAAGATCCAGCGCCAGTCCCAGTACTCCGCGATGAATCCGCCGCCGGCCGGGCCGAGCACGGAGGCGACGCCCCAGACGCTGGCGATGAGTCCCTGCATCCGCGCGCGTTGCTCGACCGGGAACACCACTCCCACGATGATGAAGGCCAGTGCGTACACGGCGCCGCCGCCCATGCCCTGAACGGCGCGGAAGACGATGAGCTGCGTCATGGTCTGGGCCGCGCCGCAGGCCACCGAGCCCAGCACGAAGGTGGCAATGGCCAGCAGAATCAGGGTGCGCCGGCTGTAGAGGTCCGAGAGCTTGCCGAAGATGGGCGTGGCCAGCGCCGACGTGAGCATGTAGACCGAGAACACCCAACTGTACAGGTCGATGTCGCCCAGTTGGGAGACCACCGTGGGCATGGCGCTGCTCACGATGGTGGCGTCGATGGCGAAGAGGAAGACCGCCAGCATGACGCCGGCGACGGCTACGGGGGCTTTGTTGGGGGCGTAGGCTGCCGGTTGTGTCATGTTCCCGTGTCTGGCTCCATCACCGATGCATGGTACGTCCGACACCAAGCGTCATTCCTGCTTCTCAGGCTGTGTCAAAACTCGCGAGATGACAACGTACCGGTTACGTCATTCCCGCGGAAGCGGGAATCCAGGCGGGGCGAGGCGGGTCGAAGAACACACGAGCGCGGTCATTCGCCTCGCGAGTAGGCCAGGATGGCGTCGAAGATGGGCGTGTAGCCCGTGCAGCGGCAGAGGTTGCCGTCCAACCCCTTCTTCACCTCGTCGAGCGTCGGTTGAGGGTTTCGTTCCAGCAGGGCCTTGGCGGCCATGAGCATGCCCGGGCCGCAGTAGCCGCACTGTACGGCGCCGTGCTCGAGGAACAGCCGCTGGAGCCGGTCGAGTTCCATGCCGTCGCCGCATCCTTCCACCGTGGTGATCGCCTTGCCCTGGCAGCGCGCCGCCAGCACCACGCAACCGTGCACGGCCATGCCGTCCACCCGCACGGTGCAGCAGCCGCAGTGGCTGGTCTCGCATCCGCGCTTGGCGCCGGTGAGAAAGAGCCGCTCGCGCAGCACATCCAGCAAGAGCGCCGTGTCCGGGGCCTCCACCCGGACCTCCTGCCCGTTCACCTTGAGATCAAGCAGCGCCATGGCCGTTCTCCTCGATCCGCCCGGCCGCCTGCATGAGCGCGCGGCGGACGAAGACCGTCACCATCCTGCGGCGGTAGCCGGCGCTGGCGTGGGGGTCCGAGCCCGGATCCACCTCGGTGCTCGCCATCTCGCCGGCGGCCCGCGCCGTCTTCTCGTCGAGCACCGCGCCTTTCAGCGCGGCCTCGGTCCGGGTCGCGCGCAGCGGCACGGGAGCCGCGCCGCCGATGCCGATGCGCGCCTCGGCCACGGCGCCCGGGCGTTGCGCGTCCGGCACCACCACCACGGCGATCCCCACGATGGCCAGGTCCTCGGGACTGATGGCGTGCTTCAGGTAGACCCCGGCGGCGTTCGCCGGCGGATGCTCGATGTCGATGCGGCACAGGATCTCGTCGGGCTCCAGGGCGGTCTCGAAGTAGCCGGTGAAGAATGCGTCCAGCGGGACTTCCCGGCCGTGCGTGCGCCGCCGCAACACGGCTTGGCCGTTCAGGGCCAGCAGCACCGGCGGCAGGTCGGCGCCAGGCTCGTTGTGGCACACGTTGCCGCCGATGGTGCCGAGGTTGCGCACCGCGGTGGAGCTTACCTGCCGCGCCGCGGCCGGGAGCACGCCGACCTCCTCGCGCAGCACTGGTGAGGCGATCAACTGCCGGCACGTGTTCATGGCGCCGATGGAGATGCCGGTGGACTGCACCTCGATGCCGCGCAGTGCCTCGACGGGTTCCAGGTCGATCAGCGCGCCCGGCGAGACCAGCCGGTTGCGCATCATCACCAGAAGCGACTGGCCGCCGGCGATGGGCAGACCGTCGTCCGTGTATTCCTCGCGCGCCGCCAGCGCTTGGTCCAGGTCGGCGGGCCGGATCAGCTTGCATTCCATGGGTCGTCTCTGGAGACGCACAACACCGCAACTCGCATTTCCGCGCAACGGACTGTGTCAAGACCCGCCAAGCGGAGAAGTAACGAATACGCCATTTCCGCGGAACAGGCCGTGTCAAGACTCATGAAGCAGAGACCCCGCGAATCGCTACAGCCCGGATCGTCATTCCCGCGGAACAGGTTGTGTCAAAACACCATTCAAGAGAGGCAACAACCCCCAGAAACGTCATTCCCGCGAAAGCGGGAATCCAGGAGGGGTAGAGCGGGGAAACGCCGCTGTAGCGCCCTGCCACCACCCCTGGATTCCCGCATTCGCGGGAATGACTCCTTTTGGGGGGCCGGGCAATGGGGCCGCCACCCCCACCCCTGGATTCCCGCATTCGCGGGAATGACTCCTTTTGGGGAACCGGGCAATGAGGCCGCCACCCCCCACCCCTGGATTCCCGCCCCCGATCTTCCCGCCCCCGATCGGGGTCGGGGGCAAGCTTTCGCGGGAATGACGAATTGGTGGGGCTGGCCGTTGATCGGAAGTGGTCGTAGCCGCCGGCTTCCAGGGGCGTGCTGTCGCCGTGTTCGTCCACCAGCGTGACGCCGCGCTTCCTCGGCACGCACTCGCCGATGCGGGTGATGGGGACGCCGGTGCGGCGGGCGACGCGCTCCACGTCCTTGCGCGCGTCCTTCGCGGCGGTGAACAGCAGCTCGTAGTCCTCGCCGCCGGCGAGCGCGTGCCGCAGGTCGTCGGGGCCGCCCGCCCGCACGAAGGCCGGCGACAGGGGCACGTGCGCTTGGTGCACCACGGCGCCCGTGCGGCTGGCCCGGCAGATGTGGCCCAGGTCCTGGGCGAGGCCGTCGCTCACGTCGATCATGGCGTGCGCCAGACCCTCCCGGGCCAGCAGCATGCCGGTCTTCACGCGCGCGCTGGGGCGGTGGTGCCGCCCCACCAGGTAGTTCCGGTCCCTCGCCTTCACCTTGGGGCGCGGCTCCGAAAGCAGCGCCAGCCCCAGCGCCGAGTCCCCCAGGGTGCCGGTGACGTAGATGTCGTCGCCCACACGGGCGCCGGCGCGCGTCACCGCGCCGTGGGGCGCCTCGCCGGCGAGGAACACGTCGATGGTGAGCCGGTCGGCGGCGCAGGTATCGCCCCCCACCAGCGCCACGCGGTGCTCGGCCGCCAGCGCGTGGATGCCGTCGACCAGGGCGGCGGCCTGCCGCGCGTCGATGTCGGGAAGAGCCAGGGAGAGGAGGAAGAACGCCGGACGCCCGCCCATGGCGGCGATGTCGCTCAGGCTGGCGGTGAGGGATTTGTGTCCGAGATCCTGCATCGAGATCCACTCGCGGTTGAAGTGGACGCCTTCGATGAGCAGATCCGAGGTGAACAGGAGCGAGTCCCCGGCGGTGGATACCCAGGCGGCATCGTCGCCGATGCCCAGCCGGACCCCGCGCCTGCGCGGGGTCTTCCTTCGGATCAGGTCGATGAGCCCGAATTCTCCGAGGTCGCGGAGTTTCATGGGCGACGAAGGGCTTTCCTGGCGGCACTCCGCTACGCGTTCGCCGGCACCGTCCTGTCCCCTCCGCTCTTGGGGCGGCCCTGCTTCCTGGCCTTGGCGGCGGTTCCGGACCCGGGCTCCTTGGTGGGTGCGCCGCCCGGCGGCGGGTCGTCGAAGGCTACCGCGAGCACGTCCTTCATGTTCCGCGCCAGGATGAAGTTCAGCTTGTTGCGCAGCGGGCGCGGGATATCCTCCAGGTCCTTCTGGTTCTGGAAGGGTATGGCGACGGTCTGGACGCCGGAGCGGAAGGCCGCCAGGCACTTTTCCTTGAGGCCGCCCACGGGCAGCACCCGTCCCCGGAGCGTGATCTCCCCGGTCATGGCCACGTTGCGGCTCACCGGCCGCTTGGTCAGCGCGGAGATGAGGGCCGTGCCCATGGTGATGCCGGCTGAGGGACCGTCCTTGGGGATGGAGCCCGAGGGCACGTGAATGTGGATGTCCTGCTTCTGGTAGAAGTTCTCCTCCAGCCCGAGGTTCTTGGCCTGGGCGCGGGCGTAGCTCACCGCGGCCTGGGCCGATTCGCGCATCACTTCGCCCAACTGGCCGGTGAGGGTCAGGTTGCCGCGGCCCTTGGAGAGCGACGCCTCCACGTGCAGCAGCTCGCCCCCGGCGCTGGTCCAGGCCAGCCCCGTGGCCACGCCGATCTCGTTCTGCTCCGGGGTCTCGGTGAGGAAGCGCGGCGGACCGAGGAACTGGTGCAGGTTGCGCCGGGTGACGCGCGTGCGCGCGGTGCGGCCGTCGGCCACCCTGCGCGCGACCTTGCGGCTGATGGCGGCGATCTCCCGCTCCAGGTTCCGCAGCCCGGCCTCCCGCGTGTACTGCTCGATGATGCGCAGCACCGCGTCCTGCGAGATGTCCAGCAGGTCGCCGGAGATCCCCGCCTCCTGGCGTTGCCGCGGGATCAGGAAGCGGCGCGCGATCTCGAGCTTCTCCTCGTTGGTGTAGCCGGAGAGGTTGATGACCTCCATGCGGTCGCGCAGCGCCGGCGGCACCGTGTCGAGCAGGTTCGCCGTGCAGATGAACAGCACGCCGGAGAGGTCGAAGGGCACGTTCAGGTAGTGGTCGCTGAAGGCGTGGTTCTGCTCCGGGTCGAGTACCTCCAGCAGCGCCGCCGAGGGATCGCCGCGGAAGTCGTTGCCGACCTTGTCCAGTTCGTCGAGCATGAACACCGGGTTGTTGGAGGCGGCCTGCTTCATGCCCTGGATGATGCGGCCGGGCAGGGCGCCCACGTAGGTCCGGCGGTGGCCACGGACCTCCGCCTCGTCGCGGATGCCGCCCAGCGAGATGCGCACGAAGTTGCGCCCCAGGGCGCGCGCGATGGATTTCCCCAGGGAGGTCTTGCCCACCCCCGGCGGGCCGACGAAGCACAGGATCGGGCCGCGGATCTTCTTCCGCAGCTTGTTCACCGCGAGGTATTCGAGGAACCGCTCCTTGATCTTCTCCAGGTCGAAGTGGTCCTCGTCGAGGACCTGCTTGGCCTTACGGAGATCGAGGTTGTCGTCGGTGCGCACGCTCCAGGGAAGCTCCACCATCCAGTCCAGGTAGGTGCGCACCAGGGAGGACTCGGACGACTCCGGGTGCATCTGCTCCAGCCGCTTGAGCTGCTTGTCGGCCTCCTTCTTGACCTCCGGCGGCATGCCGGCCTTGTCGAGCTGGTCCTTGAGCTCGTTCATCTCCTCGGTCTTCTCGTCGCCCTCGCCGAGCTCCTGGTGGATCTGCCGGAGCTGCTCCCGCAGGAAGTACTCCCGCTGGGTCTTGCTCATCTCGTCCTTGGCTTGGTTCTGGATGCGCGCCTGCATGGTGGCCAGCTCGAGCTCCCGGGTGAGCAGTTCGTTGACCTTCCGCAGCCGCTCCACCGGCTCGTAGATCTCGAGGATGGCCTGGCTCTCCTCGATCTGGAGGCGCAGGTTGGAGGCCACCAGGTCGGCCAGCACGCCGGGGTCCACGACGTTGTCGGTGACCATGACGATCTCCGGCGGCAGGCTCTTGAGGTTGAGGATCTGCTCGATCTTCTCCTTGACGTTGCGCATGAGCGCCTCGACCTCGATGGACACCTCGATGACCTGGGGCTCGATGACCTTCTCGATGCGCGTCTCGAAGTAGGGTTCTTCGCGGACGAACTCCTGCAGGATGCCCTTGGTCATCCCCTGCACCAGGATCTTCACCCGGCCGTCGTCGAGCTTGAGCATGCGCAGGATGGTCGCGATCGTGCCCACGCGGTAGAGGTCGTCCGGCGCGGGATCATCCTCGGCCGCGTCCTTCTGCACCACGAGGAAGATGTGCCGGTCGCGCTCCAGCGCCTCGTTCACCGCGTTGATGGACAGCTCCCTGCCGATGAACAGGGGGATCATCATGTACGGATAGATGACGATGTCCCGAATGGGCAGGAGCGGTATGATGTCCGGGATCTCGCTCACGGGCCGGTCGTCGACGAGCGCCGCGGTATCCTTGTCGGATTCTTCCATCGATGATCCTCAGTCGAACAGTTCCTTTACCTTCTCGAAGAACCCTTTTGCAATAGGCTGGCCGTCGTCGCCGCCTTCTTCGGCGAACTCCTGCAGGAGCTTCTTCTGGCGCCCGGTCAGGCGCGTGGGCGTCTCCACCACCACGCGCACGTGCTCGTCCCCCCGGCGGCTCCCGTGCACGTCCTTGATGCCCTTGCCCTTGAGCCGGAACACCGCGTTGGACTGGGTCCCCGCGGGGATCTTCATCTTGACCTTGCCCTCCAGCGTGGGCACTTCGACCTCCGCGCCGAGGGCGGCGTGGACGAAGCTGATGGGCATGTCGCAGATGACGTCCTGTCCGTCGCGCATGAAGATCGGATGCTCCTGCACCAGCATGACCACGTACAGGTCCCCCGGCGGCCCGCCGCGGAGGCCGCCCTCGCCCTCGCCGCGCAGCTTGAGGCGGGATCCGGTGTCGACGCCGGCCGGGATCTTGACGTTGATGGTGTGGAACTTGCGGGTCAGGCCGGCGCCGCCGCACGAGGCGCACGGGTGGGCGATCACCCGGCCCTGGCCGCCGCACTGGCTGCAAGTGCGCGATACCGTGAAGAACCCCTGCTGGAACGCCATCTGCCCCGAACCGTTGCAGGCGGGACAGGTCTGCGGCGACGTGCCCTTCTCGGCGCCGCTGCCCTCGCACTCGTCGCACGGCCCGTGGCGCGGGATCTTGATCTTCTTCTCGGTGCCGAAGGCGGCCTGCTCGAAGGTGATCTCGAGGTTGTAGCGCAGGTCGTCGCCGCGCTGCGCCCGGCTCCGGGACCGGCCCCGCGGCGACCCGCCGAAGAAGTCCCCGAAGATGTCGCCGAAGATGTCCTCGAACCCGCCGGTGAAGTCGAAACCGCCGGCGAACGGACCGGCGTCGCCGAACGCGGCGTGGCCGAACTGGTCGTACCTGGTCCGCTTCTCCGGATCGGACAGCACCTGGTAGGCTTCGGACAGCTCCTTGAACTTCTCCTCGGCCTGCTTGTCGCCCGGGTTCCGGTCCGGATGGTACTGCAGCGCCAGCTTGCGGTACGCCTTCTTGATCTCGTCCTCGCCGGCCTTGCGGCTCAGGCCGAGGATTTCATAGTAGTCCCTTTTGTCCAATAACGAGTCCTTTTAGGCCACGGTCCGAATCCGTCAGTTGCCCCCCTACGTCATTCCCGCGAAAGCGGGAATCCAGGGGCGGGGAGGGGTAACCCGGGCGTGACGCC
>JAJDXX010000010.1 GCA_022823055.1 Candidatus Binatia bacterium | reverse complement strand
GGAGCTGGGCGTCGACATGTCCACGGCCAACCAGCTCATCGCGGTGGAGAACACCGATGACGTGCACCACGTAGTGGTGTGCACGTTGTGCTCATGCTATCCGCGACAGCTCCTGGGACAGCCCCCCGACTGGTACAAGAGCACCAACTACCGCACGCGCGTGGTGGTGGACCCCCGCCGGGTGCTGAAGGAGATGGGGCTGGAGCTGCCGGAGTCCACCGAAGTGCACGTGGTGGACAGCACCGCGGAGACCCGCTACCTGGTGGTACCCCGGCGTCCGGAGGGGACGGAGGGCTGGAGCGAGGAGCAACTGGCCGGGCTGGTGACGCGCAACAGTATGGTGGGCTGTTCCAGTGCTCTCACCCCGATGCAGAAAGAGATGATGGCCGATTGAAGGCGGCGGCCCAGGGGCGTCGAAGGGTCTGGTTGAAGCGAGTCAAAACAGGAGTCATTCAGGAGGCCGGCATGACCATCTTACGTAGTCTCACGGAGCGTTGCGACCCTTCCCTGGCAGGGCTCATCGTAGTGGACGTCCAGAACGATTTCTGCAGTCCCGAAGGGGCGTGCGCCAAGCGCGGCGTGGACATCACCTCGGGTCTCGAGATGATGCCCAACCTCTACAAGCTCATCGACGAGGCGCGCGAGGTGAGCCTGCCCATCATCTACATCCAGACCATCCACAGCGAGTGGACCGACACCGACCCCTGGATCTACCGCAAGCCCGAGGGCGCGGACAAGGAGACCTGCCGCGAGGGTTCCTGGGGCGCCGACTTCTTCGAAGGCATCGAGCCCCGTGCCGATGAGCGCGTGGTGATCAAGCACCGCTACAGCGCCTTCATCGGCACCGACCTCGAAACTATCCTGAAGGCCAAGAGCATCGAGAGCGTGCTGTTGACCGGCGTGGCCACCAACGTGTGCGTGGAGAGCACCATGCGCGACGCCTTCATGCTTGACTACTACGTCACCATGGTGCACGACTGCATGGCCACCGGCGACCCGGTGCTCCACGAGGGCACCCTCGAGAACACCCGCCGCCAGTTCGGGCTGGTGGCGTCCCACCGGGAAGTCATCGATACGTGGGAAGGGCTGGAGCGAAAGAAGGCCGCTCCGGGGTTCTAGTCCAGCTTGATGTCGAGTTCTTCGAGCAAGGACGCCGCGTCCTCCTTGAAGCCCTCGTCGATATCCTGATACAGGCTCCGGCCCTTGGTGTCCGCGTCGACGATGAGCGGACCCAGGCCGTCCACCTCCACTATCCACATGGCCTCGGGGCGTCCCAACTCGGGCCAGGCGCAGTCGATGACCCGGACCACCCGCGCGGCGTACTCGTTGTAGTTGCCGGCGCACACCAGGTGCACACAGCCCGCCCGCTTGCAGAACTCTTCCAGTCCTTCGAGCATGCCCTTGCCGATGATCAGCTTGAGGCCAAGCAGACCGACCGCCTTCTCGATCTTCTCGCGGCCTGCGAGCCAGCTCGGCATGGGCACCATGGCGATCATCTCGGCTTGCTCCGGCCCTTCCTTCACCAAGGGGCCGCTGTGGAACACGGTCTCGGCGCCGAGCTCCTTCAGGCGCTTGCGGACGCCCTCCCCTCCCTCGGGATTGATGAGGCGGTCGTAGGTCAGCGACCGGCAGGTGAACAGCCGGCCGCTGATGGTAACCGAGTCGCCCGCGTCCAGATCCCGCAGGACCTCGTCGCTCACCGGGCTCGCTAGGTGAACCGTCTTCATGGTGTCTCCCGCTCCATCCAGCTCGACAGCGGCCGGCTTTCCACCCGGCCGTCGGCGTACATGCGCACGGTGGTCCGGCGCATGGCGGCACACTGGAGGTACACCGCCACGGGCAGGGTCGCCATGTGGCAGTAGGCCATCTCCAGATGCACGTCGAAGGCCGAGGTGGCGCCGCCCATGCCCATGGGCCCCAGCTTGAGCCTCAGGATGTCGTCCATGAGCTGGTCTTCCAGCCGCGCCAACTCGGAGTCGGGGTTGCGGTCGCCCACCGGCCGCAGGATCGCGGCTTCCTTGGCCATGCGCGTGCAGGTTTCGAAGGTGCCTCCCAGCCCCACGCCCACCAGGTTGGGCGAGCAGGTGGCGCCCAGGCGCACCAAGTTGATAGTGGACTCCACCACGAACTTCCGCACGCCCTTCTCTCCCGCGGTGGGCGGGAGCACGGTGAACTTGCTGCCCACCAGCTCGGGGCCGCCGCCGACGGCTACGTTGGTGATCTCCAGGTAGTCGGCGTCGGGCACCACCCTCATCTTGATGTCCGGGCATCCGGGACCCTGGTTGGTGTTGGGATTGTGGCGCGTCAGCGGGTGGACCGCGTTGGGACGCAGGGGAATGTCCGAGGTGACCTCCGCGCTCACCTCGCGCAGCGTCCGTTCCAGCGCCCGGTAGCCGCCTTCGATCTCGTGGATCATGCCGGTTCCCAGGCCGATGTAGTAGGTCAGCAGGCCTGTATCCGCGCAAAACGGCATGTTTCGTGCCGAGGCGGTGGCCACTGCGTCCAGGTTCGCCTTAAGGTGCGCCTTTCCGAACTCGCTGGTCTCCTTGTCGTGCTGCTCCTGCAGGAACGACTTGAAGTCCTCGGGCAGGTCGTACTGATTGCTCTTCCACAGCGCGGTCACCGTGCGCGCAACGGCTTGCTGGCTCAGCATCGTTCGTACCTTTCCGCCTGCATGCGGCAGGCCACTTGCACCTACAACACGGGGCGCGAATAGGCAACATGCCAAGGCCGAGGCTCCTTCCCGTTCTTGACAATCCAGGTGCCGTCTTGCATTGTGTGTGCCTTCAAGCAACGGTGGTCTCCACCATCCAAGAAGGGAGCTTGTCATGATTCGGACACTTACTGCCGTGGCGACGGCAGGCATCGCATTGGCGCTCATGTCGGGACCGGCGTGGAGCGTGGCGGATTTCTTCAAGGGCAAGACTATCCGGTTCATCGTCGGCCATGCGCCGGGGGGCGGCTACGATACCTATACACGAACCACCGCCCGCCATATCATCAAACACTTCCCGGGGAAACCGACCCCAGTGGTGCAGAACCTCACGGGCGCTGGCGGGCTCATCGCCGGCAACTACATCTACAACAAGTCCAAGCCGAACGGCTTGACCGTGGGCGTCTGGAACAACCAGTTCGTGGTGCATCAAGCCCTGGGCAGCAGACGGGTTCAGTTCGACGCGCGGAAGTTCGGCTGGGTCGGAGCTCCCGTTACGGGATGGCCGAGCTGCGCCGTGATGGGTTTTACCGGCCTCAAGAGCTGGGAGGATCTGGTGAAGTCGGGCCAACCCCTCAAGGTGGGATCGCCAGGCGGAACCGGCACCACCCTGCCCACGATTCTCAACATGGCCACCGGCAAGAAACTCTTCGAGATCATTCCGGGGTACCGGGGGACCGCGCCGGTGCGGCTGGCCATGCAGGCAAGAGAGCTGGGCGGGATCTGCATGTCGTTCGAATCCATGCGCGTCACCGCCCGGTCGATGCTCGATGCCAAGGGCGACGACGAGCTCATCCCGATCCTGGTCCACGGCAATCCGCCGGACCCAGAGGTCCAGAACATCCCGCGCGTGACCGACTTGGTCAAGGGCAAGGACAACGTGGCCATGCTCAACGCATGGGCCTTGCAGTACAACTTCCAGCGGCCATTGACGCTCCCTCCGGGAACCCCCAAGGAACGCGTTGCCGCGTGGCGGAAGGCTTACGCCGCCACCCTCAGTGATCCCGCGTTCCTGGCGGACGCGAAAAAGTCTCGCCTGAACGTCGAGTATGTGTCCGGAGAGCAGATCGACAAGTACGTGGAGATCATGCTGAACATGTCGGCGGAGACCAAGGAGCGGCTGAAGTGGATGCTGCCCAAGTAAGGAACGACAACGCCAAGGGAGTTTAGAAATGAAGCGAACCGTTGTCGGAACAGTCAGCCTGATCATTGCCTTGGCGTTCGTCGCGGGCCCCTCGGGCACCGCCTGGAGCGTCGAGGACTTCTTCAAGGGCAAGACCATCCGCTTCATCGTCGGGGCCTCGCCGGGTGGCGGATACGACACCTACACGCGCACCGCCGCGCGCCATATCAGCAAGCATTTTCCCGGAAACCCGACGCCGGTGGTGCAGAACTTGACGGGCGCGGGCGGTCTCATCGTCGCCAACTACCTCTACAACAAGGTCAAACCCGATGGCCTGACCGTCGGCGTTTGGAACAACGTGTTCCTGCTCCACGAGGCGCTGGGCTCCCGGCGCGTGCACTTCAAGGGCCGGAACTACGGTTGGGTCGGCGCACCGGTGACGGGGTGGCCGAGCTGCGCGGTGATGGGGTTTACCGGGATCAAGAGTTGGGACGAACTGCTCAAGCACGGGAAGCCCCTCAAGGTAGGCTCTGCCGGAGGCACCGGCACCACCCTGCCGACGATCCTCAACATCGCCACCGGCAAGAAGCTCTTTGACGTCGTCACCGGCTACAAGGGTACGGCGATCGTCAGGCTGGCTCTTCAGGCGAAAGAGCTGGGCGGGGTTTGCATGGCGTTCGAGTCCATGCGCGTGACGGCGCGATCCATGCTCGACGCCGAGGGCGACAAGAAGCTGATACCGATCCTGGTCCACGGCAATCCGCCGGACAAGGAAGTGCAGGGCCTGCCCCGGGTGACGGACCTCGTCCAGGGCAAGGAGAACGTCGCGATGCTCAACGCCTGGGCGGTGCAGTACAACTTCCAGCGGCCGGTGACGCTGCCGCCGGGCACGCCCAAGGAGCGGGTGGCGGCCTGGCGCAACGCCTATGCCGCGACCCTCCAGGACCCCGCTTTCCTGGCGGACGCCAAGAAGTCGAAGCTGAACGTCGTCTACGTGTCCGGCGAGGAGGCCGAGAGGCACACGGAGACGATCCTGTCCATGTCTCCGGAAACCAAGGAACGCCTCAAGTGGATGCTGCCCAAGTAGGGACGGGTTTCAAACCGGTCCCGGCTTGAGGTCTTCTCGAATCGAGGCATTGAGACGCTGCGGCTGACGCCGTGAACCGCCTCTTTTCGCGGAAACCGAAAAGGGGCGGTCCTGCGTTTGGCGCTAGACGACTGCGACGGCGCGGCAGGGCGCGCCGTCGCCGCCTTCAATCTTGATGGGAAAGGCGATCAATGTGAAGGTGCGTTGCCGCACCTTGTGCAGGTTGGCCAGGTGCTCGATGAACGGGATGCCCTTGCCCAGGAAGGTCCGGTGCACCGGAAAGTCACCGGGACGCGGTTCCCCCGACCCCCGCACCTGATCCTGGGGCGAATCGAGGGCCAGCGCCTTGATGCGCTTCGATACCAGCCAGCGCGCCAGCTCGACGGTGATGTAGGGGTTGTCGAAGTAGTAGTTGGGGTCGCCGAACATCTTCCGGTTCCAGCCGGTGTGGAACACCACGATCCTTCCCTTGAGGTCTCGCTCCCGAAAACCCGGCGAGGTGCGGATGTCATCGATGGTGATGCCGGTCCGGGGCTTCACCTTGCGGCGCAGGTCGATCTTGACCGCGGGTCCCATGAAGCGTTCCAGCGGCATTTGGTCGATGGTCTTGCCACCAGGCACGAAATGATACGGCGGGTCGCAGTGGGTTCCGGTGTGGATGCTGGCGCGCATCTCGGTGTTGGAGCGTCCGTGGGTCTCGTGCCTGTGGATCGGGTGGAACGACAGGCTCGGATGGCCCGGCACCACGGTGACGTTCGCGGTCAATGGCAGGCTCAGGTCGATGAGCTTCGGCATGCTTCCTCCTGCGGCTACAGCGGGTGGTGCTCCAGCCATTCCAGGTACCGGCCGAGCCCGCGCCCGATGTCGTATCGTGGCTCGAAGCCGAGTTCTTCCCGTGCCCGCTTCATGGAGAGGGGACCGCGCAGGCTGGCGCGAAAGAACGGCGACAGCGATCCGCCCTCCTTCCAGCGGAAACGGAATCCGGGCCGGACCCGCGCCAGGGCCGTCAGAATGTCGGAAAAGCGAAGATTTTCACCGAAACTGGCATTGTATACGGGATACTTCAAGTGTCGCTTGCGTAATGCCAGCACGATACAGCGAGCGGTATCCGCGACATAGGTGAGATCGCGCTCCAGATCGTCCGCGAGTTCAACCTCGTCCCCATCGAGAGCGGCACGGCACCAGTCGAACACCGGCGACATGACGGTGCGCAAGGGATTGGGTCGTTCCAGCGGTCCATACGGCGCGGATAGCCGAAGGATCACGCCACTGATCCCGAACAGCTCGAAGTAACGGCGTACGACTTCTTCCCCCGCGCGCTTGGTGATCCCATAGATGCCGCTGGGCGCCAACGGGGCGGTCTCTTCCAGCGGTACGGCCGGATCAGTGGCGCCATAGACACTCGCTGAACTCAGATGGATGAAGCGCGTCACGCCAGCGAGCCGCGCGGCTTCGAGCACCGTGGCGGTTCCGCCCACGTTCACCAGCGCGGCCGACCGGGCCGCCTCGGACTCCAGATCGCCGATGGCCGTCACCGCCGCGCCGTGGATGACTCGGTCGACGACGTGATTCTCCATCACCTCACGCAAGGTGCCCAGGTCCAGGACATCGGCCCGGACGCAGGTCACCTTCGCCAGCGCCTGCCCGAGAAAGTCCCGCGCCGCCTCGTCCAGCTCGCCTTCGGCGGATAGCGCGACCACGCGCTCCCCCAGAGACGCTAACTGGGCGACCACATGAGTCCCTACGAAACCCGTTCCACCTGTAACCAGAACGCTCATGTCAACTCGGGGACAGGCTTCAACCCCGCCCTACCCCTGGATTCCCGCTTCCGCGGGAATGACGATTCGGGCGTGAGTGCTATTCCGCAAGTTCCCTCACGCACGCGTGTTGACGCAACGTGACATCACGGTTCCCGTGCTGCGTTCCGGCCGGCCACCATGCCGGTGATGAACGCCTCCGAGTTGTTGCCGGAGTTCAAATAGAGGTGGCCGAAGACCCCGCCCATCTCGCCGGCGCAGTAGAGGCCCGGGATGGGATTGTCATGGGCGTCGAGCACCCGCTGGTCGGGATCATGGGCCAGCGCTCCCTGGGTGTTGGTGATGATGGGCCACACCTCCACCGCGTAGAACGGCGGCTTGAAGATAGGGAACAAGCTGCCGGCGAAGCGCCGGAAGTCGGTGTCTTCCTCGCGGTCGCAGATCTCGTTCCAGCGCGCCACCGTGGCCGCCAGGCTGTCTTCGGGAACGCCGATGGTCCGCGCCAGTTCCTCGATGGTGGGCGCCTGCTTGATCCAGCCCTTGGCCAGCTCCACGGAGTTGTCCTCGCTCCACTCGTAGCGGCGCGACGGGTGGTCGCTGATGGGGGTGAACATCGGCCCGGTAATGCGCCCGTTCTCGTCGAAAATCATGTGCGAGGGGATACGCGGGAAGTCCTTGACGTGTACGTCGTAGAGGCTCATGTCGCGCCAGGGGCTGTCCTGGGGCGCGGGCGGGTACTCGTCCATGTAGCGCTTGCCGAACTTGTCCACGACGATCCAGGGCATCATCTTCGGCCCTTCGTCGCCGCTCTTGAGGGAGAACTCCTCCCCCGGCTTGGGACGGTGATTAGCACCGTGGCGCCCCTGGATGCGGTGCCGGAAGGCGATGGGGTATTCGGGCGCCTTGAAGCCGTAGCCTCCGTGTACGTGCCACATGTGCCACAGGCCGGCGCCGGCCTTCTGCCCCATGAGCAGGCCGTCGCCGGTGTTCCCGAGGGCGCAGATGGGGTAGAAGGGCTGCGCCTGGAGGTACTGGAGCCTGAGTTGCTCGTTGTGCTCGAACCCTCCTGCGGCCAGCACTACGCCGTTCCGCGCCCGAATGCGCACGCGTTCGCCTTGACGCTCCGCGACGACTCCGGTCACCCTCCCCTCCTCGTCCGACACCAACTCCCGCACCGGCGTAGACACCGACACCTCGATGTCCCGCTTGTTCACATTGTCATCCACGACCTTGAAGGCGACCCAACCCGTGCCGTGGACCTGGAGCCAAGGATAGCATTGCGCCTCCTCGCTCTTGAACGCCAGGAGCCCGATGGCGTCTCCGGGAGGCCCGCCCTCGAAGCGGTAGGTGCCGCCGGTGCCGGGCCGTTCCTGGACCTGGATGTCGCTGTCGTCGGTGAGCTCTCTCATGAACCCGGAGAGCGTGCGCAGTTCCCTGGCGAAGGCGTAGATCACCCCGTCGGGCACGGTGTTGAGGCACATGCGCTTCAAGTAGGCGAAAGCCTTGTCCACGTCGTCGGTAGTCCTGAAGAAGCCGCCGGACAGGATGGAGTTGCCGCCCGGATGTTCCATCTTCTCCAGAAGCAGCACGCGGGCGCCGCGATCGTGGGCCACGATGGCCGCCACGCCGCCGGAATAGCCGTAGCCCACCACGACAACGTCCGTCTCCTGATCCCAGGATGCATTCATGATTCAACCCTGTTGAGAGACGCTCAGGCGATTCCGAGCCAGATGAACAGTTCTCCCGGCGGGAACGGCAGGTGTAGCCCGTAGTCGAACAGACCGAAGAAGAAAATCCACGCCACCGCGGCGAGCGCGACACTGATGCTCCACTTCTCGCCCGTCCCCAGCTTGAGGTAGGCGAGCGTCGTCACCGCCGATGCGGTGATGAACCCGAGAAACCAGATCATGAGGAAGAAACCCACCGTCCAGGCCGCGATGGCCAGGGTGCGGCGGCGCAGCAACGCCCGCTCGGCCGCCGTGATGGCGGTCTCCGGCGGCGCCGCCGGCGCGGGCGCGCGAAACTCCTGGACGAGCGCCACAACCGCCAGTGCAAGGCTCGGAATCCCCACGGCCAAGGGGAACAGCGCGGCCTGCTTCTCGATGGCGCCGAAGCCGTAGAGGGCCTCGTACACCACGTAGACGAAGAGGGCGACGAAAAAGCCGGCGAAGAGTGTCCGTTCCGACTTGGATGCTTCTCCCGCTTCCTCCGGACCGGCGCCCTCGTAACCCTCGACGGCCGGTCCTTCCGCTTCCACCCGCCGGCGCTGCCTGTGCGCCTGCCACAGCGGGTAGAGCAGCGCTCCGGCGATCAAGAGCCCGATGACGATCACCCCGGGCCGCGTCACCCAGCTCATGCCGTAGATCTTGGTGGTGAGGAACAGGTTGTTGTCGGCGATGCCGCCGAGCACGAGTCCCAGCAGCAAGGGTGGGCGCTGCCAGTCATTGCGCATCATCAGCCATCCCAGCGCGCCGAACAGAAGCACGACGATCATGTCGCCGAAGCTGTTCTTGACGGCGAAGCCGCCCAGGAAGATGAGCAGCAGCAGGAACGGGATGAGGAGGGTGCCCTTGACGAAGGTGATCCTGGCCAACTGCTTGAGGAAGAGGAAGCACACCGCCACCGTCACGATGTTGGAGAGCACGATGATCCAGACAAAGGAGAAGGTCAGGGTCAGGTGCTTTTGGGGATTCAGCAGATCCGGTCCGGGCACGATGCCCTGGATGATGAACGCCCCCAGCAGGATCGCCATGGAGACGCTGCCGGGCACGCCG
>JAJDXX010000190.1 GCA_022823055.1 Candidatus Binatia bacterium | reverse complement strand
CCCGCGCAAGCGGGAATCCAGGGGTGGGGAGTGTGGCGGCCTCATTGCCCGGCCCCACCCCACCTGGATTCCCGCTTGCGCGGGAATGACTCATTGGGGTGTAGCGGGATTCCCTAACTACCGGAAATCATTGAACAAATTTTATTTCATATCAATGACGGATTTGGAGTGCATTGCTAGAAGCGAAGTTACAGGGAGAGACAACGGATGCTCAAGATCATTCCGGTTGAAGAGGCGGTGGGCCTGAGGTTGGCCCATGACATTACCGAGATCATTCCCGGCGGGCACAAGGGGCCGCGCTTCAAGCGCGGACACCTCATCGCCGAGGAAGACGTGCCGCGTTTGCTCGACGTGGGCAAGGCGCACATCTACATCATGGACCTCGCGCCGGACGAGTTGCATGAGGAGGACGCCGCCAAGCGTCTGGCCGGGGCCGCGGCCGGCGACGGGCTCACGCTGACAGACCCGAGCGAGGGGCGCGTGAACTTGATGGCGGCGCAGGACGGGATGCTGGAGGTGGACGAAGAGCTGCTGTTCCGCTTCAACGAGCTGGGGGACCTCATCCTGGCCACCCTCCCCTCCGGCGAGTTCGTGAGGGAAGGCACCGTGGTGGGCGGCACCCGCACCATCCCGATCCTGGTGAAGGAAGACTTGGTGGCCCGGGCCGAGGCATTGTGCCAGGATCGGTCCATCGTGTCGGTCGCGGCCATGCCGGCGAAGAAGGTCTACCTGCTGGTAACCGGGAGCGAGGTCTTCACCGGTCGCATCAAGGACGGCTTCGAGCCGGCGGTACGGCAAAAGGTGGAAGGCATGGGCTCGACCCTGGAACCCGCCACCCTCGCACCCGACGACCCCGACGTCATCGCCGGCCACATCAAGGAGTTCGCCTCCAAGGGCGCCGAGATCATCCTGGTGAGCGGCGGCATGTCCGTGGACCCCGACGACCTCACCCCGGAAGGCATCCGCCGGAGCGGCGCCGACGTCGTTTCACACGGCTTTCCAGTGCTGCCGGGCTCCATGTTCCTGTTGAGCTACCTGGGAGACACCCCCGTTCTCGGCCTCTCCGGCTGCGTCCTCCACGACCCGGTCACGGCCTTCGACTTCATGCTGCCCAAGCTCCTGGCCGGCAATCGCGTGACCCGCGAAGACATCCTGCGCATGGGGCACGGCGGGCTGCAGAAGAAGCACGGGCACCACCACTGAAGCATGAAACCCCTATTCACGGCTGTCATGCGCTTCTCCCTCGACAGAGTCTTGTATCCTTGAGTTCTTGGGAGTGGCGGAGCCACACGGGTCTTACGGAGTCTCGTTGTACCAGATCGCTTGCCGGTAGTCTCGCACCCGGGGCCGCTTAGCGAGCTTGTCACTCTTGCACAGCCAGCAACGGGACTTGCCGCACCCGGCGACCTTTTGGCCTTTGCGGAATCTGCCCGGCTGTTTGTCACAGACGCATCCGGTATCAACGCCGGCATGCAAGAGTCGGTTGTGGGCACGCCACACGTGCAGCGTACGCTCTCGTTCAACAGCCGCCCGTTGCATCGGGGCCTCACACCGGAATCTGCGTCACCACGACTCTGCCGTCGCTCTGGAGGCGGATGGCGTTGACGGTGCCGGCGTAGGTGGGGGAGCCGGAGTAGTAGGCGGGGATCTGCTGGTCGCCTACGGCGACGGCGCGGTTCCAGTGGCCGAGGGCGACGTAGTCGGCGCCGCTGGTGGTGAGGTTTTCCTGGCGGATCAGCCATGAGCCCAGGAGGATGTCGGAGTCGGGCTTGTCTTCCACGTAGTGGCCGTGGGCCACGGCCAACTGCCAGCGGCTGCGGCGCTCCGGCGGCTCGGGCAGCGGCATCATGTCGAGATAGTCCACGTGGGGCCTGCCCCACACTTCGAGGTCCAAGTCGGGGAAGGCGCTCTGCTCAGCGGTGAGGCCGAGCACGTGCACGTTACCGGAGTGGTTGAACTCGGCCCTGCGGTAAACCGAATCCGGGGTCAGGGGGTCGTGGTTGCCCGGAAGGATGACGATGGGCAGGCCGTATTCGGCCATGACCTCCGCCACTTCCTCGATGACCGGGGCCTTCTGGCGGTTGTGGTCGAAGGTGTCGCCCGCGAGAATGACGAGGTCGGCTTGGTGCGTCCTGGCGGTGGACAGGACCTGACGCAGCACCGGTACGTTGGCCGAGTCGCCGTCGGTCAGGATGCTGTCGGCCCCCAAATGCAGGTCCGAGGTGTGGACGATCAGAACTTCACGGGCAGGCATGGCTCTAGGCGCCCGTGTCGTTCTACTTCCTCAGCTCCGCGTTGATCTCGTCGAGCCGGATCGCCGGCGGCTGCACCTGTTCCTGGGTGAGGTAGGACAGCGGCGTGTCGCACAGGTTGAGGTCGTCGACGAACTCCGCGCGTTCCTCGTTCAGGTAGACGAGCCCGGTGAGGAACTTGTGCTCGGCGACCGCGGCGTGGAGCGCGGTCACGGCCTGCATCCGGTTGGTGGGGTCGTAGTTGTGGCCGAGCTTGTGCAGCGTGATGCGCGACCCGTCATGCATGGTCACTTCCTGGTCGGTCCCCTCCTCGTAATCCACCTCGATGTTCTCGTAGGGCGGAATGAAGTCGATGTCGTGAAGCGGATCCAGGTGCTCCCTGATGTACTTGAGGCTCTTGGTGGAGCCGGAGTGGTCGTTGAAGGTGACGCAGGGGCTCAGCACGTCCAGGATGGCGCTGCCCTTGTGGGCGACGGCGCCCTGGATCAGCGGCGCGAGCTGCTTGCGGTCGCCGGAGAAGCTCCGGGCCACGTAGGTGGCGCCCAGGGTGATGGCCAACTCGCACAGGTCGATGGCGGGCATGTCGTTGATCTTGCCGCCCTTCATCACCGTGCCCTCGTCCGCGGTGGCGGAGAACTGACCCTTGGTGAGGCCGTACACCCCGTTGTTCTCGATGACGTAGGTGATGTTTACGTTGCGGCGCATCATGTGGCAGAAGTTGCCGAGGCCGATGGCCGAGGTGTCGCCGTCGCCGGAAATACCCAGCGGGATCATGCTGTGGTTGCCGACGTTGGCGCCGGTGGCCACCGACGCCATGCGGCCGTGCACCGCGTTGATGCCGAATGCCTGGTTCATGAAGTAGTTGGGCGTCTTCGACGAGCAGCCGATGCCGCTCATCTTGATGACGCTGCGCGGGTCCACGCTGCTGGCGAAGAACGCGCGCATGATGGACGCGGAAATGGCGTCATGGCCGCAGCCGCGGCACATGGTGGATTCCGCCCCCTTGTAGTCCCGTTCGGTTAGATCGACGCGATTTGCTTTTGCCATGACTCGTCTACCTTCGTTTCAATGCCGTTGGTGGCTGCTTCACGGTGCTGCTCGACCTGCCGCACGATCTCGCCGGCGGTGGCGGGGAGCCCGTCGTAAATGAGGATGCTGACGATCCGGGTGGCGAACTCCGGATACTCCTCTCTGAAGATGGCGGCCATCTGACCGTCGCGGTTCTGCTCCATGAGGTAGATGACCTCGTGGTTGGCCATGAACTCCCGCACCTCCTCGCTCAGGGGCAGCGCCCGCAGCAGCAGGTGGTTGGTGTTCACGCCGGAGGCCTTCAGGCGGTCGCGCGCCTCGCGCACGGCCTCGTAGCTCGACCCGAAACAGATCACGCCGGTGTGGATGCCCGCGTCGTACTCGACCAACGGCTTGGGCACGTAGGCGCGCGCCGTCTCGTATTTCTGCCGCAGCCGGTCGAGCGTCTCTTTGTAGTCCTTCTCGTCCTCCGAGTAGCGCGCCTGGGAGTCGTGGCCCGAGCCGCGCGCGAAGTACGACGCCAGCGGATGGCGGTTGCCCGGAATCGTCCGCTGCGGTATGCCGTCGCCGTCCAGGTCCAGGTAGCGCGCGAAGCTTCCCTGCCGGTCGAGGTCCTCCTGGCTGAGGACCTTGCCGCGGTCGAAGGGCTCCTGCACGAGTTCCAGCGGATCCGACCCCCAGAGATTCATGCCCAGGTCCAGGTCCATCATGACGAACACGGGCGTCTGGAAGCGTTCGGCCACGTCGAAGCTCTTGCGCGCCAGGTCGAAGGAGGACTTCATGTCGTGGGGGATGAGGATGATGTGACGCGTGTCGCCGTGGGAGGCCACGTGCATCAACTGGATGTCGGCCTGCTGGGTGCGCGTCGGGAGGCCGGTGGAGGGGCCGCCGCGCTGGATGATGAAGTAGACGCCGGGGATCTCCGCGAAGTACTGGAGGCCAAGGGTCTCGTTCATGAGCGACACGCCCGGCCCCGAGGTGGAGGTCATGGCGCGCGCGCCCATCCAGCCGGCGCCCGCCACCATGTTGGTGGCGGCGATTTCGTCCTCGGCCTGGATCACGGCGTAGGTGTGCTTGCCGTCCTTGTCCTTGCGCAGCCGCGGCAGGTAACGCTCCAGCGCCTCGGCCAGCGAACTCGACGGGGTGATGGGGTACCAGGCGCAGAAGGTGACTCCGCCGTAGATGGCGCCCAGCGCGCACGCCGTGTTGCCCTCGGTGACGATCTTGCCCTCGTTCCCGCCCGGAATCGTCTCCAGCATGGCGAGGGACTGGCTCAGGTTGTTGTCGCGCATGTGGTCGTAGCCGAGCTGGATACAGAGGAGGTTGGACTCGATGACCGCGGGCTTGTTGCCGAAGGTGTCGCTCAGCACCTCGCGGATGGTCTCCATGTCGATGCCGAAGAGATAGGCCAGAGCACCGACGTACAGCATGTTGCGCTGCTTGGCGCGCAACGGACCCGCTTCCACGTGCTTCTGAACGAGAGCGTTGGCCGGGACGCCGACGTACTGGACGCCGTCGCGCTTCAGGTTGTCGGGCAACGGCTTGGTGTCGTCGTAGATGATCAGGCCGCCGTCGCGTACCCGGTAGATGTCCTTGTCCGCGGTGTCGTCGTTGAACATCACCATGACGTCGATGACGTCCTTGCGGCCCAGGTAGCCGTCCGCGTTGGCGCGGATCTGGTACCACGTGGGCAGCCCCTGGATGTTGGACGGAAACATGTTCTTGGAGGAACAGGGGATGCCCATCTTGAAGATGGACTTGAACAGGATGTTGTTGGAAGAGGCACTTCCCGAACCGTTGGCAGTAGCGACGCTAATGCTGAGATCGTTGACAACGGGCATGTTGTTCTCCAGTGTTGTGGGGCGAATCGTGAATGGGGGGTTATTCTAACAACCGAACGTAGCCGAAACAAGGACTTACCCAGTTCTACAGTGACCACCGCTCGATTGCGGCCGTTCCCGCTGCATTCTATCCCGGCGTATAGTTCTCTTCCGACTCCCAGAAATCCTCTATTTCCTTCCAGGCCTTGCGCACCGCGTCGTCGATGTCGAGCGCCTTGGCGTACTGAAGCACGTCCGCCACGGAGACGATGCCCGCCAGATCGTCGCCTCCGCCGGCCACGGGCATGTGACGGAAGCCGTTGTCGCGCATTGTCGCCAACACCTCCTGGACCGGAGTCGATCCGCCGGCGACCAGGGGTTCGGCGGTCATGACTTCGGACACCGGCACCTGACCCATGTCCCGGTCTTCCAGGGCGATGCGCGTCAGCACGTCCCGCTCGGTAAAGATGCCGGCGGTCTTCCCGCCGGCGGTGACCATGACGCAACTCGTCTGCTCCCGCACCATCTTGTCGATGACGTGGGTGACCGGCATGGAGGCGTCGACGGTGGGGACCGCGCCGTATACGACCTCTCCCACCGTACGCGTGTCGCGCAGGTTCGCACCCAGCTCCACCACCAGATTCAGCACGCGCCGCATGGAAACCAGACCGACCATGCGCCGGTCGTCGCCGTAAACCAGCAGATGCCGGTAGCGCCCCTGGTACATCCGCCCCAGGACCTCGACGATCGAGGTGCCCTCGGGAACCCCCTGGACCGGGGTGGTCATGACCCGGCGAATGGGCGTCTTCTGCACGTCGAGGACGCGGTTCATCACCCGTCTGAGGACGTCCGTCTCGGTGAAGATCCCGGCCGGGGCGTCGTTCTCGGTGATGACCACCCGGCCCACCCGGCGGTCCACCATGAGCCGGGTCACTTCCCGGATGGTGCTCGACGGCGCCGCGGTGATCACCGCGGTCGTCATGATCTCGCTTACCTTGTTGGTCAGCATGGGAAACCTCCGCGACGCCGGGCGACGCCAACCTGAGCCGCCCCGGCGAAAGATCGAATTCGTGCCCTTTCCGGTCGAACAGCGCGGGCGAATCCGCCATCAATTGACCGGACGGGACACGAATCCTACACTAAGATAATCACAGCATCGGGTCTTACGCAATTTCTCATGGAAACGGTCATCGCCTGCCTGTTCCTGGGCTTTCTGGCCACGGAGCTCATCGTCGAATCCCTGCTCAACGAAGCCAACATGAGGCACCTGGAGCGACAGTGGCGGGAAGGCCGGCTGCCGGACCTCTTCGCCGCCAGCATCGGCCCTGAAACCCACGAGAAATCGGTACGTTATGCGCTCGCCCGGGGACGTTTCGCGCGCTGGTCCGGGGTCTACGGGACCGGGCTTGCGCTGCTGGTCCTGTTCGGCGGCGTACTGCCGTGGGCGGACGGGCTCGCCCGCGGCGCGGGAGCGTTCCTGCCCGTGCCGGAGGCCGGTGGCATCCTGTTCTGCCTCGCCGTCGGCGCGGTCTTCGCCGTCCTGTCCCTGCCGCTGAGAATCTACTCCACCTTCGTCCTCGAGGAGCGCTTCGGCTTCAACAAGACCGACGCGCGCACGTTCGTCATGGACCGGATCAAGGGGGCGTTGCTCGCCGTGGTGCTCGGGGCGCCCTTCCTCTACGGCGTGTTGTGGCTCATGAAGGCCACCGGCACTTGGTGGTGGTTGTACGTCTTCGGTTTCGTGTTCGCGTTCCAGGGCCTGATGCTGGTCATCTACCCCTCCCTGATCGCGCCGCTGTTCAACCGGTTCTCGCCGGTGGCCGACGACTCCTTGCGGAACGCCATCGCGGAGTTGGCGCAACGGGTGGGGCTCCGGACCAGCGGCATCTACACCATGGACGGCTCCAGACGGTCGGGCCATTCCAACGCCTACTTCACCGGTTTGGGGAAGGCCAAGCGCATCGTCCTGTTCGACACGCTGCTGGAGCAACTGGATCGCCGGCAGCTCCTCTCCGTGCTGGCACACGAGATGGGGCACTACAAGATGCGACACGTGCTCAAGGGTCTCGGCGTGAGCGCCCTCTTCACGCTCGCGGGCCTGTGGGTGCTCAGCCTGCTCCTTGACTACGCGCCGCTGTTCCGCGCCTTCGGGCTCGCCGAGCCCGCCCACCATACGGCGCTGGTCATCTTCTCGTTGATCTCCGGCCCGTTTACATTCTGGCTGGCGCCGTTTATGAACCGTATTTCACGGCGGCACGAGTATGAGGCCGACGGTTTCGCGGTGCGGCTGCTGGAGGACGGCAAGCCCCTGGAGGAGGCCCTGCTGGCCTTGACCGTCAACAACTTGAGCAATCCGACGCCCCATCCGTGGTACTCCGCCTACCACGACTCGCACCCGGCCACGGCCGAGCGGGTCAAGGCCATCCGGGCCGTGGCGGCGGGCGAGAACGTGGCAGCGGCGTCCACAGCCGGCACCGGCATTTGACGCCTACTGACGGAAGGAACCCCATGACACGCATCCTGGACAACGACGACGTACGGCAGGCCATCGACCTCGACGAATGCCTGGAGGCCCTGGCCACCGCCTACCGGGACCTGCCCGAAGGGCGGTCTGTGAACCGCCCCACCACCCACATCTACACGCACCACGCCATGGGCGAGGCCTCCTACAGCTTCAAGTCCGTAGAGGGGGCGGTGGAGCGCTTCGGCACCCTGGCCCTGCGAGTAACCTCGGACGTGGTGCGCGAGGAAACTTACAATGGCTCGGTGCGGCTGGAGAAGCTGCCGCTGGCCGGACGGGGCCTGTTCCTCGGGCTGGTGCAGTTGTACAGCCTGGAGAACGGCGAGCTCATGGGCATCATGCCCGACGGGGTCATACAGCAGACCCGGGTGGCCATCACCAGCGCCCTGGGCGCCCAGGCGCTGTGCCGGCCGGACGCCGCCCGGCTGGGGCTCATCGGCACCGGCGGCCAGGCGCGTGCCCATTTCCGCCTGCTGACCCACGTGCTGCCCATCAAGACGGTCAAGGTGTACAGCCCCCGGCCCGAGCACCGGCAAGCCTTCGCCGAGGAGATGGGCGCGGACGGCGTCGAGGTGGAGCCCACGGGCAGCGTCGCGTCGGCCATCGCCGGCTGCGACATCATCTGCACCGCCACCAGCACCTCATCCGCCATCATCACCGGCGACATGCTGGAGCCCGGCGTGCACTACAACGCCATCCGCGAGTTCGAGCACGACGACACGGTCTTTGACAAGGCCGACATCACCGGCATCCACACGCGGATGGGCGGCATCCGGCACCATCTGCCTCCGGGCGTCGACCACCTCCCGGGCATCCGCCAGGAGAAGCCCCGCGACTGGAGCGTCTACCCCGAGATCTCGGACTTCCTCGCCGGACGCGCCTCCGGCCGCACCAGCACCGACCAGATCACCTTCTTCCTCAACAACATCGGCATCGGCATCCAGTTCGCCGCCATGGGCCACTGCATCCTCAAGGCCGCCGAGAAGATGGGCTTGGGCAAGGAGATTTCCACCGACTGGTTCCTGCAGGATATCAAGCCCTGAGGGAGTACGGATTGACGGAGCGCGGTTCGACGATGCAGGGTGCGACGCATGATGGGTCGACGAATGGCGGGTCGACGAAGCGCGACGCGACGCGACTCAGTTCAACCCCGCACGGCCGCAACCTGGAGCCGTTCTCGCTCTACGTCCATATCCCCTACTGCGTCAGCAAGTGCCCCTACTGCGACTTCAACTCCCACGTCGCGGCGCGGATACCGGAAGAGGAGTACACCCGGGCGCTGGTGCGGGAACTGCGCCACTATTCCGAGTCGGAGGCATGGGCGGACCGGCCGGTGAAAACGGTCTTCTTCGGCGGCGGAACCCCCTCCACATTTCGCGGGAGCAGCATCGGCGCGGTCCTCGAGGAAGCCGCGAGGCTTTTCGGCTTCGACGAGCGCCCGGAGATCACACTCGAAGCCAACCCCGGCGTGGTCGATGCCGGCCGCTTCCGCGACTATCGGAGTTGCGGGGTGAACCGCATAAGCATAGGCGCGCAGAGCTTCGACCCCGAACTGCTGCGATTCCTGGGACGCGTCCACAGCGCCGAGGAAACGCGCCAGGCCCTCAAGAGCGTACGGGAGGCGGGCTTCGACAACTTCAGCCTCGACCTGATCTACGGCATTCCGGGCCAGACCGTCGAGGGCGTGACCCGCGACCTCTCACAGGCCCTGGAAAACGAACCGCCGCACCTGTCCGCCTACAACCTCACCATCGAGGAAGGCACGCCCTTCCACGCTCGCTACCGCCAAGGGCTGTTGCGACCGCTGGACGATGAAGTGGAGATCGAGATGGCCGAGCGCATCCAGCTCACCCTGGCGCAGGCCGGCCTGGAGCGCTACGAGATCTCCAACTACGCCCGCCCCGGCCTGGAATCGCGCCACAACATCAACTACTGGAACGGCGGTGACTACCTCGGCATCGGCGCCGGCGCCCACAGCCACCACCGCCGGCCGGAGGACCCTTTGGGAGAACGCTGGCAGAACGAGCGGCTGCCGACCGGGTACATGCGGCGGACGGACGAGGCGGGCCATGCGGTCACCGAGCGCGAGCGACCGGAACTGCGGCAGGCCATGGCGGAATGCCTGTTCACAGGGCTGCGGATGATCGGCGGGGTCTCGGTGTTGCGGTTTGAACGGCGATTCGGGACGAGGCCCGAGGGTGCCTTTCCCGACGTTGCTGACTGGCTCTCGGGAGGTCTGCTGGTCGAGGACGACCAACGCCTGCGCTTTGGGCGGCAGGGACTTCTGCTGGCCAACGAACTCTTCGTTCGACTGGTGTAACGGCGCCCCTCCACCAATTCAGTTTAGTCTGGCTGTCCGTGTTGTGCATGCAGCCAGCCGTCGTTGGCTAGAGCGGAACACTCGCCCATGCGCCGCTTGGGTGCCCATCGCTTGGAATACTTTAACGTACGGGTTGAAAAGACCCGTTCCGGTCCTCATAATGAACGGAGGTGCATGGCCAGAAAAGGTGGAATGATCTGATGAGCACGGTTCTCGATGAGGTGACGAGCGAAACGATTGATGCGGCGCACGTACGGCGGCGCGTCGAAGACTGGGAAGGGCGTCTGCAAGGCCTCTACGCCGCGATCGGCGACTGGTTGCCTGATGGATGGGAAGCCCGCCAAGGTGCGCCGATCGTGATGCATGAGGAGTTGATGCGCAAGTACGGCATCGCGGCAAAGCGTATACCGACGCTCGAACTCCTCCGCCGGTCGGGCGAAATCGTCAAGATTGAACCACGGGTACTGTGGATCATCGGCGCCAACGGCCGGGTCGATCTGAAGCGCGATGGTCATCGCTACATCATCGTCGATATGGCTGAGAACTTTGAGCGGCCAAACTGGCAAGTCTCCCATGCCGAGCGGCGGCGCGACCGGGAAACGGTTACGCGTGAATGGTTGGGGCGCGTCCTTCAGTGAAAGACTGAACCGCCCCGAGTTTACCGGAGGCGGATTTGTATGAACAGGCTTACAGACCTGCTGGGCCGAAGTGAATCGAATACGTCGCCTTGTGGAGAATGACCCTGTTGATACAGGTGACGGTCAACATGCCCTCTTGAATCGGGCGGCCAAAGATCGCGAGATTCGGGATCATCTTGGCCGCTTCCATAGGCCTAAGCTCGGAGATACTTCGATTGGACAGGCCAAAATAGGATTCAAACGGCTGCACACCATTTCGCAGCATGCTGAAAAACGATGGATAAACGAGGCCATCGTAGCCCGCATCACGGGCGGCACGGGCTATCGCCCTTGAAATCGGGTATGCGTGGGGTCCCGCGAGAAACAGCATAACCATAGCGTGGTCAAGATCCTCACAGGGATGAGACGGCGGCTCGTCGGGAAAGGACGCGAGATTGAGCAGTTTCAGCTCTCGCACCGGCCGGAGCGTCGCTAGGAAGAGAGCGTCCTCGACCGTGACACGGCATTCGTGCAGACACGTCTGGAGATCCGGCGAGCCGTACAGGACAGGAAGGTTGGGTGAGTCGAGTCTGCCAGCGTCCTCTGATTTGGCCGGAAGGGGCGGGCTGTCGAATTGGTCACAGTCCGTCGAATCGAACTTGCCAAGCGCATATGCATCTCCAGGCACCTTTCGAAGGCGGTAGAACTTGTCGGCTTCTGTCAGAACTTCGGACGGATAGGCTTGGAGAATGCGGGCGATGACTTGCTCGCGCTCATCCTCCTGCTCGATCTTTGCCAGATTCTCGTTGATGCCTACCTGCCATTCGGGCGGCCCATACCAGAAAAATCCGATTTTCAGGATTTCCTCGAACAGAGCCGCGTCGCCGGACGGCCATCCCGGACATGCTCCGATGTCGGTCGCCCGCTTGTCATTGAATTTTATGAGCGGTGCCGCACCAAATTCTGTACGATGAACAGACCCCCTGACGAAGAACGACTGGGCGAGCGCCGCCAGCGACCGCTTGGTGAGCTTGGCGCCGCCTATAGCTCCGCATCTGGGGCAAAGGGATGAGTGCTCCCGTCCCACCCCGGCGGCACCTAACCGGAGTCCTTCATTCTCGAAACACTCCGCACAGGCGACGACGGCTGCATCGTTGAGGGATTCCTCTGGAAGCAACTCAATGCCGCCCTCTTGAAGGAGGTGCCTTGAGAAAGCGCGGTCAAACTTGTTTGGCGCAACGGACCTCATTGTTTCTGCAGGATTGGCGTCCAGCGTAACCACCTTTGCACGATTAGGAGCCGGCTCCCAAACGGCAGGCGGCTCGCTACTCAAAAGGCCCTCATCAAGGCTCTGGAGCCCCGCCGCCCGAGATCTTCAACACGGACCGGGGCAGCCAGTTCACCAGCCTGGAGTTTATCCAGCGCATGAGTGGCCATCAAACGCGCAACCCGAAATGCGGGGAAGGTCGTTTGCGATTCCCGAATCGATCATCCGAGGCGGGGCCTAGCGTGCTTACACGAGATCACTGCGATGGTCAGGATTGGAGATCCTCCGGTCCGGACCTCCTCGAAAGTGGCCTGAACTGGCCCCAGAAATTGCTGTCATGGACGCCGACCGCGGCAGGACAGGCCAATCAGCGCACAGGATTTGAGCCACGGCGAGAGAGTCGGTAAAAAAGAGAAAGGTGTAGCGGGCAACTGTAAATCTCCCATTTGTGGCAACCGAAAACTGCACACATTGATTGCTGGCAGGAGTGCTCCGGATCAGGCTGTTGGGAAGACCAACAGGAACGGAGTGGAGCACGGATGCACGGATGGGAGACAAG